>PLNF01000106.1 GCA_003141715.1 Bacteroidales bacterium | reverse complement strand
TCCGTTGCTTGCTGCGGAGTCAGCGAGCATTAAGAATTTACCTTAGGGGATCGAAGATTCTTCATAACTTGGTGCGAAGAGCTTCAATCTTTAAAAAATGATGTAAGTTTGTAATTCATAAATAACCCGATGAATTTATGTATAAAAGGATGATTGCCCGCCTCTTTCTTGGTTCAGCTCTCATAGTTACTATAAGTACCTGTGCTAAGATCAGCTCACCTTCGGGTGGTCAGAGAGACAGGACACCCCCGGTTGTAGTAAAAAGTATTCCTGTGAACGAAGCGAGAAATTTCAGGGGAAACAAACTTGAAATTGTATTTAATGAATATGTGGTTCTCGATAATATAAATGAAAAATTCATGGTTTCTCCCCCGATGAAAAAGAAACCAAGAGTAATCATAAAAGGGAAAGCTATTGAGGTTGCGTTCGATGATAAACTGAAAGACAGTACAACATATACCTTTTATTTTCGGGATGCTATAAAAGATCTGAATGAAGGGAATATTCTTCAGAATTACCAGTTTGTATTGTCAACCGGACCGGTAATTGACTCTCTCTCTGTTACAGGGAATATTTATAATGCATTTAATCTTGAAGTCCCTGAGAAAACAGAGGTACTTTTGTACCGGGAGCTTGCTGATTCGGCTGTTGTTAAGCACCTTCCCGAGTATATATCAAGCGTAGATCAGAGTGGCTATTTCAGGATTGATAATGTTCGTCCGGGAACTTACAGGTTATATGGACTGAAGGATGAGGATAACAGCAAAAACTATAATCATCCTGATGAAGAATTTGCTTTCATGGATTCCACGGTTGAAATTACTCCCGGGAAGAATTTCATCCCGCCTCCTCATATTACTAAAGATTCAATAACAGTAAAAAAAGGAGAAGCTAAAGCCCCCCAAACAGTAAAGAAGGGTGAAGTTAAATCTCACCAAACAGTAAAAAAGAGGATAAACAAAAACGGTGTAGCAACTAAAGATACAACAAATATAAAAAAGGGCGCAGGCAAAGTCGCTGAACCGGTAACCTTAATTGGAGAATACAGGCTTTCCCAATTTGCTGCACTGAAAAAAGCTCATTACCTGATCAGTTCTCACAGGGATCATAAGTACCAGATGATATATATTCTCTCTTTGCCCCCAGATACTATGAAATTTGAATTTTCTATTCCCGGAGCAGACAGGAAAGCATATTTTACAGAACCCAGCCGAAACAGAGATACTTTAAAAGTATGGCTGGCAGACAGTTCTCTCTATTCGCAGCCACAAATTAATACAATTATAAAATATCCTTTTACAGACACTCTTGGGATAACCGGTTATAAGCAAGACACTATCCTGATGAGATTCCTTTCACCGCATGCGCCAAGGATATTAAAGATTAAAAGGACCAGGTTCACTTTTGAAAGCAATATACAATCAGGCTTTTTAAAACCGGGGCAAACTATTGTTTTTAATTCTAAAACGCCTTTCCGGCAGCCCGATACCTCGCGAATTAAACTTTATGAATTAGTACAAACAACCAGGCAAAAGGTGCCATTTTATCTGGTTAAAGACAGTATAAATTCATGTAAGTATTATCTAAAAACAAAACTGGCGGAGGGAAAGAAATACCTCTTCATTGCTGATTCAACTTCATTTAGCAATATTTATAATGAACATTCCGACTCTCTTGGAATAAAATTTTCGATCAAAGACCCGGAATCATACTGCAAATTGACCTTAGACATTAAGAATTATGAAGGTGACAGGATAATTCAGTTGCTTGACAAGACCGAAAAGCTTATAGCAGAGACTTATATGAAAAAGGATGGAAAAACAGTTTTTCCACTCCTTGACCCCGGCATCTACCGGGTTCGGGTAATATACGACCTGAATGGTGATGGAAAATGGACCACCGGGGATTTTACTACACACAGGCAGCCGGAACCGGTCTCTTATTACCCGGGACCGGATTCTAAATACTCTTCGGAGATTGAATTGAAACAAGGCTGGAATTTAGATCAGACATGGGATATAGGCGTAAAAAACTTTAAGGATCCGAAATTGCGCGAAATTAAAAAAGGGAAATAGAAACCCGGACACAAGCTGCTTCTGGCTGGAATGAATCCCCGCGAACACATTATCTGAGGGGATCGAAGATTCCGCAAGGCTTGCATTGAGGATCTTCAATTAAAGTAAAAGGGATATTTAGGAATGAATAAATATTTGTATTAAATTTGGTTCTTTAAGTTCCGAAGTAAAACATAATCAGAATATGAAAATCGCAGAAGTTCAAAAAGCAGAACTTAAATCTGATTTTCCCCCGCTTGAAGAAATTTCAGTCAGGATGGATGAACAGAGAGGACGGCTCCTGATCGATACTATTAACTGGAAGGGGTATAATTATAAGCCTGATGTGGCGTTGTCAATTGCATACAGCGACCATGAAATTTTCCTGAAGTACTATATTACTGAGAATTATTTCAAGGCTGAAAAAACTGAAACAAATGAGATGGTTTGCGAAGATTCGTGTGTTGAATTTTTTGTTTCTCCGGAGGATGACGGGATATATTATAACATGGAGTTTAATGCAATTGGGACCTGCCTGCTTGGAATCGGGACTGACCGGGCAAACAGCAAAAGAGTCAGGCCCGAAATCATTTCAAAAATAAGAAGACTTACAACTGCAGGAACAAAACCGGTCAGAGAGAAGGAGGGGGTATATTCATGGACTATTACCATAGCCATACCTTTCGAGGTTTTTTTCCATCATCAGGTAAAAGATCTGAAAGGTAAAATCTTCAGGGCAAATTTTTATAAGTGCGGTGATAAGCTTACAGTTCCTCATTACGTTACATGGAATCCGATAAGCACAGAAAAACCGGATTACCATCAGCCGGAACATTTTGGACTACTTAAATTCGTATAAAAAGTTAATAATATGATTAAAGGTAATGCACTCATCGGGCAATCAGGTGGACCGACATCGGTGATCAACTCAAGTCTTGCGGGAGTCATCCAGACAGCTTTATCCTCATCTTTCATCAGGGAGATTTATGGGATGCATTTTGGGATTGAAGGTTTCATGCAGGAATGGCTGTATGATCTTGGAAAGCAGCCTCATAAAATCATCGAAGGGTTACGCCATACACCTTCCTCTGCGTTGGGGTCATCGCGTCACAAGATTCAGGAGAAAGATCTTCCTCTTATTCTTAAGGTACTTAAGAAATACGATATAAGGTATTTCTTTCTAATAGGTGGGAACGACACGATGGATACCATCCACAGGGTTGAAACCTATTGCAGGAATGAAAAATACGAACTGACAGGAATAGGAATTCCTAAAACTGTTGATAATGATCTGTTCGGAACAGATCATACTCCCGGATTTGCCTCTGCAGCAAGGTCAAATATTCTGAATGTGATGCAGGCCGGAATTCTTGCCCGCGATATGCAGAAAGTTGACACGTTTGTTATTTATCAGACCATTGGGAGAGATGCCGGATGGCTTGCAGCTGCAACTGCAATGGCAAGAAAAAATGAAGAAGATGCTCCACATCTTATTTATGCTCCGGAGTTTCATTTTGACCGCGATAAGTTTCTGAAAGAAGTTGATGCCTGCATTAAAAAGTATGGGTGGGTTTCTATTGTCTGCGGAGAAGGATTGAAATATTCTGATGGTACTCCGGTAAGTTCTGCGACTGCGAAGGATAAATTTAATAATACTGAATTTGGTGCTATGGGCGGCTCAAGCGTTGCACTCAGCCTTCACCGGATAATAACAGGTGAGTTCGGATACAGGGGTGAATTTCAAATCACAGAGTCATTGATAATGTGCGACTTCGTGAGATCATCAGAGGTTGACCTTGATGAGGCTTATCGCTGCGGAGTCGAAGCAGTTAAAATGGCAGAGAGAGGGGAATCAGGATTTATGGTAAGTATTATAAGAACTTCAGACAACCCATATACCATAGAATTTGGGAAAGTCCCGTTAAAAGAGGTTGCTGTTTCTGCAAAACCTATGTCCACGGAGTTTTTTAATTCAGAAGGGAATCATGTATCTCAAAAATTCATTGATTACATAAAACCGCTTGCAGGAGAGTTGCCGGAATTTGTAAAACTCGAAAAAATATTTGCAAAAAGAAAATAAAATAAATTTGCCATGACTAAAGAATTTAACAAAGTTGCACTATCATTTCATGCTCATCCCGATGATGCGGAAGCATGGAACGCAGGAGTCTTGAAATTACTGAAGGACAAAGGCTATAAAATCGTTATAGCCACAATGACCGCAGGAGACCTTGGCGGCTGTAATATGACCATGGAAGAGACAGCGAAGCTACGGATTGAAGAGGCAAAAAAGGCAGCTTCAGTTCTGGATGCTGAGTACTATATGCTTGGAGGAACCGATGGGTTTCTTTTTGATACTAAGGAAATGAGGTTGAAAGCAATATCTCTGATGAGAAAGGTTAAAGCGGGTATCATATTCACTCATCTTCCTTCTGATTATCATTCTGACCACCGGACAACTGCAAATATTGTTGAAACGGCAGCCATGGTCTCTTCCCTTGGAACGGTTCCGATCAAAGAAAAAGCCCTTGAAATCACACCATTGTTGTATCATACTTCCCCTTTGACGTTATCAGACCCGCTTGGATCACAGATAGTACCTCCCCATTTTTTTGTTGATGTAAAAACAGCTATTGAAACGAAGAAAAAAATGCTCGGATATCATATCTCACAGATAGAGTTAATGCAACACATGCATAAAATAAATGATTTCTTCGGATATGTGCTTGAAGGGAATCGCAACTATGGCAAAATGGTGGGTATTGAATATGCGGAAGTTTACTGGCAGCACCTTGGAGGAGGTTTCCAGAGAGAGACCCAGGTTCAGAATGATCTTTCAGAATTTCTTATAAATAAAAATTAATAATTATGAAACTATCAGAGGAAAAGTACAATAAGTATGCCCTTGTAAGGGAAATGATGGAAACTCCGGAGATAATTAACTCCTTTAAACCTGAAGCTGCAGCCAGATTTGCGGAAACTGTCAGGAAGTACAAAGGATTATTTCTTACAGGAGAGGGAAGCAGCAGGATTTTTCCTGCCAAAAGAGCAATTTATGCATCTCATAAAAAAGGTTTAACTCTGCCTGTTGTAACGGAAGGTTGTACACAGGCCGAAGAGTATAATCTGAAAGACTATACAGTTTTTGCTGCTTCAAACTCCGGACAGACAAAAGAGGTCGTCCGTCTGACAACCTTACTTAAAAAACAGAAACATACTGCGGTTTTTGGTCTTACTGCAAATCCGAAAACTAAACTGGAAGAAATTGCCTCAGATACGCATGTACTGATCTGTGGTAAAGAAAACGCGGTTGCAGCTACCAAGTCAGTGATTGAGCAGGGGCTTTTTTATGACTCACTGCTCAGGATCGTGAATGGTGAAAAAATGGAAGGGCTTAAAGGCCTGGCAAATAAAACAGCTGATGCTTTGACATTAAAGATTGAACCGGCAATAACTGAAATAATCAGGAAAGCAAGTACAATATACTTTGCAGGAAGAAATAATGGTGTTGCTGAAGAACTGGCTCTTAAGACCAATGAAATTACCAGAAAAAAATCAGCATTCCTAGAGGGGACATTTGCAGTTCATGGTATTGAGGAAGTAATGGATAAAAATGAAGTTCTGATATGGATTGAACCATTTGACACTGAAATGGAAAAATTCAATGAGTGCCTTGTGAAAGGTGTGGGAATGAATATCATTGCTGTATCAACCAAAAAAACCATGTTCCCGACAATTATTATTCCAGATGGTGGTCAATATGCTGAATATGTTCAGCTTGCAGCAGGATGGAATATTCTTGTCGAAACAGGGATATCTCTTGGGATTGATCTTGATAAACCAACCAGGGCACGAAAAGTCGGGAATGAGTATATTCCGGAATAGCTAAAAAGTACTTAAAGTGAACTAAAGTTTGGAGTGCCTAAAGTTGAATTCATTAGAATAAACCGGGATTAAAATTAACAGATTAAATCAAAAATGTTATATCTTGGGTGGGAAAATCAAAAAGTAATCATTTCTAAAATATGGCAAAGAAAGAGGTAGCAGTAGGTATTGACATCGGAGGTACAAATACAGTCTTTGGTTTTGTCGACAGGGCAGGAAATATTCTTGGGGAAGACAGGTTAAAAACCACACATTATGATGAAATTGAAGTATTTGTAGCAGCATTATATGAAAAAATACAGGTTACAGCTCAAAAGATTGGGAATGGGTGCGAAGTAATAGGATTTGGCATTGGTGCCCCCATGGGAAACATAAATAAAGGAACAATAGAACATGCTGCAGGCCTGCCCTGGAAAGGGATAGTCCCTCTTGCCGAAATTTTTAACAGGCACACAAACCTTCCGGTAATTGTGACAAACGATGCAAATGCAGCAGCTGTCGGAGAGATGATATATGGAGGAGCCAAAGGGATGAAAAACTTTGTCGTGATTACGCTTGGTACAGGCCTTGGCAGCGGGTTTGTAATTGACGGGAAACTTGTATACGGGCATGACGGTTTTGCCGGCGAAATTGGACATACTGCAATTCGGCCGGGTCCCGCAAATCGTGATTGCGGATGCGGCAGAAAAGGCTGTCTCGAAACATATGTCTCTGCCACCGGACTCAAAAGATCTCTTCTGAAGATAATGGCTGATAGCAATGAACCAAGCGAGCTGAGGAAATTGAGTTTTGAAGAACTTGATGCCGAAATTATACATGATGCTGCAAAACGTGGCGATTATCTCGCAAAGAGGGCATTTACTCATACAGGAAGGATGCTCGGCTTCAAACTTGCCGATGTAGTGGCACATACCAATCCCGAAGCAATATTTCTTTTTGGCGGACTCGCCCTTGCAAAGGATCTGATTTTTGAGCCGGCAAAAGAATATATGGAAGAAAATCTTCTCAGCATTTACAAAGGGAAAGTGAAGCTTCTGCCTTCGCAGCTAAGTACTCACAATGCTGCCGTACTTGGCGCAAGTTCACTTGTATGGACAAATAAGGAATCGTGATTAATAAATTAATACCTGTGGATATGGCCAATTTCCCTGTTGTACTAAATCATATTCTTGGGGTTGTTTTTATTATTATAGTTTTTGCACTTGCCTACGCTTATCTTAAACCGCATGAGCTTCATAAACGCAGACTGGTCTCAACGCTTCTTCTTAAAATTAGTTATCTGGTTTATTTGCTTGTTCTCCTGATAGTAATTTATATGTCAGCACTTGTGAAAGGAGGCCTGGAAACGGTATTCTTCGGCATTGAATTTTTTGCATTCCTGGTTGTCCTTTTTGTTCCGACCATTGGTATATTTGCCCGGAAACTTGGTCAGTTCAGCAAGAAAAGAGAAGGATATAATTACTTTTTTACTGTAGTAAATGTTCTTTCAATAATAGCTATTCTTGTGATGTATTTTATTTAAAACCCAAATCTATGATACAGGAACGTTTAATCGGGTATATTGAACAAAGTATTAAGCAAAACTGGGAAATTGAGGCTTTGTCGAATTATAAAGAAAAAGGTCTTTCTTACAAGGAGATAGCTGAAAAGATCCTTATACTTCATATTCTCTTTAAAGGATCAGGAATAAAAGAGGGGGATAAAATTGCTCTGGTTGGACGGAATTCAGCAAACTGGTGCATTAGCTATCTGGCAGCGGTAACCTATGGCGCTGTAATTGTGCCTATTCTTCCTGATTTCAAACCCGATGATCTTACTAATATAATTAACCATTCTGATTCAAGGCTTCTCTTCGCAGATGATAAAATCTATGACCTTTTCGATATCACCAAAATGCCAGAGATAATCGGAGTTATTTCTCTTGATGACTTACAAAAGATAATTTCAGGCGAACAGGCATTTAAAGAAATTTTCTCTTCGCTTGAGGAGAAATATTCAAATGCATTTCCTGAGCTTAAGAAGGAAGATATTAAGTTCTCTGACATCTCAAATGATCATCTTGCAGTGATCAGCTATACTTCCGGAACATCAGGCTTTTCAAAAGGAGTAATGATAACTCATAACAGCCTGGCTGCCAACGTCAGATATGCTCAGAATAACATGCCATTAAGAGCAGGCGATCCTCTTGTGTCATTTCTCCCTCTTGCACATACTTACGGATGTGCATTTGAATTCCTTTTCCCGTTTACAATTGGTTGTCATATTACAATCTTGTCAAAGACTCCATCGCCACAAATTATAATTCAGGCATTTAAAGAGATAAAGCCAAGACTTATTCTTTCGGTTCCTCTTGTAATTGAGAAAATATTCAAGAAGCAGTTATTACCGGTTATAGGTAAACCACACATGAAAATTTTACTTGCTATTCCTCTGCTGAATAAAATACTTTATAAAAAGATAAGTGATAAGCTGGTTGAAACGTTTGGTGGTGAATTTAAGGAAATAGTTATTGGGGGAGCTGCCTTTAATCCGGATGCTGAGAAATTCTTTAATAAAATCAGATTCAAATTCTCTGTCGGATACGGGATGACAGAATGCGGACCGCTTATCAGTTATGCTTCATGGGACACTACTAAGCTTGGCGCATCAGGGAGAGCAGTTGATACACTGGAAGTTACCATTGATTCTCCTGATCCGGAAAATGTTGTTGGCGAGATTATACTAAGGGGCGAGAATGTGATGACAGGGTATTATAAGAATGAAAAATCAACACGGGAGATGATTGATGATAATGGTTGGATGCATACCGGCGATCTTGGTTTAATTGATAAAGGAGGCAATATTTTCATTAAGGGAAGAAGCAAAAGCATGATTCTCGGACCATCCGGGCAAAATATTTATCCTGAGGAAATAGAGGCTGTTATAAATAATAAAGATTATATAGTGGAATCGGTGGTAATTTTAGTGGATAATAAATTGATCGCATTGGTTTTTCCCGATTATGAAATGATGAAAAGGGACAATATTTCAGAAGAAGAGCTTATTGAATATTTGGATAAAACCAGGAAAGAAGTGAATGAGAGATTGCCTGAATTCATGTCCGTAAGTAAATTCAGGATACATCCCGAAGAATTTGCAAAAACACCAAAGAGAAGCATTAAAAGATTTCTCTATACTAAAGAATAGTATCTGTTTTATGGAGCTGTACGCAGTAATTGTAGCAGGAGGAAGCGGGAAACGGATGGGAGCTGAAATTCCCAAACAGTTTTTGGAGCTTGCCGGAAGGCCGGTTCTTATGCACACAATTGAAAGATTCAAATCATTCAATGATGCTATAGAAATTATAACGGTACTACCTGAAAACCAGCTCCGTTTTTGGATTGACCTGCAGAAAAAACATTCATTTTCAATTCTCCACACTCTTGTTAAGGGAGGATCCAACCGCTTCTTTTCCGTCAGGAATGGACTTAAATTTGTCAACAGCTCAGGTTTGGTAGCCATTCACGACGGAGTCAGACCTTTTGTAAGTATCGATACAATTAAAAGATGTTTTGATACTGCCGAAAAACTCGGCAATGCAATACCGACAATTTCTCCGACCGAATCTCTGAGAATATTAACAGAACAGGGAAGCCTTTCTGTTAACCGCTTGCATGTAAAGCAGATTCAAACGCCTCAGGTATTCAACGCAGGACTGATCAAGAATGCTTATCTGCAGGAATACTGTCCGGATTTTACTGATGATGCCACCGTTCTTGAAAAAACAGGAGAAAAAATCAACCTGATTGAAGGCAACCGTGAAAATATAAAGATTACGAACCCTGAAGATCTGATCATCTCGACAGCCTTATTACCAACAATATCCTGATTCTGCCATTGCGCCATTATGCCTTTACGCCTTTGTGCCATAAGACTTATTTTATATCTTGCGATATATTTGTGAAGCCCATATGTTTGAAAAAAAGGTATTTGATTACAAAGGACTTGAAGTAAGAGTTTCTGATTATGCAAATGAGGGGATCTTGGACATCCTCAATCATGCTGTTCAGGGTTCTGAAGGAGGCTTAAGATTTTCATTGCAGAATATTGCACCACGCATTGCCGCGTACAAAGATCAGATCAGATTTGTCTCTCTTTATAAGAAAAACCATATAACAGGTACTGTTGGCTCATGCTACCGTGTCTCCGGACAAGGAGACCTGAGGTACCCTTCTTCATATCTCCGGTATCTTGCTTTTCAGTCGACATATCAATCTGATTCCGGATGGAGAAAACGCAGAAAAGAGCTAATAAAACCGGAGAAGGACGACAGTTTCAAACAAAAGACTCTTGAAATTTTCAGTAAACCGCATTTACTGGATCTTCATGATGTATTTGAAGGAGACAAACACGTTATGTACGCCTTTCTGGAAAGCAAGAATGAAAGGTCTAAAAACCTTGTCCATCAGGCTGGATACGAGTATATAAGATCATTCCTTACAGTGGCATTCAGCAGATTTTCACCTAAGTCCGATAGACATGTTTCCAGGTTAAAGGATGAAGAAAAACCTATAATGGAATCATTTTTGCTGGAATATTATAAGGATTATTCATTTTTCAGTACTGACTATTCTTTTTTCGGTGACAAGTATTACATTTTAAAAGAAGGAAACGAAATAATTGCAGGAGTCTCTGCAATTCCTTCGGTTTATAAGGTATACGATATTCCTGGAGTCTGGGGTTGGGTAATGATGGAGGTTCTGCCTAAAACACCTTATTTCCGGAGATTATTCAGGCCCGGGGAATTCAGATACCTGGTTTTCGATGCAATTTATTGCAGAAAGGGACGTGAAAATCTATTGGGAAAACTCTTTGAGTCAGTATGTGCTTCAGAAGGGTTTCATACCGGTCTGACCTGGCTCGACGACCATAGCCAACTCTATGACAAAATGAGGACTGTTGTAAAAATGGGAGCATTAAACAGGATGCTGAATGCAAAACCCGGGTTGGTATATTCCAGGTTTATAAATCTGTCTGAAAAAGAGAAGGAGTATTTTTATAACGCTCCGGCCTATATTTCGGGATTTGATTTCTCATAAATAATTTGTTCATTTCCGGGTTGCCCTCGCTCCGTCAATTATCGAATTTTAAAAAAATTAAATGTAAAAGGAAAATTACTATTTTTGCGCTGACAAAGGGTTGTTAGCTCAGTTGGTTTAGAGCATTACCTTGACAGGGTAGGGGTCACTGGTTCGATTCCAGTACAACCCACAAATATTCGCTGCAAATATTTGTTATACGTACTATGTTTATGGTTTGACCACCAAGATCACCGCCTTATTATTCAGAGATGACATTATTGAATGCAACTATCTTAAATAATTAGTTTCCACTTAAATCTGTGTGAATAATATAACTTATTTCTGCAATTGTGTAACGTTAATCGGAGTTGGTGTATTTACCTTTGTCAGGTATCACATCAATGAAAAATCAATTTATCATTGGTTATAATATACCCTAAGAAGGAGGAACATCATAGTCATAGATAAATTAATTAATAATTA
Organism: Bacteroidales bacterium; assembly: GCA_003141715.1. GTDB lineage: Bacteria > Bacteroidota > Bacteroidia > Bacteroidales > VadinHA17 > LD21. The sequence goes on along the minus strand of PLNF01000106.1, from coordinate 93,684 downwards.
AAAAGTAACACTATGAAAAATTTTGTAATTAAAAAAGCCACAAACGGAGAGCATTACTTTAACTTAAAAGCAGACAATTTTCAAGTTATACTCACCAGTCAAATGTATTCTTCAAAACCAGCCTGCTTTAATGGTATTGAGTCAGTGAGGAACAATTGTCCTGATGATATCAGATATGAACGTAAAGACTCCGTCAACAATAAGCATTATTTTGTTCTGAAGGCATCTAATGGACAAATAATTGGTAATAGTGAGATGTATGCTTCTAAAGCAGGTATGGAGAATGGGATTGAATCTGTCAAAAAAAATGGTAGAAGTACAACAGTTGTTGAAGAATAATCCAAATTTTGGGTTTCAGTCATTAATAGTAAATTAAAATTATAAGCAATGAAAAAAATTTTGAAACTGTTCTTGATGCTGGCAATTTTGTCATTGGTCTTTTATTCTTGTTTCCCGCTCAACCAAAACAGATATGGAGATCAAGGAAATAGAGGTCAAAGAGAAAGGAATCACAGACATCAGCAAGAATCTAGAGATCAAGGAGAAAGGAATTACAATTCACCTTATTAATAGGATAAAAAACATAGGGCTCAGAGCACAGAGCCCTTATTTTTTGCTCTTATCCCTGTGCCCTATGCTCTGTACCAATATATTAGTAAGCGGTTATAATTCGCGAATCTTGATATTCCTGAACCAGACAGGATATCCGTGATCCTGAAGACCAATGAAACCCTCTTTTGAAATTCCTTCGGTAAAACCCGGGAAGTCTTTGAATTTGCTGTTGGCAACCATCTTGTCCCATGCCGGGGTCCATAATTCATATTCACAAACCTTTACTCCATTCTGCACATGAGTTACTTTACCATTTTTTATGGTGATTACCATTGTGTTCCATTCGCCGGCAGGATGAACGGTTTTGGGATCAGCTGCAATCATATCATAAAGTGAACCTGCCAGGTGACTAGCTACTTTATTGTCGGTTGCATCAACATTGTCGAGGATCTGAACCTCGGGTGCAGCATAGTATATTGGTTGTCCCGGAACTTCTCTTACGTTAAAGAAGATCCCGGAATTTGCCATTTTACTTGCCTTCCAATCTACCGATAATTCAAAGTTTTTGAATTTTTTATCACCGAAAACAATATCCCCGTTGGAACCTTCACCTGGTTTCTTTCCTTCAGCAGTAAAGACCTTCATGGTCGCGTCTTCAATAACCCAGTTCTTGGGCATTGCAGTCCCGTTGCATTGCCTCCAGCCTTTAAAATCTTTCCCGTTGAATAATAAAACCCATCCGTCCTTTTGCTCTTTTTCGGTTAGTTTATTCAACCCCTGACCAAAGGAAGGAAGCATGATAAGCATTGCTGCTGTACACGATAATGATAAAATAATGTTTCTTTTCATAGTATAATTTTTAAAAATAATTGCTGCTGCAAATTAGTAAAAAAAAAGCCTTTGTGGTCCTTTGAGGTGAATAATATACAAAACCGCGGAGCGGTTTCACTAATAATAACCAGGATATATAGTTCCAACATCAGAACGCCGGAGGTGTTCCATCATTTTGATTAAAATTTTCATGGAACCGCTCCGCGGTTCACGGATGGTTCAAAAATCCTGATCTATTATTGATGGAACCGCTCCGCGGTTCATCTTTGATAAATAATTTCAACAACTCTTTTCCGGCGATGGCTTCATTCTTTGCCCGCGAAAAAGACCTTAGTGTGAAAGAGCTTGATGAGTTACTTGAGGATACGAGAAAGGAATTGTCAAAAGTTGAGGAACGTAGTGACAAAATCCCGCAAGGCGGGAATAAAAAACGAAGGTAATGGAAGCAGTAGCATTATATCTGCTTAAATCAGTGATCTGACTTGCGGGTTTTACCCTGATATTCATTCTCTTCCTGAGAAATGAAAGATTTTTCTTTTTAAACAGGATGTACCTGGTAACAGGCATTCTGACCTCACTCTTTTTCCCGCTGATCTCTGTGCATTACACTGTTATTCTTCCTGTGATCAGAAATTTTCATACCGAAAGTGCAGTTGCCAGTGAAATCCAGAATGCCGGCAGAAGCACTGGTTCGACCTGTTGCTTGTTGAATTGCTTTGTATGATCAATTCTTTCAATGGAACTGTTGTACAGCAGGATGGCAAACCGTTACAGGGAGCAACAATAACGGTCAAAGGAACCACTCTGGGCTCTTTTGCAGATGCTAAAGGGTTATAAACAGTATGCCCGACTGGAAACCGGGAAGCCAGGCCGGGAAACCGGTTGATGTTCAGATGCTGGTGCTGGTTGGCGAGCCTAATCATTATCCTTCTTCTTTTCCGGCATAAAAAATGCAGCATGCACAGCCGGAGGGCACGGAGAATCTATTCCTTTTACTGCTTTCCATATTACTTCGTTGAATTCAGCATCACTGACCATATCTTCTTTTGTAAAATCAAATCTCTGACTTTTTATCTGCCAGGTATTCTGAGCGAGGTTCTTTAAATTCAAATCAACATTACTTGGCCTGACTGTAAAAGCCGGATGATCGGCAGTATTATTCATGCATCTCCATAATGGAACTGCCGGAGCATCATACTGACTCATCGGAGGCAGTCCAAGGATCAGCTCTATTGTACGGATGAGAGATGCTGTCGTATATACTGTATGATCGACAAAGCCCTGTTTCACATAGCCACCGGCCAGATATGCAGTACTCCGGTGGGCATCCACATGATCGGGGCCATTTTGTGCATCGTCTTCCACTATTATTACAAGGCTGTTTTTCCATACCCGGCTGTGGCTAAGATAATCAACAAACAGTCCAACTGCGAGATCATTATCGGCAACATGGGCAAATGGTGTCGGCCTGTTGAGTTTGAGTCCTTCAGTATGATCATTGCCAAAGCGGAGTGAATTAAACCTTGGAAGGACATCTATTGCGAGTAATGAATCAAAATCACGTTTCCATTGCCTGAAACGGACAGTGTCGCGTACAGACAGATCCCAGCTTGTATAAAAAGGACAGAAATGATCTTTTAAAACCGGGATATTAGGCTTCTTTTCCCCCATGAATTCGGCATAAGTTCGATAGCTGATACCATTCCTTTTACAATTATCCCATAGGAATCCATTCTTATTATTTGCGATTTCTATTGAACCTTCACCGGGATATTCTCCTCCTCTTCCTCCATAGTTGGTTGGCCAGTTTTTTTCAAGATAATCCGTGGCATAGGCTCCCATGGTCCAGTTATGACCATCGGCACTTACCTCTCCGTTTACAAAAAAATTATCAAGCAGGACAAATTCACGGACAAGTGCATGCTGATTAGGCGTTATATTTTCACCAAAAAGAACAAGACTGCGATCGCCGTTTCCTTCAGATAAATCTCCCAAAACCTGGTCATAAGAGCGGTTCTCCTTAATAATGTAAAAAATATATCTGATCGGCGAACTATCCCCAACTTTCATAGGGATGGGATTACCTTTTACTCCTTCGGAAACCAGCTCGGTATTCTTGTTATAAGGAGTGTTATTATAAACAGCTTTTGAAAACAAAGCCATCTGGCTTTCATCCGGAGTATTCAGAATTGCAAGTGTTCCCCTGAAAAGGCCGCCTATATATTGTTCTTTTATTTTTTGTTCCTTTCCTGCAACCCGATAAACTACAATGTCCCCTTTACGGGTAGGATTCGGGCCATAAGGATTTGCATGGGAAGAAAGACCTTTTCCATTACTTATCAGGATTTTGTCTTTTGCAATCCTCACACAGGTAGGATACCAGGCAGTAGGGATAAAACCTTTACTTATGCTTGATCCAGGTTTACTTACATCAAATACTGCAAGGCAGTTATTATCGGCATTTGCAATGTAAAGAGTCTTTTCATCGCTGCTCAGGGCCACACTGTTTGTTGTCGAACCGGAAGGTGAACCTGGATAAAGTGCTGAATTAAGCGTCTCAATCACCTTCTTTTGATGTGTATCAATTACCGATACACTGTTATCATTTGCATTTGCTACATAAAGATATTTCCCGTCCCGGGTAATGCATAAATCGTTGGGATTATCACCAACTGCGATTGAGCCGGTAATTTTCTGCAGATCTGTATCAAACGCTATAACTTTATCACAGCCCCAGCATGAGATATACAAGAGTTTATAGTTGGGTGATAAAAGACAGGTATAACCTTCACCGTCAAGAGAATATTGTGAGACTACCTTTTTAGATTTAGTATCAAGGATGTAGAGGGAATTGTTTTCTTTTGTAACAGCGTACAACCTGTTTTTGCTGTCATCAAGAGCGATCCCTGCAACAGAAATCCTTACAGGCCATGCTTTTCCTATCCTGATGGAATCGAGTACTGACAGACGATTGTTCCGGATTGCATAACGGATAATTATGTTATCATTTCCTCCTGATGCGTACAAATATTTACCATTATCAGAAAATGTCAGTCCCAGCCAGGCTTTTCCTATAATGATTGAATCGAGTATTACTTCCCGTTCAACATCCACAAGCTGAATAGTCTGATCACTCTCTCCATTGTTCGTGATTGCTGCAAGCTTTTTTGAAGGCGACACAGCAATATTGAGAGGCAAGTCACCAAGAGACAATTGTTTTCCAACAGGCGTCAGCCTCCATCCATTCGGCAAAGAGACACTCTGAGATTCAATTTCCTGCAGGGTCTGGGCCGGAAGATAAACAGTGCAACCAGTTAAAAAAAATTGAAAAAGAATCAGTATTTTTTTAAAAGTCCCAATCATTTTCATTTAATCAGTTCATTCAATTTGCAGGCACTCTTTTTTTAAGCACTTCAGGCGTTAGTGTGATAAGATGACCTATTTGTTTCCCGTTGCGATATGTTACCACCCTCAATGTAACCGGTCCTTCAGGAAGTTCAACAGGTTTGGAATATTTAGGTGAGTAAGTGTTTGGCATTGCACCATCAATGGTATAATAAATATCCAGACCAGGTACTTCAGAATCCATATTCACGGTCATCTTTCCATCTTTACCGCTGACATTTATAATCGCATCGTATATTGCAGTCGAATAATTAATCCCTTCTATATCAGCTCGATCGAACAGTTTTTCAACGCGTTGGATAAAATTGCCCCAGTTTTTTGATGCTTTTGGCGACCAGAAATCTTCAGCCAATGCCCAGCCACGCGGCCAGGTCATATATTCAGCATGATGCAGGGTTACTACCTGTTCAGTCCAGAGATTGCCCTGGCCGCCAAGAATATACTTTGCATCCACTCCTTCAGGTACGGGATTAAAGCTATAGCATTTGCTTAAGCGTAAATTTGCATAAATCGGAGGTTCAATTGTCGGTTCACCCTGTTGATAGTCGAGGTACACAAATGTTGTTGGTGTCATAACAACATCGTGCCCCATTTTTGCGGCCTCTATACCACCTTTGATACCCCTCCAGCTCATAACTGTTGCTTCAGGAGCGACACCTCCTTCAAGAATTTCATCCCAGCCAATCATCTTTTTGCCTTTCGATTTCAGAATATCTTCTACGCGTTTCATAAAATATGCCTGCAATTCCTCGGGATGCGTCATATTCATTTTTTTCATAAGAGCCTGGCAGCCGGGATCGTTGGTCCAGAAACCCTTATAACACTCGTCTCCCCCCACATGAATGTAGGGATTTGGAAAAAGTGCCGCCATTTCAGTAAAAACCTTATCGAGGAATTCATATACTTTTTCATCAGAAGGATTAAGCGTATTATCAATCCTCATTTTAAAAGTGCCATTGTCGAACCATTCTGAAAAAGAGGAACCCGGGTTTACTTTGATGCTGGTATCTTTGGTGCAGCTTAATTCGGGATATGCTGCAATTGCTGACATGCTGTGCCCCGGGACATCAATCTCGGGCATTATTGTTATGTTCCGGTCCTGTGCATACTGAATTATCTCTTTAATATCAGCCTGTGTATAAAAACCTCCTGCGGTTGCTGCTTCTCCCGGTTTTGGTGCTGTGCGTTCGCCAAATTGCCCGAATCGAGGAACCCTCCATGCGCCGACTTCAGTTAATTTTGGCAAGGACTTGATTTCAATCCGCCAGCCGTTATCATCTGTCAAATGCCAGTGGAGAGTATTGTATTTATATCTTGCGATCTGGTCAATATAAAGTTTAACTTCTTCTTTTGTGAAGAAATTACGACTTACATCAAGCATTATCCCTCGCCATCCAAAACGGGGATAATCCGTAATTATAACTGAAGGGATTATCCAGGGAATATTGATAACGGTTTTGCTTTCAATTTCTTTTGGTAAAAGCTGAAACAATGTTTGCATACCATAAAAAAGTCCGGCTGGTTCATTGGCAGTTATAACCACACCTTTGGGAGAAGATACAAGGGTGTAACCTTCTTTACCAATCAGAGTAACCGGTACTTTATTCAGGTTGAATTGTATTGAACCTGCTTTGTCTTGTTGTGGTTTAATTGAAAAGCCGGTTGAGAGATTCAGTTTCCGGGAAAGCATCTCCGCTATTTTGCGACTTTGCTGACTATCGAAACCGACAGTCGAAGTTTTTGTTAGTACAAAAGATCCATCAGATTGCTGTATTTCAACAGGTTGGGGAATAAGTTGTATTGCAGGGTTTTGTCCGTAAACCGTTGCAAGAGAGAAGAAAAGCAGTAATAAAACCAATTTTTTCATAGCAGAGTACGATTAAAATATTCAGGAATTAATAAATGTATATTTTTAAGAACTTGCAAATTTATAACCGGATGTTTTCAGGACTTTCAAAACCTCTTTTTTTATTCTGATCACTACCTTGCCGGAGATCTCCAATGGTTCACCGTCGATATGAAACCTTGTTTCGGCCGTTTCGATAACTATCTCTTTGTCCGTTTTAAAATGCCTCACATATTTGGACTTATTTATTTTTTTTGTGAAGAGTCGGATTATAAAAAGCGACCCTAATATTTTCGGAAAAGGTTTGATTAATACAATATCAATTATTCCGTCGTTAGGCCGTGCTTCGGGGGCTATGTAAGCATTATTGCCGAATTGTCTTGTGTTTGCAATGGTCAGAACAAATAGTTTTTCAGAGACAATTTCCTCACCGTCACATTTAATGTTTACATGAAAAGGTCGAAGCGCCAAAAAGGTTTTAAAGGTTAACCATACATAAGGCAGGAAACCGCGGAGTTTAAGGTTATTAAATGAATGTGCAACAAAGCTATCCAGACCAATACCGGCAACATTAAGGCATAATTTGTCGTTTATCTCAATCACATCGATATTCATACTGTCGGCCTTCTTGATATCGGATAGCAGAGAACGCACATTCATTTTAAATCCGAATTCCTTTGCAAACCCGTTACCGGAACCAATAGGCAGGACTCCCAGAATTTTGTTGCTGCCCACCAATTCTGTTGCTACAGTGTGAACAGTACCATCTCCGCCGGCAGCTACAAAAACTTCATACTTGTTAAAGTTTTGCTTTATAAGCAATCCGGTATCTTCTTTGGTCATTGATTTGCAGAAGGATAGTTGATTTTTACGGAGCTCAAGCTCTTTTGATACAATAAAATTTACAGGTGGCACTCCTGAAGTTGGATTCAGTACAAACAATGCTTTATTCGTATTTTCCCGGACAGACCTTTTCATGCTCAAATTTACGGAAGATTATTTAAATTATCATTGCCACGAACGTGGCAATAGTTGAATAACCCCCGGTTTCACAGGGGGTTATTCATATATGGCTCTTTCAGAGCCGCTTGTATAAGAAAGAGAATATTTTCTTATTCCATAAACGGATATTTAAAATCGGTAGCCGGAATGAGAGTCTCTTTGATTGTTCTGGGACTCACCCAGCGGAGAAGGTTAAGGTAGCTGCCTGCTTTATCATTCGTTCCGGACGCCCTTGCTCCTCCAAATGGCTGCTGCCCTACCATTGCTCCTGTCGGTTTATCATTGATATAAAAGTTGCCAGCAGCATAACGCAATGCCCGGCATGCTTTTATCATTGCATATTTATCATTGCTGAAAATAGCTCCCGTAAGGCCGTATGGTGATGTTTCGTCGCATAGAGCCAGGGTATCATCGAACTTTTCATCCTTATAAACATAGATAGTCATTACAGGCCCGAATATTTCTTCTTCCATAGTTAAAAAATGGGGGTTTTCTGTAACGATTACAGTGGGTTCAATAAAAAATCCCTTTGATTTATCACCTTTTCCTCCAGCGATTGTCTGAGCATCATCAGATGATCCTGCCTTTTTTATAAATGACATTATTTTGTCAAATGCATTTTCATCTATGACAGCGTTTACATAATTCCGGAAGTCACACACATCACCCACCTTAATCTCCGATATCATTTTCATGATATGACGCTTTGTCTCAGTCCAGATCGACTCAGGGATATAAGCTCTTGATGCGGCTGAACATTTCTGCCCCTGATACTCAAAGGAACCCATTACAATAGCAGTAGCAAGTTCAAGCGAGTTTGCAGAACTATGAGCAAAAATGAAATCTTTACCACCTGTTTCACCAACAAGCTTCGGATACGATTTGTAAACAGAGAGATTATCGGAAACCTGTTTCCACAGGGAATTGAATGTTGAATTTGAACCGGTAAAATGGATCCCGGCCAGATCCCTGTGTTTTAAAACAATATTGCTTATTAAAGAACCGGAACCTGGTACGAAATTAATAACACCGGAAGGCATCCCGGCCTCCTGGAATATCTTCATAAGGTAGTAGTTTGAAAGGAGAGAGGTTGTGGCAGGTTTCCAGACTGTTGTATTTCCCATCAGGGCAACACTGGTATTCAGGTTAGAAGCGATAGCTGTAAAGTTGAACGGAGTTACTGTATAAACGAACCCTTCAAGTGGCCGGTATTCGAGGCGGTTAATATTCTCACTTTCAGATATTGGTTGTTCCATGTAGATAAGTGAAGCAAAATAAGTGTTAAACCGGAGGTAATCTGCCACTTCACATGCTGAGTCAATCTCAGCCTGGAGGACATTTTTCCCTTGGCCAAGCATTGTAGCGGCATTAATCCTATACCTGTATTTTTTTGAAATCAGTTCAGCTACTTTTGCCATGATAGCTGCTCGTTCCATCCATGCCAGGGTCATCCATTCGCATTTGGCATCAAGGGCTGCATTAATTGCAAGCGAAACCTCCTTCTCCGTTGCCATATGATAAGTCGCAAGTACATGATTATGATCGGAAGGCATCACGACCTTTCCGGTTTTTCCTGTCCTGATCTCTTTTCCCCCTATGATAAGAGGGATATTAATAATCTGATTTTTTTGAACCTTGAGTTCTTCTTCAAGCAATATTCTTTCCTCACTGCCTGGTTTATAAGATAAGACAGGTTCATTCTTCGGTTCCCTGAAATTATATATGGCGTTATTCATCTTTATTTTTTTTAGAGTAATGCGGGTTTTTCAAGTATCTGAAACTTCAAATTTCCTGCACAATCCGCGCTTCGGAGGTGGCTTTTCTGTTCCCCAGATCAAACATTGCAAAATGTTTTTCTCCGAATGCCTTTATTGCATATGAAAAGAAAAGGCCTGATAGAATGTCAATACTATAATGTCCGCGAGCCAGGAACAATGCTGCTATAACAATAACCAGGCAAATGAATATAAGCCACTTATAACCTCTTTCTTTAACAAGCAAAAACATTAAAAAGACATTTCCTGCATGTCCCGATGGATATACTCCAAGCTCATAGTTTGAAAATCCGTGAAATAAAGGGTCTGATCCATTGAACATTGGTGGATTTCCAAATGGTGTCAGAACAATAAAAATACCTCTCACTATATAAAAAATGCCACTCAGCAATAAAAATAAGGGGATCCTGTTATAATCTTTTTTATGGACAAAATATATTAATACAAGGAGAATAGGAATAAGACAGGAAATGTCATAAATCAGAGAAACGTTATAAAAAGGCAGATGGTCGAGAATTAAATCTGAGAGCATTGGTAAGGTTTTCCCTTCGCTCATGTAATTATGGAGATAAGTTTCGGAAGCAAAATTTAATACGACCCCGGCAATAATTGACAGGATACCAAAATAAAAATACTTGCTTTTTATCACAGGGATAATTGAATGAAGCATCTCTGAAGTGTAAGTAAACAGCCTGTTCTTGCCTTTATTAATATGATTCATTTACCTGTAATATAAACAGTTGCATTTTATTCAACCCGGGAGGTTTGTTTAAAAATGAGAAACAAAGATAAAAACTTAAGTTGATAATACAGGCAATTTGAGAATAACGATTATTCTGACATTTGGTTATAAGTACGCAGGATTTCATCTGTATATTCTTCAGGTGCTTCAATATGGCCCCAGCCCGATTGGGTTTGCCATAATCCATCGTAAGCAGAGTCGTGATATGAACGTATCAGATGAGGAATTTGCTTTTCAGTAAGTATTTCATCGAGAAGCATCGCTTCAATCTCGTTTTTAAACATAAGTATTTTTACAGGCTTATTCATTTGGTAAGTTTTAATCTGGCCCTTGCACCTAAGGCATAGAGATCGTTTGGATCAAGTTCCGTATTATGCTATTTATTGTGCAAGGTAGAGTAATAAAAAGCATACAAAACCCCCGAACCCCCTATCTGGGAAGCAAAAAAGGGCTAAGTCAAAAACAGCATCTTAAATTCATACTCAAAATTCGGAGTAAAAAGATCATTTCCTAAATTCTCCTTTATTTCCCCGATTGACCAGAGTCTTCCTTCCTCAATTTCATCTTTATTTATTACCGGAACTGCATCAGAAATCGTTGAAAAAGAATTAACCAGTTCCCACTCGCGAGGAGATTCCCAGACATATTTTCCTAAAAACTCAGGTATAAAATTATTCAATCCAAGTTCCTCTCCTGCTTCCCTTATGAGTGTCTCATTTGCGGTTTCACCCGGACTGACATGACCTCCCACAGATGTATCCCATTTTCCCGGCTGGATATCTTTTGTTTTTGCCCTTTTCTGTAAAAACAATTCACCTCTGGTATTAAAAAGGGGAAGATAAACAACGGGATGAAGAAGCATACTCTTCCCGTCGTGGCAGACTCTGCGGAGGGCTTTACCGATTGTAGTACCATCTTCATCGACTACCGGGAACCATTCTTCGGGATCGGAGTTTTTCATAATAAAGTAAAATTAGAAAAAAATTGAGCAATACCTAAACCCCTCTTCCGCTTCCTTTGCCTTCGCGTAGCCGCTTCGGCGAAGCAAGGGCGGCATCTCCCCTAAAGGGGGTCTAACGAATCGCTGGATATCAGACTTATGGGGTTACCATCTCCGTTCTGAGCTTGCTTACATAATCGCGTATCTTATTCAGTGTTTCAACAGTTACAGTCATCTGGCTGCCTGTAGAACGTAAGACTTGTTTTATGGTGTCAATTTCAAGATCGCCTTTTTTGAAATAGATATCGAAAGAATCGAAATAGTTTTTCAGGTACTTAAGTTTTTTCGAATAGTAGACAACAACCGGGTCGTCATAATAATTTTTCAGGAAACTGAGCAGGGTTGTAAGTGTGTATTTCTGCTGGGCGATTTTCTGTATTACTTCAGGATCTGGTCTGTCCGGATTATAAACGAGCTGTGTTGCTATAAACATCGCTTCAACCCATCCTCCCATTACCATAAGACCGGCTGTACTCTCTCTCCCTCCTTCACGCAGATGAGCCTCCATCTTGGTGTACGCATCATCCATGAGGAACAGGATTGTATCAGGTTCAGAAATATCGCTCTGCACCTTCTTGATTGGTTCGGTAAGGTAACTGTCAGGTATTCCTAGTTTATTACTCATTTCACGGATGGTAACCATATAGTCAATCATCTGCTGACCGATACCGAATACCTTAAGATATCCAAAATCAACTCCATACACCCCGGTGTTGATAGAAGCTTTTGAGCTGCTGAGGTACTGATCCCTGTTTGAAATGGGATTTAGTGTGGCATTATTGTATGTTACACCGAGTCTGTTAAAGATTGTACATATTTCGACCGGAGTAAGAATTCCATAAAATATCTCATTCTTAGGTGTCAGTTCATGGCTCTTTGATGTGTTTGATTTATAGGTTGAAAAGACCGGGACAAATGAATCCTTTTCTTTTACTCCGTGTTTGCAGGAAAAGGGAAGCGGTAATAAAAGTATTATAAGGGGAAAAAGTAGCCTTTTCATTTCATTGCATTTAATAAGTCAAATTTAATAATTAATATGATTCAACTCAAATGAAGATGATAAATTCGAATCTTTTCAGCAACTAATCAACAGGATTTTCTCTGTGATACTCTGTGCTTCTCCGTGTGACCATTTGTCAGTTCTTATTTTTTAGTTGCACAGAGTTACACTTAGGTTTCACAGAGGGACACAAAGATATTTTAGAGCAATATCCTGTTCCCCAGTTTCCTTGAAATTAATCCGAGCACACCACTGAGATTTGCATATCTCTTCTGTAAAATAAGAACTTTCTCAATATCATTTGCTTTAACAGCCTCTTCAAGAAGAATCATGATCTCCTTTCTCTTTATCATTATCTTATCACTTTTAAATTTAAGGACTGCATCTCCCACGATCTCTTTCAGCTTCATCTCCTCCGTCTCAACGAAGGTCTGCTTATCTTTCCATATCCTGCTCAGCTCGTGCGAGTCTGCAAGAAGATCGGCCGACAGACTTGAAATCTCCGGATCTTCATGTTTTACAAATTGCTTATCTCCTGTAATAAGTCCATGTTCAACATGAAACCGGAAATCGGCAAAGATCTTTGAACACACCCTGTCATCAAAAAGAAGATCGTCAGATGTGATTTCCCTTACAATATAATCAGATACAGTTAACATCTCCTCCTTGCCATCTTCCTTATTTATGGTACGTTCAAACTCCTCGCTGCCGAATTTCAGAAGAAGCCTGATAATCTCTTTTTCAGAATAATATGTAACAGTTTCACGTTGGATAGGCTTAACAATTGCCGGCGGAGGAACAGGAAGATCTTCCGGACCGGGATATTTATTACTGTCCTGGAAACTCTTTTGCTGTCTCAGCTTATTCACCTCATGATAAAGGATCGGCTCGCTGACTTCAAGAACAGTACTGCACTCCTTTATATATACGGTTCTCGTTATTGCTTCGGGAATGACAGCAATTGATTTTACCACATCGCGAATAAGATCGGCTCTTTTCACCGGATCGTTATTAGCCTCCGAAAGCAGAAGCTGTGTTTTGAAGCGAATAAAATCTGTTTCGTTCTCCTTTAGGAATTTCAGGAACTCCTCATTGCTCACTTTCTTCGAATAGGAATCGGGATCTTCACTATCAGGAAGAAGCACTATCTTCACATTCATGCCTTCCTCGAGCACCAGGTCTATGCCTCTGATGGAGGCTTTTATTCCGGCAGCATCTCCATCATACAGGATTGTAATGTTCTGGGTGAACCTTTTAATAAGCCTTACCTGCTCCTGGGTAAGAGATGTTCCTGATGATGCTACGACATTTTCAACATTTGCTTCATGAAGCGACATCACATCGGTATAGCCCTCAACAAGATAACACCTGTCCGCCTGTGTTATAGATTTCCGTGCCTGGAATATTCCATAAAGTATCCGGCTCTTATGATAAATCTCCGATTCGGGAGAGTTCAGATATTTTGCTGTTTTGACGTCAGTTTTCAGGATTCTCCCACCGAAGCCCAGTACCTGTCCCGACAGAGAATGAATAGGGAACATCACCCTGCTGCTGAACCTGTCGAAGAGCCGGTCCTCATGCTGAATTGAAAGGCCTGTCTTGACAAGAAAATCCTGTTTGTACCCATCTTCGAGGGCCTTTTTGGAAAAGGCATCCCGTTTTTCAAAACTGTAACCAACCTCAAATTTTTTAAGAGTATCCTGCCGGAATCCTCTCTCCTTGAAATAAGTCAGGCCAATGGATATTCCCTCATCTGTATGAAAAAGATTTTCAGTGAATTGTCGTGCTGCATAAGACGAAACAACAAGAAGGCTCTCTCTTTCGTTCTGTTTTTCAAACTCTTCCTGTGTGAGCTCTTTTTCAATTACTTCGATGTGATATTTCTTCGCAAGGTATTTAAGAGCTTCAGGGTAGGTGAGGTGCTCATGCTCCATGACGAAATTGACCGAGTTGCCAACCTTTCCGCAACCAAAGCATTTGAAGATTTCTTTCGAGGGAGATACAGTAAATGATGGCGTTTTTTCATTATGGAAAGGACATAATCCAAGGAAGTTAACTCCACGCTTCTTCAGGGGAACAAATTCCTGTATCACATCAACTATCTGGGCAGCATCAAGAATGCGTTCTATGGTGGAGCGGTCAATCATGGTTCACTTCTTCACTACTGCCCTAAAATACTCTACAGTTTTTGAGAGCCCCGTTTCTGCGTCAACTTTAGGAAACCAGCCTAATTCTTTTTTTGCAAGAGAAATATCGGGCCTGCGTTGTTTTGGATCATCCTGAGGAAGAGGAAGATAAACGATCTTTGATTTTGATCCGGTCATTTTTATTATCATACCGGCAAGAGAACTGATTGTTATCTCTACAGGATTTCCAAGATTTACCGGTCCTGTAAAACTATCAGGAGTATCCATTAATTTAATAAGACCATCGATAAGGTCGTCAACATACTGAAAACTGCGTGTGTGGGATCCGTCACCGTAGATCGTAATATCCTCCCCTTTAAGCGCCTGTACAATAAAGTTTGAAACAACCCTGCCGTCGTGAGAATTCATTTTCGGGCCGTATGTATTAAAGATCCGGGCAATCTTGATACGCACCTTATTCTGATCGTGGTAGTTCATAAAAAGTGTTTCAGCACATCTCTTCCCTTCATCATAACATGCCCTTGGGCCGAGTGGGTTGACATTTCCCCAGTAAGCTTCATGCTGAGGATGTACTTCGGGATCGCCATAAACCTCGCTGGTTGAAGCCTGCAGTATCTTTGACTTTGTCCTTTTCGCAAGTCCGAGTGTATTGATAGCTCCCATCACCGATGTCTTGATGGTTTTAATGCCATTATACTGGTAGTGAACGGGTGAAGCCGGACAAGCGAGGTTGTAGATCTCATCTGTCTCAACAAAGAGAGGCATTGTAACGTCGTGCCGTATCAGCTCAAAATATGGATTATTGAGAAGATGGATTATATTCATTTTTGATCCTGTGAAATAGTTGTCGAGGCAAATCACCTCATGGCCCAGATTAAGTAATCGTTCACAAAGGTGAGATCCTATAAAACCGGCGCCGCCGGTGACGAGAATACGTTTCATCTGATATGATTAACTGGTTTGATGCTGAAACAAATGTAGTTAAAATTTAGGTTTTGACCATATTCCACATGCCCTTCTGGAGGATTCTGCTTCGGGTTGTAGAACCCCTCTGCCGCTTCCTTCGCCTTCGCGTAGCCGCTTCGGCGAAGCAAGGGCGGCATCTCCCCTAAAACAATTCTGTCTCGGGTTGGAAAACCCCTCTGTCCCGCTTCAGCGGGACATCTCCCCCAGTGGGGGAGAAAAAACTCGAAAAAAAGAAGATTTTTTTCCCCCTTGGTGGGAATTAAAAGGGGGTCTGGATCTCTCAGCTATTCTTCGTGACCAGCACCTTCACCGCCACCTCATCAATCTCCACCTCCCTTGTATTATTATCAGGGAAACTATTCACGAGCGTCACTGCTGTCGCTAGTGTCTGTGAAGCTATATATGAAGCATGTCTCGTTACCGCTTCACGTACAAACTCATGATTTTCAATAAGTACTGTTATCTTGTCGGTGACATCGAACCCATTCTCCTTACGGATATTCTGGATCCTGTTGACAAACTCGCGTGCGATACCTTCATATCGCAGATCGTCGGATACAGTTATATCAAGAGCAACAGTGAGTTTACCGTCATTCGCGACCTGCCATCCGGGAATATCCTCGGAAATTATCTCAACATCTTCTGCTGTGAGTACTATCTGTTGGCCGTTAATTGTGACAGGATGATTTCCATTGTTTTCAAAAGCGACGATCTCCCGGGGTGTTAGCGCTGAGATAGAATTGGTGATCTCTTTCATCAGTTTGCCATACCGGGGACCAAGTGTTTTGAAATTTGGTTTTATTTTCCTGACAAGGATTGAGGCGGTGTCATCAATATACTCAACTTCTTTTACATTGACCTCGGCAAGTATCAGATCTTTAACAGCTTCAAACTTTTCTCTGAAATACTTATCAGGAACAGGGACCATTATCCTCGCCAGGGGCTGCCGTACTTTGATGCTTACTTTTCTGCGTAATCCGAGAATCATGGAAGATACTTTCTGGGCAATATCCATTCTTTCCTCGAGTGCCGTGTCAATAAGCGATTCATCATATTCAGGGAAAAGAATAAGATGAACCGAGTTTTCTTTATGTCTTCCGGTGACATCATTAAGATCGCTGAAAAGCCGGTCCATATAGAATGGAGCTATCGGAGCAGCAAGCTGGCTTACAGTTTCCAGGCAGACAAAGAGAGTCTGATATGCTGAAAGTTTATCCTTGTCATAATCCCCGCCCCAGTAACGTTTCCTGTTCAGGCGCACATACCAGTTACTAAGGTTTTCGGTTACAAAATCCTGTATTGCACGTCCTGCACGGGTCAGATCGTAGTCATTATAACAATTCCCGACTTCTTTAACAAGTGAGTTGAGAAGGGAAATTATCCAACGATCTATCTCGGGTCTCTCATTAACCGGAATCTCTTTTTCGGTGTATCTGAAATTGTCAACGTTCGCATAGAGTGAAAAGAAGGAATAGGTATTGTATAAGGTGCCGAAGAACTTGCGCTTAACTTCATCCACTCCTGAAATATCGAACTTAAGATTATCCCAGGGTTGCGAGTTGGTTATCATATACCAGCGCAGCGGATCGGAACCATATTCCTCGATAGCAGAAAATGCATCGACCGCATTTCCGAGTCTCTTCGACATTTTGTTTCCATTCTTATCAAGTACAAGTCCGTTTGAAATAATGTTTTTGAAAGCAACTGAGTCTGAGATCATTGTTGCAATGGCATGAAGTGTAAAAAACCAGCCCCTTGTCTGGTCGACACCTTCGGCAACATAATCGGCTGGAAACATCTTACTGAAATTATCTTTATTCTCAAAAGGATAATGTGCTTGTGCATAAGGCATCGCTCCGGAGTCGAACCAGCCATCTATCAGGTCAGGCTCACGGAACATTTTCTTTCCGGCATCGCTCACAAGGAATATATCATCAACAAATGGCCGGTGCAGGTCAAAATGTTCATAGTTCTCCGGTGAATTGTCTCCTTCAGTAAATTCTGCAAGCGGATTCTTCTTCATGAATCCTGCTTTTATTGATTTTTCAATCTCAAGTTTAAGCTCAGTAGCTGATCCAATACATTTTTCCTCTTTTTTGTCTTCCGTTATCCATATAGGCAGAGGAGTTCCCCAGTAGCGCGAACGGGAGAGATTCCAGTCAACTAGGTTTTCGAGCCACTTGCCAAACCTCCCGGTACCTGTGGATTGCGGTTTCCAGTTGATAGTATTATTAAGCTCAATCATACGATCGCGGAAAGCCGTAGTTCGTATGAACCAGGAATCGAGCGGATAGTATAAAACGGGTTTGTCGGTTCTCCAGCAATGAGGATAGCTGTGTATCTGCTTCTCAATCCTGAATACTTTTCCCTGCTGTTTTAGCATTACTGCTATTTCGACATCTATGGTTTCAGTTTCGGGAGGGAGACTGGCATCGTATTCATTTTTAACCGGACGAGCCTCGAATCCGGCATATGTATTTTTGTTGACACTTTGTTTAACAAAAGATTCGTCAAGATCTGCAACCGGAACCAGGTAGCCTCGTCTATCAACCATAGGACCATAGGTGCCATCTTTCCTTTTAACAAGAAGAGGAGGGACTCCGGTTTCCTTTGATATACGGTAGTCATCGGCTCCAAAAGTAGGGGCAATATGAACGATGCCTGTACCATCTTCAGTTGTGACAAAATCACCTGTTAATACACGGAATGCACCTTCTCCCGGGTTCATCCAGTCGATAAGCTGTTCATAGTTAATGCCCTCAAGCTCAGCCCCGGTGAATTCCCCTGAAACTCTGAAAGGGATCTTTTTATCACCTGGTTTATACTCTGAGAATTCAAGACCGGCATTCGATTCGGGAAACAAAGCATTGAGGAGATCTTTTGCAATGATCACAGTGATCGGATCGCCGGAATAGGGATTGAAGCTTCTTACCTTTATATATACGATCTCTTTTCCGACAGCCAATGCAGTGTTTGATGGAAGTGTCCATGGTGTTGTGGTCCAGGCCATCATATGCAAATCAGCAGTATCAATTTTATTATAAAGAAATTCCGATTTTTTATCCCTTATAAGCTTAAACAGGGCGATACAGGTGGTGTCTTTTACATCGCGGTAGCAGCCGGGGAGGTTAAGCTCATGGGAGCTCAATCCGGTTCCTGCTGCAGGGGAATATGGTTGAATTGTATAACCCTTATAAAGATATCCGTTTTTATAGAGTTGCTGAAGGAGCCACCAGAGTGTTTCAATATACCGGTTATCATACGTCACATACGGATGATCCATATTGACCCAGTATCCCATTTTGCGTGTCAGGTCTTCCCACAGGTCGGTATATTTCATTACAGCGGTACGGCATTCTTTATTGTAGTCTTCAATCGATATTTTTGTGCCGATATCTTCTTTTGTGATACCAAGAGCAGCCTCAACACCGAGTTCAACAGGCAGTCCATGGGTATCCCAGCCAGCCTTGCGTTTCACCTCGTATCCGCATTGTGTTTTGAAACGGCAGATTGCATCCTTGATCGTACGAGCCATAACGTGATGTATCCCGGGTATGCCGTTTGCAGAAGGCGGACCTTCATAAAATACAAACTCACCTTTTCCGTTTACTTCACGGACACTTCTGTTGAAAGTATCATTCTCATCCCATATTCTGAGAATCTCTTTATTTACCTGCGATAGATCAAGACCTTTATATTCAGGAAACCGTTTCCCCATTGGATCTGCGATTAATAATATTTGTAGTACAAAAAATTTCGGTCAAAGATAGTAAAATCCCTAATAATAAATAGATGAAGGGGGGAGTGGGGGAAGGGGAGATTTAGCGACTTAGAGACTAAGAGACTTAGAGACGAAGAGACTGAGGGACGCAGGGACGAAAGACGGATAGACTAAGGGACAAAGAGACAAGAACCAGATCAATAATATTTTGTAATTTTAGGTCGGAATAATTATTGTCGTACCTAAATCGCTGAAAAATGAAAATTAGATCTCACAGAGAATTGGAAGTGTATATCCTCTCATTTGACACTGCCATGAAAATCTTTGAAATGTCTAAAGGTTTTCCTAAAGAAGAGACATATTCGTTGACCGATCAAATCAGACGGTCTTCAAGGTCGGTCTGCGCTAATCTTGCAGAAGCATTCAGAAAAAGAAGATACCCAAAATCTTTTGTTTCAAAACTTTCAGATTCTGAAAGCGAAGCTGCTGAAACCCAAACCTGGCTTGATTTCTCATTAAATTGTGGATATATTACTGAAACAGAGCATAATGATCTAAACGAAACCTATAACAAAACATTAGGGAAACTAGTAAACATGGCACTCCATCCTGAGAATTGGAGTTGGTAAAGTCTCTAAGTCTCTAAGTCACTCAGTCTCTTCGTCCCATCGTCCCTTTGTCCTATCTAAAAACGATTACCTATCTTTATAAATTAATCTTATAAAAATGAAACGTTTAGTCATCCTTACCGGCGCCGGTATGAGCTCCGAAAGCGGGATCAAAACTTTCAGGGATTCCGGCGGACTATGGGAAGAGTACGATGTAACTGAGGTTGCTACACCTATGGCCTGGGTGAAAAACAGAGATCTGGTACTAAGATTCTATAATGAAAGAAGAAGGCAATTGGCTTCGAGTAAACCAAATGAAGGCCATTTCGGATTGGCTCAGCTTGAAAAATATTTTGATGTACATATTATAACACAAAATATTGATGACCTGCATGAAAGAGCTGGCAGCTCTAAGATATTACATCTTCACGGAGAGCTTACAAAGGCAAGGAGCAGTATTGATCCCTCACTCATTTATGATATAGGTTATAAGGATATTAATCCCGGCGACAGGTGTGAAAAAGGCAGCCAGCTTCGGCCGCATATTGTCTGGTTTGGAGAAGAGGTTCCAATGATGAATGAGGCGGCAACCCTTACCGGGGATGCAGATATTTTTGTCGTGGTAGGTTCCTCATTAAATGTCTATCCGGCAGCAGGTTTGATAAGCTATGCACCGGTGAAAGCATCTCTCTGGCTAATTGATCCTAAAGAGGTTGTTGTTCCGGTTGACAGGAAGGTGGAGGTGATATTGGAAAAAGCTTCTATAGGGATTGGCATTTTGACTGAGAGGCTACTGAAAATGACTTAGTTTCCTCTGACTCGGGTTGAAAAACCCCTCTGCCGCTTTGCGGCATTTGCTCTAAGGGATTCTGTTTCGTGAGTAAAACCCCTCTGCCGCTTTGCGGCATTTGCTGTAAGGGATTCTGTTTCGTGAGTAAAACCCCTCTGCCGCTTTGCGGCATCTCCCCCGGGGGGGGAGAAAAATCTCAGATCTTTAGTTGGATTACACTTATATACAGAGAATTTCTCCCCCCTTGGGGGGAGTGCCCGCCGGTTGGCGGGCGAGGGGGTTTAGCACAGTTAACAGAACCTGCTTATAAACATTTCCACTCAATTCCAGGTTGATATGAAATCATTATCTTTGTTCCGCTTTTCAAAACCAGAATGAAGGATTTAGAAAATCATAACAGAAAAATAATTCTTGCCATAACCGGAGCCAGCGGTTCAATCTATGCCCGTAAACTACTGGAGAAACTTGAGCAGTTAAAAAGCCCCATTGAAGAGATTGCTGTAATTTTTTCAGATACTGGCAAGGAGATCTGGGAGTCTGAGATTGGGTCAAAATTTCACGATGAAGGCTCTGCGAAGGAGTTTGACAATAAAACATTTTATGCCCCGTTCGCGTCAGGGTCTTCTCAATATGACACAATGATTATCTGTCCTGCAGCGATGGGTACAATTGGACGAATCGCTAACGGAACCTCCGATGATCTGATTGCCCGTACCGCTGATGTGATGCTGAAGGAAAAAAGAAGGCTGATAATTGTTCCGCGTGAGACTCCTTACAGCCTGATACATATTAATAATATGAAAATACTTACCCTGGCAGGAGCAATTATTTGTCCGGCGACACCTTCATTCTACAGTAATCCCAAAACCATAGATGATCTTGTTATGACTGTAGTTGATCGCATTATCGATCTTGCAGGCTTTGATAGCAATGGTTTCAGATGGATGAAAAATGGTTGACAGCAGAATCATAAGGTTCTTCAGGAAACACCATGTCCTCACCATAGCCACTACAGTTGAAAATGAACCCTGGTGCGCAAACTGCTTTTATGTATATCTCGAAGAAGAAAACTCGCTGGTATTCACTACAGATGCTGATACCCGTCACGGGGAAGAGTTCATTAAAAACCCCGTCGTTGCAGGATCGGTTGTTCTCGAGACAATGGTAATTGGTAAGATACGGGGAATCCAGTTTCAGGGAATAGTTTCAGAACCCGAAGGTGAAATAATATCAAAAGCTAAATGGGCTTATCTTAAAAAATTCCCTCCTGCGACATTAATGGATACTCATCTCTGGATGGTAAGGCTTACTCTTATCAAGATGACAGATAACAGGTTGGGATTTGGGAAAAAGTTGATTTGGCCATAATGTTACTGAAGATTCTAAGTTACGGAGCGAGGGCAACCCGGAAATGGTGCGAAATTTTAGCCAGACGGTAGCGCCATTAAGGCCTGCGTAGCGAGCGTACGTATGGACAAAATTTGTCATTTCCGGCGCCCTTTTCTTTGGTTCGTTTCTTTTGGACGAACAAAAGAAATGAACATTAATTATTTCAAGACAAAGAAAGTAACTGGTATTTGTGGCAAAACCCATTTTTATCAATCCTACTTCAACTAAAAATCCATACTTTTGTCTTAAGAATATAATAAATAAAACTTATGTTTTCAGGAATTATAGAAACCGCAGCTCAAGTCGTAAAACTTGAAAAAGAAAAAGATAACCTTCACATTACGATGAAATGTTCATTTGCAAATGAACTGAAGATCGATCAGAGTATTTCTCATAATGGAGTATGTCTTACTGTCGTCAGGAAAGATAAGGAGACATATACCGTGACTGCAATAAAAGAGACTCTGGATAAGACAAACCTGGGATTGCTAAAACCCGGTGACAAGGTCAATCTGGAAAGGAGCACGCGTCTCGATGGACGTCTCGATGGACACATGGTGCAGGGTCATGTTGATCAGACTGCTGTATGTACAAGTGTTAAGGAGGCCGGCGGAAGCTGGTATTATAGCTTTGAGTATGAGCCTGCACAGGACGACTATATAACAGTCGAAAAAGGATCAGTATCCGTAAATGGAGTGAGTCTTACTGTCGTTAACTCAAAACCACGATCATTTGAAGTCGCAATAATTCCTTTCACCTGGGAGGTCACCAACTTTCACCAGATCAAAAAAGGAACTGTTGTTAATCTCGAATTCGATATTCTGGGGAAATATATTGCCAAAATTGTGAAACAGCAGCTGGGGGAGTTGGAGAAATGAATTATGTATAATAGGCGATAGGCGATGGGAGGAGAATATGAAACTTAGTTGATTTGTGCTAGTCAATTTTTTAATAATATTTAATATCTCGCTGTAATGGATGCTAAAGAAATGCTCAAAAGGACCAAACAATTTGGTTATGATTGTATCGATCTGTGTTATTCTCTTGAGGGAAATTATTTAAAAAATCACGTTCGGGGGCAATTAATAAGAAGTTCAACATCGGTTGCCGCTAATTATCGTGCGGCAAGACTGGCGCAAAGTGAAGCTTCATTTGTTGCTAAAGTAAGTATTGCGATTGAGGAAGCTGATGAAAGTGGAATGTGGATTGAATTGATAATAGATAAAAACCTGCTCGCGCCAGATCACATGGATGAATCTAAAAGACTGATGAAAGAGGCATTTGAACTTACCTCAATATTTATTGCAACCAGAAAGACAATTAATTTAAAGAAGAAATGCTCCTGAATCAGGGGATATATTATGTTTTATAGGCAATAGAATATGTAAATAATACATCAAAAAAGCCACCCATCTTCCTGAGCAGCTTATTTTATTATTTTGGACTATTTTTATTCTAAATCGACTATCGCCTATTATACATAGTACAATTTTTTCCTACTTCTGTTTCATTTTTGCATCCATACTTAGAGTAGCATGAGGTACAGCTCTGAGTCGTTCCTTTGATATAAGTTTTCCTGTCTCACGGCATATACCATAAGTCTTGTTTTCAATCCTTATCAGGGCAGCCTGAAGATGTTGAATGAATTTCTCCTGACGTTGAGCCAGACGGCCTGCTTCCTCTTTCGATAAAGTTGTAGCACCTTCTTCCAATACTTTGAAAGTTGGAGAGGTATCCATAGTATCATTGCTCTCTTCGTGAGTAATGCTTGACTTAAGTATCTCATAATCTTTCCTGGCTTTATCCAGCTTCATGAGGATTATTTGTCTGAATTCCTCAAGCTCATCATCAGAATATCTTGTCTTTTCAGCCATTGTTTAAATTTTAAATATCCGGCAAAGGTATTGTTTTTTTATTAATTTAAAAATCACTATAAAATTACAACGGCGCAAAGGCATAACGGCTAAAGGGTATGCGGTATGCGGCAATCGGTGTTTGGTCTTTACGAGATTCTCGAATCTCTATCACCACACCGCGCACCGCATACCGATTAATTACTCCTCGCTTTCCTGAATAATATATTCCAGGTCGATTTCCAGAAATAGCGAAAATCGGTAAAGAACGGGTGTCTGTCGAATGAATCAAGATATTTTAGTTCGGAAGTCTGTATCCCATCAAGATCGGAAGGCATATCGGCATAGAACGGGGGAATCAGTCCGGGTTTATATTGTATTCTTCTCTCCTGAACCTCTTTTCTGTAAAGTTCAAAATAATGTTTGCTTAAAGGCCTCACACCGATAAGCTTCATCTCGCCCTGGAAGAAGTTCATAAGCATGGGCAGCTCATCGAGAAAGGTTTTTCTGCAGATCGCTCCCCAGGAGGTTATACGGAAATCATTTTTAAACTTGCCGCCATCCTGAAGATCATATAACCCATAGACGTAGTCCTGTATATATTCGGAATAGGGATGCATGGTCCGGAGCTTATATACTTTTATGATATCTCCATTTTTACCAACCCTTGATAATGCAATCACCGGACCATAAACGTTTTCATTTAAAGGAAGAGGTTCGTCAAACTTTCTTGCCTCAATACATAACAGGTTCCCGATGAATGACTCCTGTTTGATCCTGAATCCAGCCCTGGAAAGTCTTCCCAGTGTCTCGGCGCGCGAGAGTACAGCATTCTCCCCGCGGGTGAGGAATAAGTATATTCCACGGGTGAATTTAAGTTTTGGAAGGATCCGTTTTACAATGAAATCGAATATATAATAGATATAATTTAGGAAGGGAGGATATTTTTTTAAGAGTCTCTGTTTTCGCTGGTCTTTGGTCTCGACACAACAGAAGAAATATCCTTTCATTGCAAGTTTGCTGTTTACCGCATCGAGGAAGCTGTCGAGTCTTTTTATATCATTGATTTTGTGAAGGTTGATTATATAATCATATTTCTCTTTAACCAGGCTTGTAATATTAAAAACTGTGGTAGTCGACAACACAGCAGTGTGATCGGTAAAATTACTGAAAGTCATCTTTAAAATTGCCAGGGCCATTTCTGATCCGCACTCTTTTTCAATTGACAGAGCAATCCCCGGGTTTACTTCAGTATTATCTTCCTTCCTTTCACCGTTCCCGTTAACTTCCTTAACAAGGTCGTATTCACTGGGCTTTTTAAATGTCTGGTATTTATTATACTCTTCATAATCCTGAACAACTGCCTTTTTATAGGCCATATAGACCGACCCGAAAACAAGTTCGAGAAATGTGGCAAGCAAAGCGGTTCCAAGGACGACGGTTCTTGAATAATCAAGAGACCTTATACTATACATCACAAGGGCAGTGATTGAAACAGCAATAATATTACTGGTCAGAACCCGTGTGAAAAGTGTTGTAAAGTTGATGATCTTGCCACGGTGCATCTTCCCGTTGATAAGCGAAACGATGATCCACATCAGGGCCAACCCAAGGAAGAATGGCGTATGCGATGGCAGGTACGATCTCAGACTTGCTGGTTTTGTCCATACCACAGCAAGAAAGGATATCGTCAGGATGACAATATCTGCTAAGAGTGTTATAGTCCTGAATTTACGCTTTTCCATCTGTTACCTGCAAACGACTGAGTTGAGAGTGCGAAGTAAATAAAAATTTATTCAAATTGTTCAGATAATAGTTATTTATCATCTTCCGGCATTCGCCGCAAAATCAAATTTAGTTGTATTTATTATTTTGTTCATTTTTTACTCGCCTGAAGCCGCTTGAAATCTAAAATTTATGCAGAGAATTTTCGCCCCCTTGGGGGAGATGTCCCGCTATGGCGGGACAGAGGGGGTGAGATACTAAAATTAAAACCCAAAAGTGACACCAAAATTCAGGGTATTCTTTCTTCCAAAAAAATACTCCGGACTCCACCTGGCATCTCCCCTGATATTACCTGATGCAAATGAGAACCACGTATAAAGGTCATTAATAACCTGGTAAGATGCCTTCAACCCATATGATGTGTTATGCCATTGCACTGTGACCAGCGGCGGATTGCCAACACGATTCACCCCGAGTTCCGTATAATCCGGACCTCGTATCGCATCAAGAAAAAAGAGATTTACATCAAGAGTTCTTACCGGCCGATAGTCAAGAGCAACATACCATTCCCTTGAGTTATCCTTCAGATAATATCCCAGGTTATACCCCTGATTCTGGAAAGTAAGAGTAGGCACATAATGCTGAAATGCAAGAGGGTAGGTATATGTGAACTCAGTCGTGAAAGAAAGGTTTGTGACCGGAAGATCGGTTAATCTGAATCCGGCTTTATAACTGAAGAAATTCCACGCATTCTTATTTGTAAACCGGCTCACCGATAGTTCATCAATGAACCATGTAGCATAAAGATGAAGATTCCTGATCTGCCGCGAACTGATATCAAAGAACATCTGTGAATTCATATTATCAATTCCGGAGGTAAGAGAGTGATCGACCGACTTATAAAAGAAGAGCGGTATCAGGTAGGCCGGGTTGGCAGTTTCATTATCGTAAACAATGCTGTTCCCGGCGGATACATTTAGGTTTTTAAAAGGAGTGAAGGTGAACATGTTGGCAGCAATAAACTTACTATGATACACCTCACGGTAGTTGGTTCCATAGCTGTTGGTTACCCAGTAAGATTTGGTGCTGTCGACAACCATCGAGTTCAGCCACCCGTGGAAATAATTGAAGTCAAACCATTTTACCGGAGAGATATGCAGTCTTAACTGGACAAAGGAAGGGTTGTTTCCACCGAATATATTTGCTCCGTTATAGTTATTTCCCCATTGCAGGTTATCTTTTACCAGGCCGGCATTGCCCCATTTCCATGAATAAGTAATCCCCCCCTGCATTTCACTCCAGTCGGTACTTCCCTTTATGAGTCCATTCACCCTCTGGGTAAGATATTGAGGCAGTCCCAGGAGTGGTTTCTCGTGGTTATCGCGGAGGGAAGCATAGAATCCCCAGTTCTTTATATATCCCCGTGCCTCAGCACCGTTGCGGAGATAAGTTGCCTTTCCTGAGGAGTTGGTAAAAATTTCTCCGCCAAGAATAGGGTTTATTGTCAACGAAAAGAGTGAGTCCCTGTAATAAAACAGATCCATACGCCGTTGGACCGTTGCGCCGTTGCGCCGTTGCGCCTTTTCACCATTGAACCATTGCGCCGTTGCGCCTTTGTGCCGTTCATCATTCAGCTCCTTTCCGAAATCCGTCAGGTAGAAGTCGAGCTCTTTCTGTTGCCTCGGATTAAGCTGATCTTTTTTCTCTTCCGCCTCTTTCAGACGCAGAGATATGAACAACCGCGAATAGGGTTTTACAGCTGAATTAATCGTAATTATCTGGTCATTTGCAAGTTCATCAAGGAATTCGTAGATACCTGTATTGCTGACGGATTGAGGGACCTCCTGGCTAAAGAGATTAGTATTCAATACAATTATATTGAAAAGACAAATGAGGAAGAGTCGTTTTCTTAAGTCAGGCATCTTAAGTGATTTGTCAGCAAATATATAACTATTTGGTTATTTTACCCCCCAACCCCCCATATGGGGAGCTTAATTCTATGGGGCATTGCTCGCCTTACGGCGATTTGGGGTAGAATTTTCCATCTTAGAGAAATTTGCATATTAAAATTGGGCCTCAAACGGCCTCAGAGAATTTTGGGAAATAGCGACTGTTTTGAGGCTTGCTGTGATGGTTTCTAGTAAGCAATACTGTTTGAGGAGGACGAAGGACGACGAGTTGTATTGCGTGGGCAAGCCGAAAAACAAGAGCCTCAAAATTATCTGCAGCCTTGATTTTTCTTTGGTTACTTCCTTTGCATCAAGACAAAGAAAGTAACATGGATTTGTGACGAACAAAAGAACCGAGCAGAACAAAAGGCATTAATTATTTGACAAATTAATTTCTGCGAGTTCGCCGAAGGCAAATGAACTATTAGATTAAAAAAATTATCTTTGAAATCTTCTTCAAACTATAAAAAATGGCCGAACAGGAAATCATATCCCCAAAAGAAATAAAAATTATTAAAAACAATAATTCTGTAGAAAAATGGTATGCTCTTTATACCAGACCGAGAGCTGAGAAGCTGGTATTCCAACGACTTGTTGAAGAAAGTATAGAAACATTCCTGCCCCTTCAGAAGACATACAGAATGTGGAGCGACCGGAAGAAACTTGTTGAAAAACCGCTTCTCACTTCATACATTTTTGTAAAAACAAACAAAAAGAATTTTCCAAGGGTCTATAAGACCAATGGTGTCGTTAAATTCGTCTCTTTCGAAGGGCAACCTGTTTCAATTCCCCAGAATCAGATAGATAACCTCCGGTTGCTGATAAACAGCGATGCTGAAATTGAAGTCACCTCTGATAAATTCGCCAAGGGCGATAATGTTGAGGTAATCAGCGGCTCTCTTATTGGTCTAACGGGTGAGCTTATTAAAATCGGAACCAAAAACCGTGTTGTGGTAAGGATTGACAGGCTTGATCAGAATCTGATCCTCAAGATTCCTAAAGGGTTCTTAAGAAAGGTGTAAAGACTATTGTCTTGCTCCTTTCAGTCGCTTGTCTTGAAGTCTTTGCCTTCGGCATGTCTTTCTCACTTCGTTCGCTTGTCACAATACTTAAAACTTTTTATCTTTATTATGTGGAATTTTAGTATAAATATTTAATTCGTGCTAGATGGGAACAATTAAAAATTTCGAGGATTTAGAAATATGGCAACTTGCCAGAGAACTAGTGAATTTGATTTATAATGATTTTAGAAATTGTAAAGATTACAATCTAAAAGATCAGGTTATATCAGCAGGGCTATCAATAAAAAACAATATAGCAGAAGGCTTTTCCCGTGACAGTGATAAAGAGTTTAAGCAGTTTTTGAATATTTCAAAAGGTTCATGTGGTGAAGTAAAAAGCATGTACTATACCGCAGAAGATCAAAACTATGTTTCACCTGAAACAGCCAAAGGCAGAAGAAATAGAGCTTCAGTCCTCCTGACTAAAATCACCAACTTCATGTTCTATCTTAAAAAATAACATACCTCAGGATTTATTGACAGCGAAGCGTAAAGACAGCCCGAGGGGCTTTAAGACAGCGAAGAGTTAAGACGGAGCAAAGCGACAGACCTCTTTATAAAATCTTTAACATTTTTGAACTACTTTCCAAACGACGACAACCCGTTTTTCCCTGTATTTATCTTATACGTAAATGTAAAATTCAGTAAATGATAAATATCATTCGCTTTGGACCGGGCAGATGTATAGCCATCCAGATTATCTGAAAATGTAAACCTTCCGCCAAGCTCAATCCCGAAATTAATATTACCGGAATAGATCATACTCACACCTACCCCCAGTGGTACGACTCCTGTGAAACCGCTTGTATTAGTGACATAAGGGGAACGAATTTTGAACAAATTTTGAAATATTAAATTAAATTCAAAACATAAACGCAAACTGGCTGATAATTGATACATGGTGAATATGACATCACAGGCGTCAGGCTAAGGCATCGGGCTGTCAGGTTTCTGCTCATTTAGTCTCGCAGTCTTGCAGTCTTATGGTCTTGCGGTCGTGCAGTCGTGCAGTCTTGCAGTCTTATGGTCTTGCGGTCGTGCAGTCTTGCAGTCATGAAATCCAATAAATTCGATAACTTAGTACAAACTAAATCGTGCTAAGATGGGAACAATTAAAAATTTTGAGGATCTCGAGGTATGGAAAATGTCGCGGGAGCTTGTTAACCTGATTTATTCAGACTTCAGAAAAGGTCAAGACTACTCTTTTAAAGACCAGATCTCACGAGCCGGAATATCTGTAATGAACAATATTTCAGAAGGCTTCTGCCGAAGTAGCGACGCTGAATTCAGGCAGTTTCTTAATATCTCAAAAGGTTCTGCCGGAGAAGTGAAAAGCATGTACTACATTGCTGAAGATCAAAAGTATGTTACTCCGGAGATCTCAATAGAGAGGAGAATCAGAGCTCAAAAGCTGATAAATGGAATCAGCAGCTTTATGAAGTATCTAAAATCAGGTAAGTGACGGACCGCAAGACCGCAAGACCGCAAGACTGCAAGACCCCAGAACCGTTTAAACAAAAAAGAGTCCTTTCGGGCTCTTACTCTATTAAATGTCTTTCCTACCCAAACGGCTTATCATCGAACAAGTACCTTGACGTTGAATTATGAAACAGAATGATCCGGGGGAAAAATGAACAATAGAACAGGATCTATTGACTCACTCCTTAGGGATTGATTTTTTTGAGATATATTCGAATAAGTTGATACCGATCGAAATCTCATGGTTATTTAACACTCCCATTGCGACATTAGTCGCATAATTGAAATTATATCCGATCTTTAAGCCTTTACCTATATTCGCGCCAAGACCGAAGCCTAATATGCCCGGATCACGGAAAACCAAACTTCCGTTTAGCTTTTTCTGCCATACCACCTGGGAAGCTACTTCCAGCTGGCCCTCGATATCTTTTCCTCCCCTGAAAAGAACAAGTGGAATAACTTCCCAGTCATCATTTATATTATATTGGTATGTAGCATGAACCTGGAAATTTGAAAGAGGATTGTACTTTAGTTTAACCTCCTTATAACTGGCATCTCCAAAAGTGATGTTGGAAAACATAATTCCAGCCTCAATTCTTTGCCATGACCATACAGCTGAAACATCGCTCAAAAATTTCAGTTTGGAATTTATATCCTGACTGATCAGTGAAGGATCAAGTGTGTATTTAGGGTCATTATAATAATCCAGAAGGTCCAGCCTGTTTTTATATAACCCTGCCGAAAGACCAAACATTATATGGTGATCTGCGCTCACTTTAAGGTTATATGAGTAGGAGCCCAGAATATATAGCTGGTTGAAGATCCCTGCCTTATCGTATATTATCTTTCCTCCGTATCCGGCATTTTTCATAAACGGGAAAAGATCGCTGTATGAAAGCTTGAATGTTTTTGGGCCACCGTCTATTCCTGTCCAGTCACTTCGGTAACCTGTTATTAAGTACTTTGGATTATAATTCCCGGCGTATGAAGGCGCCAGAGAATATTTATCCATGAAGTAGTTTTCTGAGATAGGTGACTGCTGGGCTCGTAATGTTATTCCCGTTAAGAAAATTGTTACTATGATGAGTGTTTTTTTCATTTCAACTTTTTTCTATTTTGCTCAGGCTGCTTAGCTCAGAGTAAGAAAGTTCTTTACCTTTGCTCTGAGCCCATCGCCCTGCGCTGCATTATCTGACAATATTAACCGTTCCCTTAACCATTCCTGCATTCTGCGTTTTAATTATAAAGTAGTATGCTCCTTCAGGTACGGGATTGCCATTTGAGGTTCCGTCCCAGAGGTTATTATAATTTGCATCGGAAAAGACCAGCTTTCCCCATCTGTTGTACACCTTTACATCACATTTACCCCATGTGGCTATATCGGGAAGTTCCCAGTAATCGTTAAAACCATCATTGTTGGGAGTAAAAAGATACATTATATCCTTATGAGTAGAGTAAATTTCAACAGATGCAATGGTTTCTGCTGCCTCATAATTTTGATCTCCTGAATTATAAGCCCGTATCTCGACATCACCCTTTGAAACCCCTGTTAGCAAGTCTCCAGTTACAGTCGCTATTGACGCATCTTTGCTTTCAAAAAGAATTGTAAGTCCTGAAGTTGCAGTTGCTGAAAGAGTATAAGAATCCTTAACCAGCAACTTCTCCGGGATAGCAGTGAATGTGATTGTCTGAGGGATCTTAGTGATTGTTAATGTCCCGGCCACATAGACATAGCTATAACTGTTATCACTTCCTCCGGAAATAGTTATCGGATAGGTTCCAACAGGAGAATTTTGACCGGCAACAGTCTGAATTGATGGCAAAACATCAAGAGCACTTTGCGTATCTCCGTTTACAAATCCCGAAATCCGGAAAGTCAGAACCGGGTTCTGAACCAGGTAAACCTTGCTTTTATCATCTGCAGTAAAGGTCAGAATTGCCTTGCTTACTGTCAATGTTTGTGGAATTGCCGGTGCCTCATTATAATTTCCGTCTCCGTTCTGTGATGCAGTAATCACTGCAGTGCCTGCTCCCGTAGTATGAATATTCCCTGATACAATAGTTGCTACTGAAGGATTGTCACTCGAAAAACTAACGCTCAATCCTGAACTTGATGAGGCAGAAAGTACAAAATCAGCATCACCGTAAGTCATCGGAGGAAGAACGCTAAATGTGATTGTCTGATTAGCCTTATTAACAGTAAGTGTCTGTGGTATATCCGGAGCTGAATTCCATAATGAGTTTCCTGCCTGAGAGGCAGTAATCACAGCAGTACCAGCTCCCATAATATGAATATTACCTGATACAATAGTTGCTACTGAAGGGTTATCACCCGAAAAACTAACGCTCAATCCTGAAGTTGATGAAGCAGAAAGCACAAAATCAGCATCACCGTAAGTCTTTGTCGGAAGAGCATTAAAGGTTATGGTCTGATCTCCTTTGGCGACAGTTAATGTTCTGATATATCTAGCAGGAGCATAAGTTCCATTCCCAAGCTGCCTGGCTGTTATATCGGATGTTCCGAGGGCATGAAAGGTCAGCACACTACCGAGGGCTGTTGCAACAGCCATGTTTGAACTGGAATATGTCATCCCCAGCCCGCTGCCGGAGGTAGCAGATAGTGTAAACGGAGAATCAGAGAATTTTTTTGAGAGAGACTGTGAAAAAGTAATGGTCTGTGCCGTAAGAGTTACCGTTAGTGCAGTAAATGAAGCAAGCCATCCTCCCTGTGCTGATGCAATATCTCCTGCAGTGTAAGAGATAAGAATAGTCTCTGTGCCTGCAAGTGGTGCGCTGAGGCCGATAATTATGGAATTTGGATCGCCTGGTTTCAGACTTAATGAATTTATTATTGAGGAAGATTCATTAACTGTTGCGTTAAACTGACTTTGTTTCCCGGCAGGATCGGCCATTGGCAGGTCGAACTGCAATTCGATGTTTGCATTCTTTGCTGCATAGAGTAAGTTGGGGATCCCTGGCGGACTCACATTTACTGTTATCTGGGCGTCGGGAGAATCTCCATTATTGTCGTGTATTTTATAGTTGAAGTTGCCTGCGCTGTTGCCCGAGTTTCCGTTTGCTACATAAATCACATTCCTTCCGGCATCGGTAACTGTTGTGGAAACAGATGAAATCAAAGCTCCTTTTACTCCTGAATTATACTGATATAACTGGCCCTGAGCCGGAAGGGAAGTCACTATTGCTGTTTTAGTGCTTCCATCTCCGCCGGTGTACTGAAGATTAATGATTTTCTCCTGGTTCTGTTCCACCCAGATAGTTTGTGGAACTGCTGCAAGCGGAGGAGTAGCACTGGTAGTAAACTTCTTTATTTCACACCAGGTTGTGCCGGTCGCATTTGTGGCAAAGACACCCCAATACCATGTTCCGCCAGGAGTGAGACCGGTAACGTTAAACGATAAATTTGACCCAGCAGAATAATAAGTAGCTCCTCCTAAATCGGAGGAAGCTGAAATCAATAATGCATACGAAGCAGCATTCCCTGCATCTGCCCACGAAAAGATATAATCAGAACCTATAACTGCATTTTGTGGCGGACTTAAGAGTACAGGAATCCCCGGTTCAGGCAGTGTGAGATTAGTCGTGAGAAATATCCCTTCATAAATAGCGTTCGAATTTAAAATATATATAAGGCCCGAAGGTGTATATGATATAGCTGTTCCTGTTGTAACGGCAGCAGGGTTCTGATAAGAATACTGAACTCCTGCTGTTCCGTCTGAGTTCTCAATACCAATTGTTGCAGTTCCGCCATGGGCCCTTGTTGACGTGTTATCGACGATAAGACGGTATTGTACCTGGATTATGTTTGAAGTCTCATAAAGTATGACTGCAAAAGTTCCCATAAAGGCAGGAGCACCGTAAAATCCCATGTTCCCGAATTGGATTATCAGTTTTCTGTTCGGAGCAGCACCGACGGTTGTATATAAAATTTTTCCGGTCCCGTCAACAATCAGGTCATCCCAGAAAGGGGCAATAAAGTTGTCAGGCTCAGCAGCCGATGGAATAGATGCATTACTGCTCTCAAATGAACCTGTTCCAAACAACACCTGCCCGTTTGAATTGATATAAAACTGATTATAGGTATTTCCGAAAAAAGTAAAACTAAATCCAATGTTGAATGGACCAAATGAAGCATCATCTACGTACCCGGACTTAATAACAGTACCCTGATAAATTGTTTCAGCAGGCTGGGCAAAAGCCCGGTATGGCATAAAAAGAACGATGAGCAACAGAATGTACTTGGATTTCATGTCAGACTTTCTTTGTTCAATCTTTAGTCATTATACGAATTAGAAGAATAAATGTTTAAGATAAAGGCATTTTTTTATCATCAAAGATTAAGCCGATGGGTTTGTTTTAAATGCCTTTTTATTCAAAAATTCTCCGGAAACCGCACACTGCTAACCACATACCCCCCTGTACCCTTCCAAAAAAAAGAGCCCTCCAGGACTCTAATCCTATTAATTTTCATTCTTACCCAAATGGTTTATCCCCGAACGGACTCTGAAATGGTGTATCATTACCTTTTTTTGTACCACCCCTTGGATCAGGGTTGGGGGGTATATCAGTCATCATGACCAGGGATATTGAGTTATCCAGAGCTATTCTGAAAACCTCCGGCTTACTATATGGTTTTTTTGGTAATATTTTTTGGTGTATAGTCTTCAAATGCAAAGAGATAATTTCAAGATATGTTACAAAAGTACTTTTTAATTTAAAATTAGCAAATTAATCTCCGGCTTGCGGTAACCGGTTTGCGGCTCCCGGTTTCTATTGACCGCATACCGCACACCGTTTACCGTATTATTACCTTCCCCACATATCTCATAATCCCCGATTTTAGTTCCACAATATAGATCCCTTTAGTCACCGGAGCAGCAACCTGCGTCAATGAGTTTTTGCTGAACTCTGAATTATTCAGATTGCTGACAGTTTTACCAGTAAGATCCAAAACGTTTACTGAACCCAATTTGCCATCCCATTGATCCGAAAGAGTCTGGATGTTTATCATGTTGTTTGCAGAATAAATATTAAATGTATTTTTAGAAACAACCGGATTCTCAATTCCGGTTAAAACTTTACCAATTTTGAGTACAAACCTGTCAGCTATTGTACCTGTAGAAGCTGAAAAAGAGAGAGTTGGAGTTGTCTTCAGATCGGCAGTGAAGCCTGTCGTTTTGTCCGTAAGTGTAACCGGGTAGTTATCGAGACCCTGCAACTGCGTTGTTGAGATACTATGATTACCGTCGGTTGTCAGGTTGACAATAATTGGGATCTCAATAGAGTTTTCGGGGAATGGTTGACCATTAATTGAATAATTTGTGCCATTTAGTGCTGAATAAATCTGGGTATTCGTTGTGGATACAAACATCTTTAAGGCATCAAAATCATAATCAAGGCCAGTCTTGGCCGTTTCATCAAACCGAACCACAGTCTCATCTGATATTGCACCTTCAGTTAATGAGAGACGAACAAGAGGGATAATAGTGGAGCCCTTATATCTTGCATGAATACTCCCATTCACCCTGGCGCCGGCAGGAAGAGTAATCGTATTTCCTGTGCTGTAAGTTTTGACGAAGAATCCCTGCATTGGGGGTATTATACCGGATACGTCTCCAGGAATACCAACTCCGCCAATATAAGAACATTGAGTATTGTCTCTTGTGAAGTACAATGATTTGCTTGTAAGGTCAGGATAAGGGGAATATACACTATTTGTTATATCATCCCAGTTAAGTCCTGATGAGAAGGGATTTCCGAGCAGGTTAAAACCATGTAAAGCATCATCAATGTAATAGGAAAGGTTCACATTTACATCTGAGGTATTGATTTGACCTGATAATGTGTATTTTCTATCAGCAATAGCATAATAATCATAACCTACGCCTGTAACAAGATTATCAAATGTTGTTCCGCCCAATAATCCGGTAGCATAAACATAACCATCGTAAGCAACCCAGCCGGTTGCAAGTGTGCCGGTAACGCGGTTGTCATTCCACGATACCACATTCTTAGTATAAGATGGAGCGAATGTACTTACGTTTAAATAGGAAATAGGGGACGAAATATAATGCCACCTGAACTTTTTGTCACCGGATGGAGGGACTTCGCCTCCTGAAAGATACAATTCAATAGAATCATTACCTGTACCGGCTATGGAACCCCCAATTAAAGAACTCATATTGGTTGCATCACATTTGAGTTTAAGTGTTCCATTGTTTGTAAGTGTACCGAAGGTCGCTTGTGCTCCGGGTTCAAGAATCATTAATTTCCCTGAATTAATAGTATAATACGGAGATGAACCTGTAGGATAGTGCGTTAATCCGGCAGGGATATAAACATCTCCCTCCCCGGTTGAAGGGTCAACATTTCCATCCCAATTAGATAAAGTTGTCCACAAATTATCATTAGCTGTTCCGTTCCACCTGTTGTATTGAACTTCGTAAGCGCCGATATCATAATTATAAACTCTGTAATTACCAAGATAGTCAGTTGTTGGAGCACCAGATGAAGTTCCTGCATCGCGACAGGGAGAATTATATATTATCTGATAATCCTCCGAACCTGCGGAAACATTATAAAAATTAGGTCCGGTCGGATCAGCGTTCGTACCACTCAGGGTAATACAGTTTGTGTATCCGGAAGCATATCCTTGAATTGCACAGTTAACAACCTGAGATGTAGTTGCTAAAGAAATTTGATTAGATGACCCCCAAAGAATGCAGTTTTCTATTAAAGCTCCCGGGGAATCTTGAATAAGCAATGCATCTCCTGGTTGTGTAGAAGTATTGTCAACAAAGGTGCAATTAAGAACCTGTATAGGAGCCGCTTTTTGAGCTGTGACAGCACCACCAGAGTAATAAGAAGTAGTAGGTTCTGTGCAATGATTTGAATCGAAAATACAATTTTCGATAACAGAACTCACCCCATTCCAGCAATATATTCCACCGCCACCATGAATCGTTGTGTTGTCTTTAAACAAGCATTTGTAAATATGAGGATTCCTATAGTTATCGATAAAAATTCCCCCCCCCCAGTCAGATGAATTATTTCTAATTATAGAATTAGAAATAGTCACATTACTATGCCTTATTAATATTCCTCCTCCCGCACCTGTATAACCAGATCCGGTAACCGATCCAAATTCAATAACAGTATAATCCAAAGAAGAACTCCCTGTGCTGGCAGGATCACTAAAAGCGATATGGCCCCACGATGTTCCTGCGGCAGTAAATGTAATATAACCGGAACTATTTCCCACTGCAGAAAGCACTCCTGCTCCGGATATTGTAAGAGAATAACCAGACCCAAACCGTAAAATTGCCCCGGGATTAATTGTGAAAGTGCCACTCGAAACAGTCAGATCACCACAGTATTTTTCACCACTCAATGTCCATGGTGTTGTGATAACACCACTGTAAGGATTTCCTGATGTTCCATCTCCACTTGCCGGTTGTGAGAATAATACAAATGGATAAAAAATTAGTATTAGAAAAAGTATTTTCTTCATGCTCTAAATTTTAAGTGCCATAAAATGACCTTTTATTTAAGAGGTTGGTTGCATGCGGGTTAAATTTAACCTAAATTTACTACATACTCAATAAATTATAATATACAAAGGTAGTTTTTTTGACTCTAATAGTGAAATTATTGATGATAATCTGAATCACTATCCAACCTAATTCATTCTCATGAGGTATATAAGAGAATGAACTCTTATTAATAAGTGAGTCTTCTTAACTGAAATCCAGCTCTAAAGGATACATCACTCCCTACCTTGATGAGGATTATTGGCATTCCACTCTGTTTATTATGAACTACCTAACTCAGGTCAGGTCTCTTTTATAAAATTATTATATTAAGCACCTCTGATTTGGAAGTTTCAAAAAACCGAGTAAATTTGTTACTCATTAATTCGACCTAAACCTGATGATTAATGCCCTGATCACTTCTGAAACAAGGATTAAGCTCCTCAGGAAATTTTTCCTTAACAGCAGCACTAAAGCACACCTCCGTGGGCTGGAATCTGAATTTGGCGAATCCTCAAATGGAATACGTCTTGAATTAAACCGGTTTGAGGAAGCGGGCCTCTTACATTCCCTGCGTGAAGGTAATAAAAAGGTGTACCAGGCAAATCCCAATCATCCATTATTTGGTGATATACATAGCATTATAATGAAGGAGGCCGGTATCGATCGTGTAATTGATAAAGTTATTCATCGGATAGGAAATCTTATCTGCGTCTATCTTATCGGAGATTTTGCCCGTGGAAAGGATAGTCCCGTTATAGATCTTATCCTTGTGGGAGAGAATATTGACCGTGAGTACCTCGCAAGGAAAGTAATGCAGGCGGAAGAACTGGTCGGACGTAAAGTAAGTTATGTTGTACTTCACCCCGAAGAGGCAGAATGTCATCTTATGAAATTAAAAAAATCTGACCTCCTGCCATTGTGGAACAATGCAGATAGTAAGGTGTAATATTACAGAGCTCCGGATCAACCGGAATATAAAGGAGAAAGGCAAAAGGCAAAAGTAAAAAGGATGAAAGCAGTTATTTCAGAATTAACCTGAAAGCACTGCAAACATAGAATAACAGCGCTTGTCAGGCACTTCATATGATGTGACTGACGAGGCGGAAGCTTGCCCAGGGGGAAGACAAAAGACAAAAATAAAAAGACAAAAGTAGGGCCGAGCGTTAAGAATTTGCCCGGTGGGCAAATTTAGCGACGGAGCCAGTTTGTAGCGATGGAAAAGAAAAATGACCTTTGCGAAAGGCTTTTTGAATTTGCAGTAAGAGTCATTGAATTTTTGAAAACATTATCCTATTCACCTGAAAATAAAACTATTCGGACACAACTGTCAAAAAGCGCTGATTGGATTAGTTGAAAGCGGGGTTGTGGAGAAAGTTGAAGGAAATTATTTCATATCTGATCCATTCTTTAAGAGGTTTCTTTTCCGTTACGCCTGATGGCGTTACGCTTGTGGGCGTAAAAAACAACGCAATGTTAAAAAAACTTAAAAATGACAAATAAAGAACAAATACAACGAGATATAGCAATTGCTTTTGATTTCGTTGAACAAATAATAGATAACCCGGATATACTTGATAAGATACCTGATGGTACTACGATTACTTTTCTTGACTGTGAAAATGTAAAGCCGGAGAAACCTATTAGTCAAGATACTGCAAAAAAATACGTCAACGTTAAAAGGCACTTTGAAGTATTATAAAATCTATGGCATAAGATTAAGGCTAAGGTTAAGGTTAAGGTTGAGAGGTTACTCTACCTAAGTCATGAAAATATTTTATCTGCTAGACGCCTGACGCCAGACGCCGGACACCCCGAAGAGTTCATATGGTCGTTAAAAGATATTAATCTTCAGGTACAAATTATTTCTTTTAGTACATTTGCCTCCTAATAATTAAAAAGATGGTAACAACAATAAAAAAAGGAACATCACGCGAAAAAATCCGGTTAGCCTTAAAAAAACGACAAGTAAAAATCAAAAGTCCTGATTTAAAAAAATATTGCGGTTCTATCACCCTCCTTGAGGACCCAATGAAACTACAAAAAGAATGGCGCAATGAATGGGACTAATATCCTTCTTGATACCAATATTGTGCTTTATCTCCTTAACGGAGAAGAGACACTGATTCCTCTTTTAGATGAGAAAAATCTTTTTCTATCATTTATAACCCAATTGGAGTTATTGGGTAACCGGCATTTAAAACCCAGCGACATCCTGAAAATTAAACAATTTATTTCTGAGTGTACAGTGATTGATATTACACCTGCTATAAAGGAATTAGTTATAAATATTCGTCAAAAATACAACATCAAGCTTCCTGACTGTATTATTATAGCAACTTCCCTTTGGCTAAATATGCCTTTAATTACAGCTGATCACGATTTTAAAAAGATTGACATAGCCGACCTGATATATTTTCAAATATAACCAGGACAAAAAAGATAACTAAAAGGGCTTATTTTAGAATTCAGGCACTTGAACTTTGAACCTTAAACTTTGAACTTTGAACTTTTATCTTTTTACTTTTGTCTTTTGTCTTATTCCATACTTTTGCCTTTTTACTTTTGTCTTGATAAACCCTCAACAAATGACCAATGTTGTCCAGATAACGCACCTCTCTAAGATTTACTGATTGGTGAAAATAACGAAAACAATAAAAGGGAGGGCATAATATTACCTGAAATCTTTGCGCAGTTTTATTTGGCGAACAATCCCTTATACGTTAAATTTGTATATAAAACTTATAAAACGATGAACACTACTTCATATAAAAGAACGTACAGTTTCCCTTTCACATTCGATGATGTATTAAAGCTGATTAAATCATTCTCAATAGAGGATAAAGTGAGATTGGAAAAGGAATTGGAAAAAGAGACACTCGTTTACCGGGCACAAAAATTGTCAGAAAAAATTAAGTCAAATGATCTCACTATTGAGGATGTAGTAGCTGAAGTTGTGGAATACAGAAAGAAACAGAATGCAAAATGAAGTTTTCATTCTGGATAGTAACATCTGGATAAACTATGTGATCACAAAGCGACTGGACAAATTAGTTACACGGATTTACCACCATCAATTGACGGTTCTGACAAGTCACCACCTTATTACAGAAATACAGGAGGTATTGACTCGATCAAAGTTTAAGAAATATCTTAAACTTTCTGACATTAAAGAATTAATTGCAATACATTTAAAACTATGCCGGCTTGTGGATACTGATGAAACTACAGACCAACTTACGGACCCCAAAGATAATTTCTTGCTAAATTTATATAACACAGGAAAAGCCACCGTAATTGTGAGCGGTGATAAAGAATTTCTCCATGAGGCAAGCGAATTAAATTACCGTGTTATGACGCTTAAAGAGTTTGAGTTATCCCATTAGCAGTGACCCCGAATGCTGAAAAACAGAAGCTCCCTCCTTAGAATTCAAAACGAGAACCGACCCGCTTTTCACTTTCTCCTTGTTATCTTTACTTTTGTCTTGTGACTTTTGTCTTTTATCTTTATTTCAACCTCAACCTCAACCTAAACCTGAACCTCAAGAATAAGACAGGACAATTAAAGAAGTTGCCTAATAAATAAAAGTTCGTACTTTTACAAAAGAATATTTTACCATTATGAAGAAAATCAAATACGTAATTTATAAAGAAGGAAAGTATTATGTTTCACAATGTTTAAATGTGGACATATCCAGTTTTGGTACCACCATTGATGAGGCAAGTGCCAACTTGAAAGAAGCTTTACAATTATATTTTGAAGATGATAAAAGTCATTGGGATTATTTACCAATTTCAGAAGCTTTAATTGGGGAAACTCAGCTTAATTTGAGATGACAAAACTGTAATTGTTCCTTGCCCTGTGAAATAGCACAAAGCCCCCGCCCTGGCCATATTTCACAGGGCCGGCACCCCGGAAGGAAATCCCTATTGGTACTTTTCGTTCAATAATAAGACAATCAGGATTAAACCAAAATGATTTTGTTTGAGAAAAAGATGGTTAGTTTATACAGGAATCTACATTTTATACCTCGAAAAACACGAAACGCCCAGGGAATTAGAAAAATGATAAAAAGTGAAAGAGAAAAAAAGTTTCTCGATTTTCATTTGACTTCGTCGAGCTCGTCCCGCTAAAGCGGGACTCGGTTCACGTTTAAGAAAGCTCTTAGCCCTGTGCCACTAAACGATAATCTCAAAACACTTAATACGAAACGTGTTAAATTTTTTAACTTTTGTCTTTTTCCTTTCTCCTTTTGCCTTTTGCCTTGATTCTACTTTTATCTTGTGACTTTTGTCTTTTGTCTTGATCCACCCCTGCATGCTGTCCCCTTCGCTAAATTTGCCTACCAGGCAAATTTTTAACGCTCGGTCCTGTCTTTTATCTTTATAGAGATGAATTCCAATTCTGAAAAATCACATACAATAATATATGAGCCCAACCAGCGATTGAAAATAGGTTGGGTAAAAACCTGGATAATACTTGTTCGAAACATTGTTCATAGCTGGGATTTGATTTATCAGCTATTTCGAAGAGATTTTTTAATGAGCTATAAGAAATCATTTATTGGTGCGGGCTGGATTTTTATTTCTCCATTATTAGGGGTTGTCTCATGGGTATTTTATAATTCTACTGGTATCCTTAAGCCAGGTGATGTAGGAATCCCCTATCCTGCCTATGTTTTGTTAAGTACCTCAATTTATGGCTTGTTTGGTGGATTTTTTACCTCAGCCAGCGGGACCTTAACTGCCGGTTCTGGTTTTATAACCCAGGTAAATTATCCCCACGATGCCTTACTGATAAAGCAGGCTATGCTTCAGCTTGCGAATTTTGCAATTGTGTTTTTCATTAATATTATCGTTTTGTTTTCCTTTAGGGTAGTTCCTAGTTTATATATATTCTTATTGCCATTATTGATTCTTCCCATCTTTTTCATTGGCTCGGCAATAGGTTTGTTTGCCTCTGTCATTGAAGTAGTTGCCTCTGATATAAACAAAGTAATTACTTTTATGATTGGCTTATTATTGTTTATTACACCAGTCATATATTCATCAAAAGTGCAGAACCCCTTTCTGCAGAAAATGATCAAATGGAATCCATTAACCTATCTTATTGGA
Organism: Bacteroidales bacterium; assembly: GCA_003141715.1. Taxonomy (GTDB): domain Bacteria; phylum Bacteroidota; class Bacteroidia; order Bacteroidales; family VadinHA17; genus LD21. The sequence goes on along the minus strand of PLNF01000106.1, from coordinate 51,181 downwards.
GGTGCAAGAGATATGATCATATACGGAAAGATGGAACACCTTGACACATATTTTATTTGCGCCGGAGTATCATTCCTGCTTTTTCTATTTTCCTGGCGCATTTTTTACATTACCGAACAACGGGTAATTGAAAAGATGATTTAAATGCTAAACAATAAACGCGAAAGGTAAGATCTAAAGATAAAAGACAAAAGTCACAAGATAAAAGTGGAAGAAAAGAAAAATGATTTGTGCGAGAGACTCTTTGAGTTTGCAGTAAGAGTAATTGAATTTTTAAAAACACTACCTTATTCCCCAGAAAATAAAACTATTCGTACGCAATTATCAAAAAGTGCTTGTTCGTCAGGAGCTAATTACTCGCCCTGTCAAATTGCATCAAATTGTTAAAAGATTTTTATTTTATATATGTTTTAAGGAGTTTAACTGATTTCAAATTCTATGTTGGTTTTACATCAGATTTGATGCAAAGATTTGACAGGGTGAAGAGTCTCAAAGCGGTTCATCCAAGGCAGACTTTTCTAACAAAGTCAGGATTTCCCTTCGTGAAATGAGAGAATCAAATTATTGGCTCAGAATAATTATAAGAACTGTTAAAGAAGTTAATGGGCCAGAACTCGACTACCTTATAAAAGAATCAGGAGAACTCAAAAACATCCTTGGCTCTATAGTCCAAAAAACCAGATAATCAACCTCTTTTTACTTTTGTCTTGTGACTTTTNNACTTTTGTCTTTTGTCTTTGATCATTAAACCCTCAACGCCTCAACAAATAAACACATCAACCATTACCCACTACATGAGCGACACAGTAATAAAAGTCGAAGGCCTTCACAAAAAATTCTGCCAATCCCTTAAACGGAGCATGTTTTATGGCACTATTGATGCTACAAAAAGCATATTTGGGTTGCCTATTGAAAATGTTGATCTGCGGAAAAAGGAATTTTGGGCATTACAGGATATTAACTTTGAATTAAAGCGTGGTGAAACTCTTGGTTTGATAGGTCAGAATGGTAGTGGCAAAACAACATTATTGCGTTTATTAAACGGACTTTTTCCACCCGATAAAGGGAAAATTACAATTAGGGGACGTATTGGTGCATTAATTGCAGTTGGTGCAGGCTTTCATCCTCACATGACAGGTCGTGAAAATATTTTTCTGAATGGAACAATTCTTGGCATGACTAAACCCGAATTAAAACGAAAATTTGATGAAATAGTTGATTTTGCCGAAATTGGGGATTTTATTGATTCACCTGTTGCAACATACTCCAGCGGTATGACAGTCAGGTTAGGTTTTGCTATTGCAATACATTGTGACCCAGACATTTTGCTTTTAGATGAAATCTTAGCAGTTGGAGATGGCAGGTTTCAACAAAAATGTTTTTCGAAAATTGCGAAATTCCTCAAAAATGGTACTTCTGTAGTTTTTGTATCTCATTCAATGCCAATTGTTCAAATGATTTGTAAAGATGCTGCTTTTATGGATAAGGGCAAAATACTTGCTTATGGTAAGGTTGAAGATGTAGTTGGCTTTTACTATAATAAATGTGCTGTAAATGTCTTTGAAACGAATGAAATTGGGAAAAATAATTTTATTAGCACATACAATATTTCATACCAGTATTTGAAATTTTATAATGAAAAGGGTGAAGAGACCCGAACATTTCAATCGGGTGATGATATTATTGCAGAATGGAGATATGAAATGCAAAATGAAATTAAAAATGTTTCTGTTTATTTTGGAATGGCAAATGATGGGTTTACTCATAGCGGTTATAGTACTGCGAAAACCTATGATAATTATAAAGTAGAAAAAATTAATTCTGACACTATTTGTCGTATCCGAATTAAAAAGCCATACCTGTCACCGGGTGACTATATCGTAAGCATTGGTCTCTGGGATGAAAATTTGCAGGATTGTTATTATAATGACTATGAAAGTACAGGTAAAATAAAGATTTTTAGCTCAAATAAAATCCACACTCGTTTTCAATTTGATCACGAATGGAACGTAATTAACAAATAGGTATGAGCATCTCTTTTTTTTACACCCATATAAATCTGGTAGCTTTTAACAAAGTAAAAGATGTTTTAGATTCAACTTTCCTTAGCGAAGGCGATGTTGTAAAAGATTTTGAAGGTGAATTGTATAATAAACTCGGGCTAATAAATCCTGTAGCTTTAAATAGCGGTACATCTGCACTTCATTTAGCTCTGATTCTTGCAGGGGTAAAAGAAGGTGATGAAGTAATTTTACCTGCTCAAACGTTTATTGCCACAGGTCTTGTAATACTAATGCAAAAAGCGAAACCTGTTTTTGCTGATATTCAGTTTAATACCGGAAATATTGATCCAAACTCGATTAAAGAGAAAATAACTTCAAAAACTAAAGCTATAATTGCTGTTCATTGGGGTGGCTATCCCTGCGATATGGATGAGATTAATAAAATAGCCGGGGAAAACAATCTAAAAGTAATTGAAGATGCTGCTCATGCTATAGGTGCAGTTTATAAAAATAAACCTATTGGAAGTATATCCGATTTTACTTGTTTTTCTTTCCAGGCTATAAAGCATTTAACAACAGCTGATGGTGGCGCTATCTGTTGTAAAAATGAAGAAGACTATCTACGGGCAAAGCGGTTACGATGGTTCGGAATTGACAGGTTAAATAGCAAACCTTCAATTTTGGGAGAGCGCGAATACGATGTATCTGAAATCGGATATAAATATCACATGAATAATTTTTCTGCTGCCTTAGGTATTGCAAATTTGGCAGATATTAACAAGATTTTAGAGAGGAGACTTCAAATTTCTGATATTTATAGAAAAGAACTAAAATATATAAAAGGAATACAATTATTAAATTATCAAAATGACAGAAAATCAGCCTGGTGGTTATTTACGCTTCTGGTTGATAACAGGATAAATTTTATTACAAAATTGAAAGAAAAGAATATACCGGCATCTGTTGTTCATTTGAGAATTGATTCAAATACTGTTTTTGGAGGCATCAGAAAAGAATTATTAAATCAAAATAAATTTAATGATTTACAAGTGTCTCTTCCTGTTCATTCTGGTCTGAAAGAAGAAGATATAAATTATGTAATTGAAACTATTAAACATGGTTGGTAAAATCATTTTGTTTGGAGCCAATGGCTTTGTGGGTAAAAATGCTGCAGAGGTCCTTTCTGAAAATAAACTTTCATTTGTACCTGCATCCCGCACAACAGGAATTGACCTGAGAGATTCAGAGCAAACTTCTGCTTTTCTTTCGAAGCATAAACCTGCATTTATCATTAATTGTGCGGCACATGTTGGTAGTCTTAACTATGTAACTGAAAAAGCTGCAATTGTTATTTCTGATAATGCCCGTATGATACTGGGAATGTATGAAGCTGTGGCAAAAAGCTGTCCTGAGGCAATTATTATTAACCCTATTGCTAATTGTGCCTATCCGGCAAAGGCTGACACATTCGTTGAAGATAACTGGTGGGATGGACACCTTCACCGTTCGGTATTATCATACGGTGCTACCAGGCGCCTGATGTGGTCTGTAGGTGAAAGCTTTCAGATGCAATATGGCATAAAGAGTATTTATCTCATGGTCCCCAATATGTACGGTCCTTATGATTCAACCGATCCAAATAAAGCCCATGCGTTAAATGCACTCATTTCAAAGTTTGTAAAAGCGCAACAAACAAATCAGCAAAAAATAGAAATCTGGGGAACAGGAGTAGCAATTCGTGAATGGCTTTATGCCAAAGATTTCGGACAAATTGTGCTTAAAGTGCTTAAAAATCCAAACACACTTGGTTTATCAGAACCAGTAAACATAGCTCAAAATTTCGGGTTAAGTGTGAAAGAATTGGTAAACGTCATAAAATCCACTTTTAATTATAACGGTGAAATCATATGGGATACTTCCAAACCGGATGGTGCACCGAAAAAAGTAATGGACGATAGAAGGTTTAGAAAAATCTTCCCGGATTTCAAGTTTACTGAATTTAATGAGGGAATCAGAAACACAATTGATTATTACAAATCATTATAGAATATCTTAATGACAAAGAAAAAGGCATTAATAACTGGGATTGCCGGACAAGATGGCTCTTACCTTGCTGAACTTCTTTTAGAAAAAGACTACGAAGTAATTGGAATGATACCTCGTCGTTCGTCACCGGAAACACAAACAATTCGTATCGATCACATTGGTAAAAGACTAAACCTCGAATATGGCGATGTTACTGACCTGGCAAGCATTTACAGGTTAATGCATCTTATTAAACCCGATGAGATATATCATTTAGCTGCACAAAGTCATGTTCAGGTTTCATTTATTGAACCGATAAATACCACCAATGTTGATGCACTCGGAACGTTAAATATGCTGGAAGCAACGGCCATGTTTGCTCCTAAGGCAAAGTTTTATAATGCCTCTTCATCTGAAATGTTCGGAAATACACCCGATTATCCTATCGATGAAAATTCAAAAATGCTGCCGGTTTCACCTTATGCTGTGGCCAAATTATATGCATATCATTTAACCAGAACATACAGAGTCTCAAAAAAATTGTTTGCTGTAAATGGCATTCTTTTCAACCACGAATCGCCCAGACGTGGATTGAACTTTGTTACGGCAAAGGTAGTGAAGGGAGCCTTAGATATTAAACATGGTAACCTTGAAAACCTAAAGTTAGGTAATCTTGAAAGCACCAGAGATTGGGGACATGCAAAAGATTATGTGTATTCAATGTGGCTTATGTTACAACATAATGAACCCGATGATTATGTAGTTGCAACGGGTAAAGAACACAGTATAAGAGATTTATGTAAATATGTTTTTGAAAATGTTGGTTTAGGAGATTATCATAATTATGTAATTACCGATTCGAAGTATATCAGGCCCTATGAACTCAATCATTTACGAGGAAATCCTTCTAAAATAAACAGAATCTTAAATTGGGCACCTGAATATTCTTTTGAACTTATTCTTGATGAAATGATAATTGAAATTGAGAAACGCTTTTATTAAAATTCAGGTGATTATTGAGAAATTTAATTTTATTCTGATAATTTATTTCTCTATTAACATAATAATTGAATAGGTATGGATAATTTGTTTTTCAAAAAGGAAAATTTAAAATATTGTGGTTCGAATGTCCTTTTAGGTAAAACAGTTCGCATAAGGAAACCTGAATTAGTAAGCATTGATGACAATTCAATTATTGATGATTTTACATATATATCTGGTGAAGTTGAAATTGGGAAATATGTTCATATTGCCGCTAATTGTACTCTTCAAGCAAGTCAATCAAAAATAATTATGAAAGATTTTTCTGCAATTGCCACTGGGGTTCGCGTTTTTGCTTCAACTGCTGATTATATAAATTGTTCATTTGATAGTGCTACAATTCCAAAAGAATTTGCATATGGTACTATTATTGCTGAGATATTTTTTGATTCTTTTGTTTGGATTGGATCAAATAGTGTGGTTATGCCAGGATGTAGATTTCCACAAGGATTTGCAGCAGGAGCTTTAACCAAACTCACAAAAAATATACCTTTCAGAGCCTGGCACATACTTGTAAATGACAAAACAGGGGAGAGTGTGAGGCGAATAGGCGTAAAGAAAATTCTGGAGAAAGCAGCGCTACTTAAACATCTCTAAATCATTTAGTAATGCTTTCCGAATTATTCAAATTTGACAGATTTTTGCGTATAGAGAATAAGAAACTATTAGATTCAGTGCATTGTAATATGAACCTGATAACATTAATAGATGATTATTTAGATTCATATGCAAAAGAAAATAATTTAACTATTCCAACAATTATAAAAAAATATCTAGATTTTATTTCACTTTACTCAAAACATATTGATTTGTTTGTTCGAACAAAAAAATATCCAGCAGAATTTAGCTATCAAATTGAAATTGAAAGAACAGAATATGATATTGCATTAATCTTGTCCGCAGTAACTTCAATCCATCGCCATATCTTATTAAACCAAATTGTAGAATTTTGTTCAACTATACATGATAATATATTGATAGTAGGAGTAGGTTCGGGAATTGAGTTGGAAATAATTAAAAATTATTCTCAGAGCCAAGAAGTATTTATAGATGCCTTTGATATTGATATTAATCCTTGGTTAAAAAGAAAATTTCCTCTTGTAAATTTTTATCAAAAGGAGTTTGATTTTACTCATGATAAGAAATATAGTTTTATTTTTTTGATTGAAATTTTGGAACATCTAAAAACACCATTTAAATTATTGAGGGATTGTAAAAGAGCTCTAGAAAAAGATGGAAAACTAGTCACAACGACAGCCAGGAATATCCCACAATTCGATCATTTATATAATTTTACACACGACTCGCGCTTCGAAAATGAACTGAATGAGATTGACTTAATAATTGAAAAAAAAGTCGAGATACCTCATCATTTTCAATCACAAAACATAGAAGCAAAAAACACATACTATATTTTAAAATCTAATTTATTGTGATTTCAATGAAATATAGTGAATTGATAACAACAAATAGACAACTTGCAAAAAGAGTTAATACGCCACCTTATAACATTGCAATCCTCTCAAATATAGTTGTTCATCCAATAATAGACTTTGTTGAGTATGCTTGTAGAATAATGAACATAAATGCAACTGCGATAGTAGGCGATTATGATAATATCATTCAAGACAGCCAGAAATATTGTGATTATGATGCTACTATAATTTTTTGGGAATTATGCAATTTGACAGAGAGGATACATTATAAAATTGAATTGTTTAATGATGAACAAATAAATATACTACTTGATAAGACAAAATCAGAAATTGATTATGTTCTATCAAAGTTGAATAAAACTTCGCTTGTTATATTTAATAAATTTACATCATTTCCATTTTCACGGTTTAGTCCAAACATAAATAAATTAGAACAATTCTCAAAAAAATTAAATCAACATTTACTTGAAAAAGCACCACCCAATGTAAAGATCATCGATTTAGAAGGAATATTTGCATCAATTGGCATATATAGAAGTATAGACTTCAGATTTTATTATTCATCTAAAGCCTTATATACCATTGATTTTTATAAATCATATGTTGACCATATAATACCATCCATTTTAGCAATTAATGGTAAGGCAAAGAAAGTACTGGTTTTTGATTGTGATAATACTTTATGGAAGGGAATTATTGGTGAAGATGGATACCAAAATATTGAAATGTCTGAAAGAACCAAATCAGGAGCAATCTTCGCAGAGATTCAAGGCATAGCATTATCCTTAAACAAATCAGGAGTTTTATTAGGATTGTGCACAAAAAATAATTATCAGGATATAGAGGAGGTGATAAAGCATCATCCGGATATGAAACTAAGGATGGAACAGATTGCCATTATTAAATGCAATTGGGATGATAAGGTTAGTAATTTACTCCAGATTGCACTTGAACTAAATGTTGGTCTGGATAGCATTGTATTTATTGACGATTCTGCTTTTGAGATAAATTTAATAAAAGAGCATTTGCCTGAAGTTACAGTTTTACAAGTGCCAGAAAGATTATATTATTACCCTGAATTATTACGAGAAAATTTAGGATTATTTTATAATCTTTCAAATACTAAAGAAGACTTGCAGCGAGCTGAAATGTATAAGCAACAGGAAAAGAGAGAAAGTTTATTAAAAAAATATACGAATGTAGAAGATTATCTGACCAGTTTGGGATTAGAAATTACAGTTTATGAGGATGATCAGTCAATAGTTTCTAGATTATCTCAATTGACGCAAAAAACAAACCAATTTAATTTAACAACAAAAAGATATTCTGAAGTGGACATAATGAATTTCATTTCATCTTCCGACAGTAAAGTTCTCGCTTTCAATACTAATGATAAATTTGGAGATAGTGGAATTACCGGACTTTGCATTATTCGATTTGATAAAATTCAAAGAACTGCATTAATTGATACGTTTCTAATGAGTTGCAGAATAATTGGACGTAATATTGAATATGCTTTTCTCGACTTTATAATAGATATTTTAAAAAAAAATAAAACTTCATATCTTAAGGCGAATTACATTAGAACACCTAAAAACGAACAGGTTAATAATTTTTACGACAGCTGCTCATTTAGTTTGATCAAATCAGATAGCAATATAAAAGAATACAACCTTTGGATTAAAGATTATAAACCCAAAAGAATAGAATATATAACTATCAATTATGGAAAATAGAATTAAAAATGTAATGTCTGCCGTATTTGATATTCCCTTTGAAAAAATCAACGATGAGTCTTCTCCAGATAATATTATGTCGTGGGACTCATTGAAACATATGCAATTGGTAGTGGCTCTGGAAGAAGAGTTTAGAATAGTTTTCGAAGATGAAGAAATAATCGAAATGCTAAATTATAGTTCAATAAAGCAAAACATTGCAAAAAAGGTCAAACAATAAAATATCAATTTTAAGAGGTCATGTTTTTTAAGAAAGATCTACCAAGCTATTGAAACAAATAGGTGTAAAAGAATCTAACCTAAGATCATGGAAAATTGAATTTTGATATAAACAACAATTAAATTTTATAGATCAATTTTTCCATATTTAATATGAATAAAGAAATTACATTAAGCTACGTTCTTACAACTCGTAATAAGCTCCCTTATTTAAGAGAAGCAATAAAGCGGTTGCTTGAAAATGTTCAACCCGACGAAGAGATAGTTATTACTGATGGAGCAAGCACTGATGGAACCGTTAAATTTTTGACAGAACTTTATAAACAGGGAAAGATTCATCAGTTTATTTCTGAACCCGATTGTGGAGAAGCTCATGGGTTTAATAAAGGATTATTGATGGCTAAGGGCGAATTAATAAAATTATTAAGTGATGATGATGTATTTTGTTATTCAGCAATTCAGGAATGTAGGCGTTTCATGCAAACAAACAGTTCATTCGATTATTTTACGGGGGGAATCGCTTCTTTAAGATTTGATAATTTTGAGCTAAGTCAGTTTATTATTGCATACGAGTATGAAAAAAGCTTTATGGAATGGATAAATGCGAAAACAAACACTTGCTATTTTGGAGGCTTAGCCTTAATGATTAGAAAATCAGACTTTCTAAATTCGGATTACTTGATATATCATACACCCACAATGATCTTGAATATTGTACACGCTTAACTTTTTTAAAAGCAAAAATTGCGTATTATACAGCATTACATGTAGTTGCTATCCGCAATAACGAAAGTAAATCTGTTTCAGCCAAATCAGATTTGGTTTCAAATGAATGCAATAGAGTTGATTATTATTATAATAGCAAAATAGTTCCTGTCAATAGTTACTCAACAACGACATTATTGGAAACAATATTAAGTAAAATTAAAAATAAAGTAAAACAAAACTTTAAGAGTGGGAATAAAGCTAGTACTAAAAAAGAAACAGATCAATATTTCGGAAGTGAACTTTTAAAACCAAAATATAATACAATTGGTGAGTTGTTTTCAGATTGCGAAGTTCTTATGCATGATTTTAATAATTCCCTGGAACACAGGTTTATTTTTTAAATAATGAGAATGAAGAGTTAAAAATAAGAAAAATAGATGCTGCTGCGATCCGGCCAAATATATGGACAATAAGTCCTTTAGTAGATCGCACCTTAGATGCTCTTTGAATATCAGTTTTATCGTGGCATTTAATAGAAATGAGATTTTTAAATTTCAAAAAGCACTTCGCTTATAGTTAATAGAAATTTGGAGATGAATATATACTTTGAAAGAGCCAAACATTCTTTAAAAGCATATGAATATTTTAACTTTGACAAATTGGATGCCTTTCATAATCAAGATGTATTATCGGTTATCTTTGGTGATAATTGGTACTCTGTATTAATTACTGATGAGGAGAAAGCATTTTTCCATGTTTTCTCTAAAAACAAAATCCCCAATTCTGATTATTTTGATATTGAACCTTTTTTAGGCTATGCAGGACCTGTTGTTAATAATGAAAATAGTGGATTTATTTGTACTGCCCTTCTAAAATATTCTGAAATTTGTACAGAAGTTAAAATTATTGCAGAAATTATTAGATTTAATCCGCTTTTAAATAATCATGTCCTTTTCAACAACAGCATGATCAAAGTATTTCTTTCCAAAGAAATAGTCATTACATTTTGCAGAAAAGATAAGGAATTGCAATTAAGGGAATTTAGCAAATCAAGGAAGAGAGATATAAAAATTGCGGAAAAGAGTATGATTTTTAATCCTTCCGGGGACATTGAAGTTTTTAAAAAATTATATTTTAATTCAATTAACAAGCATAATGCTAAAAAAGAATGGTTTTTTAAGGAATCGCTTTTTGATAGAATAAAAATTTCTCCATACTTTAATATTCTTGAAGCAAAATCAGGTAAAGATGTGCTATCGTCTGCAATAATAATTGATCACCTTCTTGCCTCATACTACTTTTTAGCTGCAAACACTTATCCTCAGGTTACCGGAGCAAATGATTTCTTATTATTAAATGCTTGCCTTAGTTCTGCGAAGAAAGAAATTCCATATCTTATACTTGGTGGCGGAAACTCAGCTGCTGAGGATGATCCATTATTTATGTATAAGAAAAAATTTACCCAATTTTCAACAGGTTTTTACATGGGAAAATTAATTCATGACGAGCTGGTGTACAAAAAAATGTGTTATCAGGCAATAAGTCATAACACTAAATTGGAAAGTATGAATTACTTTTTAAAATATAGACTTTAATTGCAAATTTGAAATGATTGAATCGCAAGAAGCAATAAAAATTTTATTTGATTGGCAAAACTTATCTTTCGAAGATCTAAAGAAGATTGTAATTGCAATGAATATTAAGAACATAAGGTGGTTAGCTATTCATCATCCTGATAATAGAACCAGAGAAAATCTTTATCGATTGAGTAATGTTAGTGTTGGCGCAAAAACTGTAATTAATATGGGATTATATATATATGATTCTTTTAAACCTTTAGTTACGATAGGCGCAAATTGTGCTTTAGCAGCAAATATCTCTCTGATTCCTGAATCAGGACCAAACATGTCCGAATTATCTAATGTAAAGGAAATTGCTGAGCGTCTGATAGTAACAGCGCCAATTGTAATTGAAGATCATTCCTGGATTGGTTCAAATGTAATTGTCATGCCTGGTGTAACAATAGGTCATCATTCAATAATTGGTGCCGGGGCAATAATTACAAAAGACGTAATACCATTTAGTATTATTAAAGGAAATATTAAGAATTTATCAAGAACAATAAGACTGGAATAAATGAATATAGGTGGTGAGCTGGAGCTAAACGCCAGGCAATTAACATACACAGAATTTAATAAGTATAATTTTGATCAATTTCATACTTATTATTGTGGAAGGAGTTCGGTTAAGCATATCTTACAAACTATAAATAAGAAGAGTTTTTTATTGCCTGCCTTTTTGTGTGCCGCAGTGATACAGCCATTTAACGAATGTGGAGTTGATTGTTATTATTATGCCGTCAATGATGATCTGTCAATAAATATTCCTCATATAAAGCAAATTTTGGCAAAAGAAAAAATAGATGGCATATATATTATTAATTATTTTGGTTTTCCGCAGAAAGAAGATGTGCAATTTTTTCTGAAGCAATTAAAGAGAAAGTATATTATCATAGAAGATTGCTCTCAAGGTTCTCTTATAGAAACAAAGCACCCACAAGTTGGAACTATAGGACACTTTGTATTTACCAGCTTACGCAAGTATTTACCAGTACCGAGCGGGGCTTTGTTGAAAAATAACTCTACCTATACTTTAAGGCGTGATATTGCAGAGGACAATAATTTTACAGAAAACCGCCTTCTGGCAAAACTATTAAGGAACTATTACGTAAAACAGTCTTCTCAGGAAAATACGGTTGAAACTGTTTATTTAGATATCTTCAGGAATGAAGAATTGTCATTAGATAAGCATATTGAGATTGCAAAAATGGCTCTAATCTCAATGCAAATACTCAATAATCTTGATTTTTCAGATATAATTAATAGACGAAGAACTAATTTCAATCAATTGGCAACTTTTTTTAAGTTATATTTTGAGAATCATAATTGTGGGAGTATTATAATTGATTCATTACCAGATAATATTTCACCACAATATTTTCTCATACGAATAAAGACAAATCGAAATTTGGTAAGAAAATCATTAGTTAGTGAAAATATATATTGCCCTATTCTTTGGCCCTATATCGTTGGAGATTCTAATTTGATTTATAAGGAAACCGTTGAACTCTCAAATGAAATATTGTGTATTCCAATCGATCAAAGGTACAGTCCTCAGGATATGGAATTTATAATTGGAAAAATTACAAATGTATTAAACCGTATATTATAAAAATAATCATTCCCGGAGGTCCTGGTTTTACTGGAAACATTCTAACCATTTGTTGAATCTGACAGTTGTAAAGTGAATTTGAATCAATAGAAAATGAGTTTTTTTAAGAACAACAATTGAATAATACCATTCAGTTTTCCCATATTAAATTATGAATAGAGAAATTACATTGAGTTACGTTCTTACAACCCGTAATAAGCTTCCTTATTTAAAAGAAGTAATGAAGCGATTGCTTGAAAATGTTCAACCTGATGAAGAGATAGTTATTACTGATGGAGCAAGTACCGATGGAACCGTAGAGTATTTAACTGAACTTTATAAGCTAGGTAAAATACACCAGTTTATTTCAGAACCAGATAAAGGAGAAGCTCATGGGTATAATAAAGGATTTTTGATGGCTAAGGGCGAATTAATAAAATTTTTAAGTGATGATGATGTTTATGATTTTCAAGTAATAGCTAAATGTAAAGAATACATGATTTCGAATTTATCAATTGATTTAACATTTGCTAATATTTGTTGTTTGAACCATTCAATTGCAAGCAACAAATTATTATTGATTAAATCTTATGAAATTTGGTTTAAAGAATGGGTAGGTAAAAAAGTTGAAAATTGTTTCTTCTGCGGCTTGTCTATAATGATTAGAAAAAAATCATTACCCTTTTTAGGTCTTTTCGATACATCTTTTAAGCACATTGATTTTGAATACTCTGTCAGAGTTACATCAAAAAGGGCCAATATAGCGTTTTGCTCTCATATAATGGTATGCGCCATATTTAATGAAATGAGTATTTCAAAGAATTACGAATATATTCAAAAGAAAGAAATAGAAAGAGTTTCAGCTTATTATAATTACATTTATTTATTAGGGGGAAAACCAGTAATTACTGAAATTCAAAAGAATATTTTTTTTAGAATTTCAAAGAAATTAGGTCTTTTTCATCCAATCCCCAGAATAGAATTTTATCCGAATTATAATTACGAATTATACGATAATATAATTTATACCGATTTAACCAGCTTATTTAATGAAATTCCCAAATATTTGTCTGATTATAATCGTTCCAATAAATTAGAATTCATTTCAAATATTAATATGAATAGTTTAAGTAAAATTCAATAACCATAGTAAAATGGTTTTATATATTTTCAACTGCAGATAATATGAACATCAGATTCTTCTTTCGAAAAGATAGAATAAAAAAAAAGTTTACAAATATTTTTTATAATAATTCTTTTAATGGAACGGCTTCTGTTTCAGGTTCGGGTTCTGACTTAACTCAAACACAGACAATCAGAATAGAAATACCCAAATTATTAAAAAAACATAATGTAAATACATTTATTGATGCTCCATGCGGCGATTTTTATTGGATGCAACATATTGAACTAGATGGAATAAAATATATCGGAATAGATATAGTCAAAAAAATTATTAAGAATAATAATAAGAAATACAAAAACACTCAAAAGAAATTTCTTTGCAAAAATATCATTTCTGACAAGTTGCCAAAAGCGGAATTAATTCTAATTAGAGATTGTTGGGTGCATTTAAGTTATGCAGATATTTTTTCATGTATTGATAATTTAAAGAAAAATAAAATTCAATACTTGCTCACCACATCTTTTATAAATTTAAATCTGAATAAAGAACTTGATGGCATTTGGAGACCTTTGAATTTAGAAATAGAGCCTTTTAATTTCCCCCAACCCATTCAAATATTAAATGAAAACTGCACTGAGGACAACGGAAATTACTCCGACAAAAGTTTACTCATTTGGGAAATTAGTAATTTACCTAAGCTTTAGATTTGAGTTTGAGCAAACTGGTCTTGTTTAAGGAAATAAAAAACGGTTAAACCAACAATAAGAAAAAATTATTATCAGAAAATCAATGATATTAAATGAATATTTTAAATATCAGTAGTTACGAGCTTTCAGGAAGCAGGTTTAATGGATTTATAAATCATTTGAATTTTATAAAGGAAGGATATAATTCAAAGTATCTGGTTTGGACTAAAGAAGGCAATGATACTAATACTGAGATTTTATTTAAAAATAAATATAGAACACAAATTCAAAGAAAAGTCCAGAAATTAGAATATAAATATTCCGTTCATTCAGTTTTTTATCCATTTGCGTTTGTTTTGCCATTTTTAAGAATTTTTAGAAATGCAAATGTTGTTCATTATCATCTAATCCATAATTACTTTTTTAGTTTGCTTGCCTTTCCTCTTCTGACATGGTTAAAACCGACTCTGTGGACATTACATGATCCATGGGCATTAACAGGCCATTGTATTCATCCGGGAGATTGTAAAAAATGGACAAAAATATGTGAAAATTGCCCAAAGTTGAATATTTTATTTCCTATGAAAAAGGATAATACAAAAAGGATTTGGAAATTTAAAAGAATAATCTATAAATTATCAAAATTCGAAATAATTGTTGCTTCAAAATGGATGTTAGAAAATGTAAAGGCATCACCTTTATTTAAAAAAAAAATTATACATTATATCCCTTTTGGAATAGATTTTAATACATTCTACCCTATCGAAGCAACTGTGGCAAAATTAAAATTAGGAATAAATGAAGATTTTACAATATTATTCAGAGCTACAAATAGTGAATTTAAAGGGTTTAGTTATGTACGAGAATTTTTAATTAGATATTCTAAAAATAATAAACATAAAATCAATATTCTGACAGTTGAACAAACAGGGTTGTTAGACGACTTAAAAGAACATTTTAATATTAAAGAATTTGGTTGGGTTAATGACCAAAAAATGATGAATTTAATTTATAATGCAACCGACGTTTTCTTAATGCCTTCTATAGCAGAAGCATTTGGTCTGATGGCTGTGGAAGCAATGTCTTGCGCTAAAACAGTTGTAGTTTTTAAAGGTACTGCGTTGACTGAAACTATAGAAGCACCGGAGGGAGGAATAGCAATTGATATGTCAAGCGATGCTATTTATGAGAAAATGATTTTTTTGATGGAAAATGAATCATATAGAAACAATATTGGAAGAAAAGCATTTGATATAGCTCAAAAAAACTATAACTATGATACTCATTATAAGAATATTAAAGATTTGTATAATAAAATTTCAATAAAATAAATAACAGCGTTTATTTTTTTAACTCATTCTTTTTGAAACGCAATAAAATGTATTATAAAATATTAATTCTTGGAATCTCCGGAATGCTTGGTCATGTTTTATATGCAGAATTTTTAAAAAATTCTATGGAGAAAATGCTACCATATATTCATACTCAAACCAGGCGGAATAAATGAAAAACAAAAAAGTATTAGTTACAGGGGGGGCAGGATTTATTGGGTCAAATCTTGTTAAGCGTTTAATTGAGGACGGAAATTCAGTAACAGTCTTAGATAATTTTATATCAGGGTATCGTAGTAATCTTGAGCCATTTTCTTCTATACATATTATAGAAGGCGATATTAGAGATATAAGTTCAGTAGAGGAGGCTATGCATGGTGTAGAAGTCGTATTCCATCTGGCAGCTTCGGTTGGGAACAAACGGTCTATTGATCATCCATTAATCGATGCTGAGATTAATGTGTTAGGTACTTTACAGATGTTGGAAGCGGCTCGAAAAGAAGGGGTACAGAAAATTGTAACTTCATCTTCAGCAGGTATTTTTGGGGAGGTACTGACTATGCCAATAAAAGAAGACCACCCGTTTGAACCAGATTCCCCTTATGGTTGTACAAAATTGTGTCAGGAGAAACTATGTTTAGTTTATGCAAAACTGTATGCTATTGAAACGGTATGTCTTAGATATTTTAACGTATACGGGCCGAATCAGCGTTTTGATACTTATGGGAATGTTATTCCGATTTTTGTATTTCGTATGCTTCGTAATGAATCTCTCCAAATCTATGGTGATGGAGAACAAACGCGAGATTTTGTCCATGTAGATGATGTAGTTCAAGCCAATATTAAAGCTGCAGATACAGTTGGTGTAAGTGGAGCCTTTAATATAGCCAGTGGCAAGAGTATTACCATTAACAATCTGGTTAAGATAATAACTAAAGGGAATAATACAGCCAGGACCGAATTTTGCCCAGAAAGACCTGGTGATGTCCGGCACAGTTTAGCAGATCTTTCATTAGCACATCAAAAAATCGATTATACACCAACTGTTGAATTAGAACGAGGCATATATGAATATATAAAATGGGCCAAAGGTATAATGGTCGAAATCAAATAACTTGCTGGGAATTCTGAAGATGAATAGTATCATTTCGAGTATTTAAAAAAGTTGGATTAAGAAAACAAAATCAAAATGGCATTTAATCCAAAAGTATCAATTATTATACCAGTATATAATGGTTCTGATTATTTAAAAGAAGCTATTGAGAGTGCCATAACTCAAACATATAAAAATATTGAGGTTCTGGTAATTAATGATGGCTCAACTGATAATGGCGAAACCGAAAAAATTGCCATGACTTATGGAGATAAAATAAAATATTATAAAAAAACTAATGGCGGCGTTGCATCAGCTTTGAATTTTGGCATTGAAAAAATGCAAGGAGAATATTTTTCATGGCTGAGTCATGATGATATTTATTATCCTGAAAAAATTGAAACCCAAATTAATTTCTTAGATACAAGGAAAATAAAAGAGATATTTCTATTTAGTGATTTTGAGTTTATTGATAAAGATTCCAATCATTTAAGTTTCTATCAGGTAAAAGAAATTTATTCTAGGAATTCAGGCTTAGCAATATTATTCAATCAAATCAATGGATGTACTACATTAATTCATAAAAACATTCTGCAAAAAATATCCAATTTTCCGGAAAGTTTTAAAACGACTCAGGATTATCACGCATGGGTAGAGATTTTTAAAAATAGATTCTTAATGGTACATACTCCTAAAGTTCTCATAAAATCTAGATTACACGAGAATCAGGGGACCAAAAAGATGATTGGTATTTGTTTAGAAGAAATATTTTTTTTGGAGAAAACAATTATTGAAAATATACCTAAATTTTATCCATTTCATTTATGCTTAATTTTAGGTTATTATTTTAAAAGAAATATTGATCTTTATCAATTTCTATTGGATCATTTAACTAATAATGCAAACATTATATTTAAGGTATATATAGTATTTCTTTCAAGATTGATTCTACTCAAAAGTCCTAGAACGAAATGAAAAGAATTCTATATATCCCATCATGGTATCCTACGCCGGAAAATAAAATGAAAGGAAGTTTTTTCAGGGAGCAGGCACTTTTATTTAAGAATCATTTTGATTTTTTTACCCTAACAATTGCCCCTTTGAAGGTGGGAGTTTTTAAATTTTTATATTACTATTTTAGAAGGGAATTTAAATATTTTGACATTCAAGTTCCACCAGATGGTTTAGGTGTTTTTTATTTGCAAATAAAATACCCTAGTTTTTTATCAATAATAGAACCGGTTTCAAAATTTATAGAAAAAATAAATTATAAAATAATGTGTAAATATTCTTATCTTTCTTTAACGAAAGAAATTGATAAGTTAAATTGGAAACCAAACTTAATACATGCGCAATCTGTTGAAGATGGCGGAATATTAGCAAACTATTTATCTCATAAATTTGAAGTTCCCTATATTATTACTGAGCATCAGGTATTCCTTTTACAAAAATTTTCAGATTTTAAGATCAAATTAATTTTTAGTTCGTTTGTTAATGCAAAAAAGGTCCTAGCTGTAAGCGAGCATCAAAAACGACAAATATTAATGAATGGGATAAATTGTACCCCTCTTGTAGTTGGAAATTGTATTGATGAGAGTGTATTTTTTATAAATAAAGGGGAAAAAGATGTCTTTAATATCTTGGTAGTGACTTATCCTTCATACATTAAAGACAACGAAACTCTCTTTAACGCGATTAAGGTGTTAAAATTACAAGGAATAACTGATTTTAAAGTACTTATCATAGGAGGGGATTTTGATAATTTGTATTTGACAGACAAAAATAATCCTTTATTTAAACAGGCAGAAAGTTTTGGAATTTTAGAATATTTAGAATTTTTAAATTACGTGAACAGGGAAGAAATGCCAGGATATTATAATAAAAGCGATGTATTTGTTTCAACAAGTATTGCTGAAACTTTTGGAGTAGCTCAGTGTGAAGCAATGATGTGTGGAGTTCCTGTAATAGCTACTGCAAATGGTGGTATAGATGATATGATAAGCGAAAAAAACGGTATTAAAATACCAATACAGGATTATAAAGCACTGGCTAAAGCTATTTTACAGATTAAGAATAAAGAAGTTCAATTTAAACCTGACGAAATCAGAAATTCTGTTATTGGTAAATTTGGCAAAGACGCTTTTAAAAATAAATTATTAGAGGTTTATAGCAAGTTTTAATGGGAAATAAAATTTTCGTAACACAGCCATTTCTTCCTCCATTAGAAGAATTTAACGAATATCTTAAAAAAATATGGAAAAGTAAATGGCTGACTAATAACGGACCGTTTCACATGGAATTGGAACAAATGCTTTGTGAGTACATGGGGGTGAAACATATTTCACTTTTCTCCAATGGAACACTGGCATTAATAACCGCAATTCAGGCAATGAAAATTTCTGGTGAAGTTATTACAACACCTTACAGCTTTGTAGCAACAACCCACGCTCTTTGGTGGAACAATATAAAGCCGGTGTTCGCAGATATTGACCCTGTAACTTTTAACCTCGATCCGGATAAAGTTGAAGCTGCAATAACTCCAAAAACCACTGCTATTCTTCCTGTACATGTTTATGGAAATCCCTGTAATGTGATTAAACTTCAGAAAATAGCAGACCGTTACGGACTAAAACTGATTTATGATGCTGCTCATTCCTTTGGCGTGAAGATAAAAGGAACATCATTGGCTACTTATGGTGATCTGGCGATACTTAGTTTTCATGCGACCAAGGTTTTTAACACATTTGAAGGAGGAGCGATAATTTGCCATGATGAAATAACCAAACAACATATTGATCAGTTAAAAAATTTTGGCATCATAAATGAAACCACTGTTCTTACTCCTGGGATAAATGCAAAAATGAATGAATTTCAGTCTGCCCTGGGAATACTGCAATTGAAATATTTAGATGAGGCAATTGGGAAAAGAAAGTTCATAACAGAAAGATACAGGGAATTATTAGAAGAGATACCTGGATTAACAATCATGAAGGACGTTCCTGGTGTTGAATATAATTTTGCCTATTTCCCTATTTTGATAGATTATGTTAAATTCGAAAGGACAAGAGATGAGGTTTATAATAAATTAAAAAGTCATAATATTTTTAGTCGAAGATATTTCTATCCGTTAATTAGCCAGTTTCCTACATATAAAGGGTTGCCATCTGCTGATCCGGCAAATTTGCCAATTGCTGAAAAAATAACTCAACAAATTCTTTGTCTGCCAATTTATCCCGATTTAGAAATTAACAATGTTGAAAGAGTTTGCGATCTGGTTATTGGATAAAGTATTGAATGTAAAATATCCTTCTTTATATCTATAAATTACGATTTTCATAGAGCAATATCCTTGAACTTTATTATAACTCCTTATGGGCTGCAAAATATCTTACATTGAATCTCACTTGCCAGAAAATATTCTGGATAATGAACAACTATCTAAAGAATTTCCTGAATGGGATGCTGCAAAAATAAGTGAAAAAATAGGTATTAAACAAAGGCGGATAGCAAGTTTTAGTGAGACTGCAATGGATCTAGGCATAAAAGCTGCTGAAAAAGTTTTTACGCAATTTGATAAAAATCTAGTTGACTTTGTACTCTTTTGCACACAAAGCCCTGATTATTTACTCCCGACAAGTGCTTGTATTATTCAGGATAAACTAGGTTTACGGCAAAATATAGGAGCTCTTGATTATAATTTAGGATGTTCCGGTTTTATTTATGGCCTCCTATTATCAAAAGGGCTTATTAAAATTGGGGCAGCACAGCATGTACTTCTTATAACTTCCGAAACCTACTCTAAGCATTTAAATGTTAGAGATAAAGCTAATCGTAGCATCTTTGGTGACGGTGCCGCAGCTACAATAATTTCTAAAAGCGATCAAGACTATATTTTGGAGTTTGAGGTAGGCACAGATGGATCAGGAATGAATAACCTTATAGTTTCAAACGGAGCATTCAGAAATAAATATGAGGAGCCAGAAACAGATATATTTGAGAATGGTGCTTTTGTAAGAAACAATAATAATCTTTATATGAATGGCCCGGAAATTTTCAATTTTACTCTTGGAAAAATACCTCCTTTAGTTAAAAATGTTCTCCAAAAAAATGAGAGTACAATAGAATCCATAGATTATTTTGTTTTTCACCAGGCCAATAAATACATGCTCGATTATTTGAGGAAAAAAATTAAAATTCCTGAAAACAAGTTTTATCAAAATATGGAATATACGGGGAATACTGTATCTGCAACTATTCCAATTGCACTTGCAGACTGCTTAACAAAAAAAATAATTAAACCAGGAGATAAAGTATTATTGGCAGGTTTTGGTGTTGGTTACTCCTGGGGAGCTACCATTTTAAAATTTTAACTATAATTACAGCTGAAAATGGAAAAGACTAAATTCTTCAATGAATTGAAAGAGACACTAGAACTGGATGGCAAAATAAATGAAAAAACTTCAATAAACCTTTCATCTCTGGCTGTTTTGAGTCTCATTGTATTTATTGATGAAAATTTTAACAAACAGATTAGTGCAGCTGAACTAAAAAAAGTTGTTACAGTCAATGACTTAATTGTGTTAATTGGTACTGAAAACTTAATATAATTTTGCAATTTCTAATAAATGAATCCATTTACTCTGGAAGGTAAAAAAATATTAATCACCGGAGCCTCATCAGGCATTGGGAAGCAATGTGCCATTAGCTGCAGCCAAATGGGGGCAATTGTAATACTTATTGGCCGGAACGAAGAAAAACTTATAAAAACAATGGCGCTTCTTTCTAANNTTTGATGTTACTAATTATCCTGAAATAGAAAGTATTGTAAAAGAAGCTGTTGACAAAACAGGTAAAATCTCAGGATTTATTTATAGTGCCGGTATTGAAATTCCCATGCCTCTGAATGTTACCCAACCTGAACATTACGAAGCTCTTTTTGCAACTAATGTAATAGCAGGTTTTGAATTTGCAAAAATTCTATCCAAAAAAAAATACTCGGATGAATCAGGAAGTAGTTTTGTATTTATTGCTTCTATAATGAGTACTGTANNTCGGGAGCAATTGTTGCAGGCATAAGATCTATTGCTCTGGAATTGGCAAATAAAAAAATCAGGGTTAATGCAATTTCCCCGGCTCAAATATCCGATACAAAAATGACTTCCAACAAGTTTTCCCTCTTGAATAAGGAAGATATTGATAAAATATATGATAGGCATCCATTGGGTTTGGGAAGTGCTGAAGATGTTGCAAATGGATGTGTATACTTATTGTCGGATGCTTCAAAGTGGATAACCGGTACAAACCTGATTATCGATGGAGGATATAGTGCAAAGTAAACGGAATTTGTATATCATTGGAGCATCTCATTTTGGCAGGGAAATGGAGGGCTGGCTTGATCTTGTTCCGGAAAATGAAAGAGATTGGGAATTTAAAGGATTCTTACATACATATCAGGGTATTACACCTCTTGAAAAATATCCATCTGATTATTCAATATTAGGGAACTGGGAAGACTATCCTTTATCAAAAGATGATTATTGTATTATTTCAGTTACAAACTGTGACTGGAAAGAAAAAATATATAGTCATTTAAAAGACAAGACAACATTTTTTACTTATACAGCACCAAGTGCAATAGTTGGCAAGTATAATATTATAGAAGAGGGATGTATTATTTGTCCTAATTGTGTGGTTACCACCAATGTCTATTTAGGTAAGTGTACAACGTTAAATATTGGAACCCAAATTGGCCACGATTCCACAATAGGCAATTTTTCGTCTTTAATGCCAGGTGTTGATTTAGGAGGACATGTAATAATTGGGAAGAAAGTATTTATTGGTACCAAGGCAACAATAATTCCTAAAATCGAAATTGAAGATAATTCAATAGTTGGAGCTGGTAGTGTTGTAATAAGAAAAGTAAAAAGCAAAACGACGGTATTTGGAAATCCCGCAAAAGTCATATAAATGACAATAGAAGAAACTAAAAGGGATAAAGTGATGGTGAGTGTTTGTATGATTACTTATAATCATGAGAATTTCATTCATGAGGCTATAGAAGGTGTACTAACCCAAAAATGTAATTTCCCAATTGAATTAATGATTGGTGAAGATTGTAGCAATGATAAAACTAGGCAGATATGTCTGGAATATGCATCAAAGTATTCTGAAATTAGCTTATTGCCATCTGAATCCAATTTAGGTATGATGGCTAACTTTATTCGAACTTTACAAGTAAGTACAGGTAAATACATTGCTTTATGCGAAGGCGACGACTACTGGACCGACCCATATAAGCTGCAAAAACAAGTGGATTTTTTGGAGGCTAATGAGGATTATGTTTTATGTACACATAGTGTAGATGAACTAGACGAAAACAATAAATTTATTCGTATTCTAAAACCAGATTTCATTAAGAATGAATATACATATAGAGACTTAAATATAAATTTAACAATATGGACTTGTTCAGTTGTATTTAGAAATTGTATTAAGGAAATGCCCAAATGGTTAAATTCACTCCCGGCTGGAGATTTTCCATTATGGCTTCTTTTATCAAAATACGGAGGCATAAAATATCTTGATGAAACAATGAGCGTTTATCGAAATAACAATTCTGGGGTACACTCCTCTTTATCAAGAACAAAAAAAATAATAAACGGGTTGGTTTTGGTAAAAAAGGTGAAAATATATTTCCCCTTAGAATATCAAGATTTTTTTAAAGAGCACAATAAATTATATCTAAATTTTCTTTCGAATGAAATTAATGAGTTGAGTAGTCAGGAGAAATACAGTGAAGCTCGTAAATCCATATTTTTAATGCTAAAATATGACATTACGCTTAAAAGTCTTCAATTCCCAAAATTTAAAGTAATGGTTAATATTATTATTGGAAATAAATTATGGCTGTTTTTGATGGGATTAAAAGGGAAGCGTAAACTAAAAAAAATCATTAATTAAATATTGTCACTTTTCTTTGGATGAAACAGTTGGGAATCACAAACTAGAAAAATAAATTAAATAAAAATTGCTATATAGTATCATTTTATTAGGTACTTCGATAATTTTAAATTAGACAATACTCACAGGTTCTTCACTGCTGAACTCGCAAAAATGAATTATGCGAAAAGCAACATCCATGAATAATATTATTCTGGTTTCTCATGCATCAAATCTGAATGGTGCCGAACGTTGTTTTATTGAAACGATTCAAGCTTTACAAATTGCTTTTCCTGAAATAAAAATATTTTGTGTCTTTCCCAAAGATGGAGCTTTAATAGGACTTTGCAAACCTTTTATTGATGGTTTTAAAATTATTGATTTACCCTGGTGGATAACCGGGAAGAATAAACTTACTCTTGGAGAAAAATTCAGGAATCTAAGGAGAATATTCTACTCAGTAAACGAGCTTATAAAATACTTCAGACAGGTCAAAACTGATCTTGTAATTTCAAATACCATGGTGATAGTAACTCCTTCAATAGCAGCTAGGGTATTAGGTGTTACTCATGTTTGGTATGTACATGAGCTTGGAAAGGAGGATCATGGATATAGCTTCTTTTTTGGGGAATACATCACTAAAAAAATAATTGGTTTGTTTTCCAGATTAATTTTAGTCAACTCCTGGTTTGTTTATTCCAGATATAAAAATGTAATAAACAATAGAAAGTTAAAAACGATATATCAGCCTGTTGAAATACATAATAATAGAGTACAGCATATTAAAAAAACAAGCGATTTAGTTCTCATCATGGTCGGAAGATTTGCTCCGGGTAAAGGCCAATATGAAGCCATCGATGCTCTAAAGGAACTTATTAACCAGGGCGAAGAAATGAGCCTTTTACTGGTGGGAGCCATTAAAGATGAGTATGATCAAAGAATTAAAGAGTACATTAAAGAGAATGATTTGGATTCAAAAATCAGTATTATTGACTTTACTTCAAATCCCGAAGTTTATTATGAAAGGGCCGACATTGCTCTGATCTGTTCAAAAAATGAAGCCTTTGGGCGAATTACTATAGAAGCAATGAAATATGGACTACCTATAATTGCTTCAAATGCCGGTGCTAATACTGAATTAATAAATGATGGATTCAATGGGCTTTATTATGAGCCTGGAAGCAGCCATGATTTAGCAGAAAAGATCTTGGTTTTGAAAGATATTCGATTAAGAAAAAAAATTGGAAAGAATGCTCTTAAATGGGCAAATGAAAAATTCAATTTAGAACAATATGCTGAAGATTTAGGAAATTCAATATTAGCGATTCTTCAATAATGAATCTCGTTTTCACTATCTGTTCAAATAACTATCTTGCACAAGCAATCTCACTTGGAGCTTCTCTACTTAAGCACAATCCCGGTTATATTTTTAAAATATGTCTTGTTGACAGAAAAAATGAGTTGATTCAATATGATCAAATACCTTATGAGTTGGTTGAAGTTGAAAAAATTGGAATTTCTTCTTTTGACGACATGTTTAGACGGTATAACATAACTGAGTTCAACACAGCAGTAAAACCTTTTTATTTTCAGTATTTTTTTAATAAACTATTAACAATTACAAATATTATTTATCTCGATCCTGATATTTTAGTTTATAGTCCTTTTACCGAACTGGATAAGGTTCTGGAAGAAAATGAGATAGTGATAACACCTCATTTTACGACACCAATAAATGACGATAAATTTCAGGCAGAGAACGATTTTCTTAATTCAGGTCTTTATAACCTTGGTTTCCTGGCATTGAAGCGTAGCATTGAATCTGACAGTTTTTTGGAATGGTGGGCAGCCAGGCTAACCAAAAAAGCCTATATCAACTTTGCCAAAGGAATGTTTACTGATCAGCTTTGGATAAATTTTGCTCCATTGTTTTTCGAAAAAGTTCATATATTTCGCCATCCGGGTTATAACATGGCCTATTGGAATCTGCATGAAAGGGTTCTTAATAATTCAGATTCCACTTATATTGTTAATAAGAAATTTCCATTAGTATTTTTCCATTTTAGCGGCTACGATCCTTTAATTCCTCAGATATTGTCTAAATATCAAAATAGGTTTTCTTTGAATCAAAGAACAGATATTCAATCACTTTTCGAAAATTATTCTTATGTTTTAATTAGAAATAACTTTAAAAGTTTCTCAAGAATTCAATGCTACTTTGAGAAGACTAAACAAGAAGATGATAAACAAACCTTAAAAAATAATATAAGAAAAATACCATTATTAAAAAGAGCAATTCGGAAAATAATTCTTAAAATAATATCCATATTAAATATTGAAATGGATTATTCTAAAATGGCATAATTTATATAAAGCTGTTTATGTTTAGATATTATACAGCAAAATTAACGATTAAATACAACCAGTTGTAAAATAAAAGAATCATGAAAATTTCGGTCTTTAAGATATTAATAGGAGAGACTTTAATAATAATCTAAATTTTATGTTCAATGATTGGGCTTTTTCTTATTATTATTAATTCTGCTCTCCTTTACAATTTAATACTTCAAAATTTAAGTGGTAGCTGGCATTATAAGATCCGGGAATCTATTCTGATTTATCTACTAATAAATACTGCATTAGTATTTATAACTACAGAAGTATTATCAATATTTAATTTAATAAAAAGTAATGCATTTCTGCTTGAACAATTTTTTCTCCTTATCATTTTCATTATTTTCTCAATAAAGAAATTTAATTATCAATCAGTTAAACTATCCAAAGAAATTAGATTCATTTTCTTATCAACTATAATTACTATCGTAATTCCAGTCTTTATTACATCCTTTTTTTATGCTCCCAATAATTGGGATTCATACACCTGCTGGTTAGCCAGAGTTGAGAATTGGATACAAAATGGTAGTATTAATTATTACCCTACAAATTTTGACCTGCAAAATTCACATCAACCATTATCATCTTTCATTTTTTTATTTGTAAGAATACTTACAAATAATGATTATTATCTAAATATTATTCAATTTTTCTTTTTGCTTGGCATTTCATCCGGAGTGTCCTTAATAGTATCAGTATACAATGGAAATAAATGGGCTCAAATCATTTCATTTATATTGTGTTTAACACTTTCATCGGCAATCTTACAAGCAAATGTCGTGAAGAACGATATTATTGTTTCATTCTACTTTATTGTTTTTTTATATTATTTAATTAAAATAGCATACGTTAAATATAGCTTTTATAGTTTAGTCTTTTTAGCATTAGGAATTTCCTTTTCATTACTAACAAAGCTGACAGTATTACCATTTATAATAGTCTTTGTATTCTATTTCTTATTCAAAATATTCAGAGAATATAAAATTCAAAAAATCCTATTCTTCATTTTAATTATTGGTTCAATATTTTTAATTACTAATGGGCCTTATTATTATAGAAATTATTCTTATTTCAATAATATTTTAGGTAACACTGTTTATAAAGAAGATAGAAGTATAGTAGATGAAATGAGAGGTAAGAGCCAAATAAATATTTTTATTAGAGCCGCGTCTGTAATTTCAAAATATATAGGATGGCAATTTTCTACTTCATTTAAATTGATAAACAGAAATAATGAAATTCTTATAGAAAAATTTCATTCAAAAATATTAAAAATAGATATAAATGAAACAAATCACGGAAGTTATAAACTTCTCGTACGCAATTATCAGGAAGATGTTGCGAATAATTTGGCATATAGTATTTTATTTTGTTTTAGTTTATTTCTATTTTATAAGAAAAGGGCATTACATAAAGGCATATTAGAAATCTTGTTTTTATGTATTATCTCGTTTATTCTATTTGTTTTTCTTTTCCCGGTATGGGACCCAGGCAGAAGCAGGTATTTATTGCCACTTTTTTTTGCCACAATTATTTTTTCCTCGATATTGATCAGCGGTTTAAAATCTGTATATGTGAAAGCCACAATTTATCTTTTTCTTTTGGCCGGATTTATTAATGTTTCATTATGCACATATAGGCCATTATTTAATTTTTATTATTTCAATAATCATATAAAATTAATTTTAGAAACAATTCCAAATAGATTTTCAGACACTGCACTAATTGATTCTTTAGTTGCAACTGACTATAATTGCCCTATTACTAAAGGCTATATTAAAGAAAATAATAAATGGGTAATTAAAAACAATAATAATACAACGGATAAAAAATGTATTTTTCAATACTTAAAATCTCAAGGTATAATATCAACACTCAAATACTTTGATAGAGAAAAAAGTTACTTAGCTAATGACCCACAATTTTATGCAATGATCGATACTATTAAGAGATATAATTTTAAAAAAATAGCACTTTTCACTTCTCCTGATTTTCTCGAATACTCTTTATGGGTTAAACTCAACGCCTTCAAACTTAAATATAAAATACGAAGTCTGACAGATAAATCTTTTTCTGATTATGATTGTATTATTGTGTTCGAAAAAGATGCCAGCAATCTTGATTGGTATAATTCAAAAAGATTAAAGTTTGGCAAACTTACATTGTTAAAAAGCATATAATATGGAGTTAACGATTTTGA
The DNA here is from genome assembly GCA_003141715.1 of Bacteroidales bacterium. Taxonomy (GTDB): domain Bacteria; phylum Bacteroidota; class Bacteroidia; order Bacteroidales; family VadinHA17; genus LD21. The sequence goes on along the minus strand of PLNF01000106.1, from coordinate 23,034 downwards.
TGCCATGCTTAAATGAAGAAAAGACAATAGCGACTTGTATTCGGAAAGCTATTAATTTCTTATCTGCTAATGAAATTGAAGGAGAAGTTTTAATAGCGGATAATGGAAGTAAAGATAGATCAGTAGAAATATCCAAAAAGTTAGGAGCCAGGGTAATTGAAATTAGTGAAAAAGGATACGGAAATGCATTATATAAAGGTATTCAGGCTGCCAAAGGGAAATATGTTATTATGGGTGATTCTGATGATAGTTATGATTTTTCTAAGCTGATTCCATTTTTAGAGAAACTTCGTGAAGGCACAGATTTTGTAATAGGTAATAGGTTCAAAGGAGGAATAGAAAAGGGCGCTATGCCATTCTTAAACAGATATATTGGCAACCCCGTTTTGTCATTTATTGGCCGTTTGTTTTTTAAGATAGAAGTTGGTGATTTTCATTGTGGGCTCCGAGGCTTTTATCGTGATAAAATGCTTTCAATAGGATTAAATACGACAGGGATGGAGTTTGCCTCTGAAATGGTTGTGAAATCAGCAATTTTTAATTTGACTATAAGTGAAGTCCCTACAACTCTATCAAAAGATGGCCGGGATAGAAAACCTCATCTAAATCCCTGGCGAGATGGCTGGAGACATTTACGCTTCTTATTAATATTTAGTCCCAAATGGCTATTCTTATATCCAGGTTTATTAGTATTGTTATTTGGTTTGCTTTTGTCAATTACACTTGCAATAGCTCCATTTAAACTTGGGCACATTATTCTTGACATTCATTCACTATTATTTAGTTCTTCATTGGTAATAATAGGATTTCAATTAGTTACATTCTTTGCGTTTACAAAAATATATGCAGTAACTCATGGATTGCTTCCGTCCAGTAAAAGATTTAACACAATATTTAAATATTTAAATCTTGAAAGAGGTTTAATTATTGGAATTTGCATAATCTTTATGGGAATATTTTTAACAATTAAATCTTTTCTTATATGGTATAATGCAGATTTTAAAGAATTAATACCACAAATAGTATTACGTTCCGCTATTCCCGCTGTTACATTTCTTATTCTGGGTTTTCAGATTATTATTTATAGTTTCTTTTTTAGTATTTTAGGATTAGAGAGTAAAAACCAGAAGACTTGAAATATTTTGATAGACTATTACGAGTTTGGCGGTTTAAAAAAGCTGACAAACATGTACCGTATCAATCAACAATACTTGATATAGGTGCATTTGATGGTTATTTTTTCAGAAAAATCGAATATAAATTAAAGTATGGTATAGGTATCGAACCCTTATTAAATACTGATGTAGTTAGATCAAATAATTATGTTATTTATAAAGATACATTTCCAGACACAGAAGTTGATTTAACGTCATATCACTTTAATGTGATAACAATGCTTGCTGTTCTCGAACATATCCTCCCGGAAAAGCAGAAGATCTTATCAAAAAAATGCCACGATTTGTTAACAAATGATGGCATAATAATAATTACTGTGCCATCTAAAATTGTCGATAGAATTATAGATGTCCTTAAATTTTTTAAAGTTATACACGGGATGTCAGATGAACAACATTACGGTTTTAATCCAAACGAAGTATTCAAGATATTTTGTGAACCCAATTTTACGTTGATTCATACAATCAAATTTCAATTAGGCCTTAATAATCTATTTATTTTTAAAAGAAATAATTCAACAACATTATAGTGAGATATTTTCAGTTTCTCCAAATAGTGTATGCCAAAATCAAAACGTAGTTCTGGTAAAAAATCGAATTGTAAAGGATCAAATATTACGGTATAGAAATATATGAAACAAATAATAAAAAAAGCATGCTTAAACTTGATACCTTATAAATTCCTTAAAATAATTTCACAATATAGTATTGAAAAGATCTATATTGAGTCAAATAAATTTAAAATAAGTTTTTCTCAACAAGGAGAGGATATAATAATTCAGAACTTCTTTGAGAATAAAAATGATGGATTTTATATAGATATTGGTGCATACCACCCCATTAAATACTCAAATACACATGCCTTATATCTAAAAGGTTGGAAAGGTATTAATATTGAACCCAATCCAGAATATTTTAATCTTTTCCAATCTATACGTAAGCGGGATTTAAATTTAAATCTTGGTGTTTCCGATAGAAATGATATGCTAACATTTTATAAATTCAATAATCCTGCAGTTAGTACATTTATGTCTGACCATGCAACAACATGGTCAAAAAAGGAGAATTTCTTTATAGAACAAACATTACAAATAGAAGTAAGACCTTTGGATGAAATTATTTCAGTTTATAAACCCAATAGCTTAATTATTGATTTAATGAGCATCGATTGTGAAGGGATGGATTTCCTGGTATTAAGATCAAACAATTGGGAACTTTACCGACCTAAAATGCTCCTTGTCGAAATGCCTAGTTATGATAATAAGAATTTTTGCGATAACGAAATATATTTATTCTTAATAGCTAATAATTATACATTGTTTGCAATTTGTGGAATTACTGCAATTTTTATTGATAGTAGAAATGCCGGATAGAAAAGATATTTTATTAGCAAAATACACAATTAAAAGAAATCTACCTGTCAATTATATTAATGGGGATTTGAATTACTGCCTAAGTGAATTTTCTTATGAGACATATAATGTTGATTTCAGAAGTTTATATTTTTGTTTTGTTACATATGAAGGGATCATTTATAATTCATTTCTTCACTTGGTAAAATCTTCACTGGTAGGACCAAAGCTCAGGTCACAATATTCCTTAAAAAGAACATTAAATGAAATAAGAAAGCTAAAGATAAAATCTCTTGATAATAATAGAAAATATCTGATAGCATTTGATGCCTGGAGTGGTAATCATTATCATTGGATTACAGAAGTATTATCGCGATTATTCCTTCTTAAAAAAGAACTAAATCAGTATATCTTGATTCTGCCTGAAAATGTCTATATAAAGAATACAGGAAGGGCGTTACTCAATCTCTTAGACTTAATTCCGAGGGATATTATATATGTAAAACCGACTGAATTAATTTATTCAAACAAGCTTCATTTCATTAACCATGTAGCTCTTACAGGATATATAAATGATAAGGTCCTGAAGGAAATAAAGAAAAAATTAGACTCTAAAATTCAACATCATAAAGCGCAGATTTATAGGAAACTATATATTACTAGGGGACAAGCAAGTTACAGGAAAGTATTAAATGAGACTGATGTAGTATCATTGCTAATTTCGGAGGGGTACGAGATTTTTGATTTTGGCATTCTTTCATTAGAGGATCAAATTAGCATTTGCAGTCAGGCTAATATCATGATATCTATGCATGGTGCGGGGTTAACCAATATGATTTTTATGATTCCGGGAAGTAAGATTCTTGAATTCAGAAGAAATAAGATCTATCATAATCAATGTTATTGGCACTTGGCTGATGCTCTTAAACATAAGTACTTTTATCTTTTTGGAGATCCTGACTCTGATCTTCAGTTAGAAGGTAATGGATGTAATTTAACTATTCCTTTACTAAAACTTCGACAATTATTAGATGAAATGGCATCTTCATAGTAATGTCAATGATAAAATAATTCCACCTAACTTTTCTACTTTCTAGATGAGGATTCTATACGATTACCAGGTATTTCAGAACCAAAAATATGGTGGTATATCAAAATATTTTATAGAGCTTATGACACATTTCAGTCCGGATGTAGTTTTTGAAATTGGATTGAAATACACCAATAATATTCATATACTTGAAATGATGGATTTACCTTTTGATCCTCTTGAGGATTTTCAGATAGGGTTCTTAAAAGACAGTAATTTCATCGGTAAGGGGAGGATTACTAATTTATATTCAAAGCTTTTTCCACAAAAAGTTAAGGATTGCTATAAAGAAAATTTACTAAGTTCTCTATCTCTGGTTGAAAAGGAAGATTATGATGTTTTTCATCCAACCTACTATAATCCATATTTTCTTGATCACATAAAGAAGCCTTTTGTCATTACGATTCATGATTTAATATATGAATTATTCCCAGAGTTTTTTCCACCTTCAGACATTACAGGTCAGCAAAAAAGGAAGCTTATTAATAATGCGAGTCACATAATTGCTGTTTCAAATAACACTAAATCAGATCTTTTAAAATATTATGGCATTGATGAATCAAGGATAACTGTTATTCATCATGGGATAACAAGATTCAATTCTAAAGAAGAACTAAATATTAAATTACCTGACAGGTATTTGCTTTATGTTGGCGATCGAAGAGGCTATAAGAATTTTTACTTTTTGCTTAATTCTATTGCTGACATTTTGGAGAAAAATGATCTTTCTATCGTTTGTGCGGGACTTCCATTGACTTCAGATGAAAAGTCAATGATAGATACCTTGAATATTAGCAATAGAATCTTTCAGCATTTCGCGAGTGAGAATGAAATGACAATATTATATCGGAATGCTGTTGCTTTCATTTTTCCAAGCCTTTATGAGGGATTTGGAATGCCTATACTTGAAGCATTTGCCTCTAACTGTCCGGTTCTTTTGTCTGATTCAAGTTGCTTTAATGAAATAGCAGGGGATGCTGCTTTATATTTTGATCCTAAAAGCAAGCAGGATATTTGTAAGCTTGTCGAAAGAATTGCTCTTGACCAAAATGTTAGAGAATCCTTAATAATTAAAGGTTGCGAGAGGATGAAGCTTTTTTCCTGGACAGATACTGCCAATAAAACACATGATGTGTATTCAAAAGTATTATCTAGATAATTGAATATGCTTAAACTTTCTATTATCACGGTAAATCTTAATAATGCAAATGGGTTGGAGAAGACAATTATTAGTGTTCTTAATCAAACAAACAAAGATTTTGAATATATAATAATTGATGGTGGATCATCTGATAATAGCTTGCAAGTCATTAATTCCTTTTCAAATCAACTTACTTATTGGGTTAGTGAAAAGGACAATGGAATATATAATGCAATGAACAAGGGAATAAACAGAGCCTGCGGAGAATATTGTCTTTTCTTAAATAGTGGCGATTATTTGATTAATCAGGAGATCCTTAAATATATATTTTCATTTAATATCACCGAAGATATCGTTACGGGAGCTGTTATAGCATTTTCCGAACTGAATAAAAAAACACACTTACTTTCTAAAATTACATCCTCAGATATAACATTAAGTGATCTATTTGTGGCATCACTAAATCATCAGGCAACATTTATTAAAAGATCACTTTTTACCAGGTATGGTCTATATGAAGAAAAATTCAAAATTATTTCAGACTGGATCTTTACACTAAAAACTATAGTACTAAATAATGTCACATTCAGGTATTTGGATGTAGCTGTAACATTATATAATATTGATGGTCGTTCAGGCTCTGTTTCTGAATATTATACAAGGGAAAACCTATCAGGATTGAAAGAGCTCATCCCACCTCGCATTCTTGCAGATTATCAAACCGGTTATATTCATGCTGTAAAGCGGATGAAAAAGTACTTGCTCTTCTGGACAATTTTTAGGATATTGAACTTATGCACAATTAATTACGATTCAATTTCCAAAAGAATTTTGTCCCAGAGGCACATTAAAAGATTATTCCGTGAATAGAAAGGTTTTGCGCCAGGCAATATTTGATTCTGATTTCTTTGGACATGGGGGAGAAAAACGCACTGCGCAGATCTCAAATTTATTGACCGCTAATAATATTGAATATATTCTTGTTCCCGGCTTAGTTAAACAAAAGATTTCTTTAGCATTTTTAAAGAATTTAGTATTATCAGTTCTAATTAATATTAAAATCGGATTAAGATTAAGATCAATCAGCTCCATTCTAAATATGGTCAAGAGAATCTACCATTCTGCCCTGATAATCAATAGCATTGAGAAAATCTCAAGATTTGACACCTCAATTTTCCTATGGGAAGGAACTAAACCAGAAAACTATATATATCCTATTTACTTTAAAAGACTAAAATACAAGGTAATTGGCTTACCCCATAATTTAGAATCATTAGTCCCTTCACAGTTTTCCAAAATTACAAATAAAAAATCCCCTTCATGGTTGTGGGAAGAAATGGCAATGCTCAAGGTTTGTGATGTTGTATTTACTATATCACGAGAAGAAAATCTCTTACTGAAACAATTTGGTATCGATGCACAATATTTGCCTTATTTCCCTGCTGGTGATGTTTATCATCGTCTTTTGGATATAAGATCCCATCGTACCAGGAAGAAAGAAATAAAAGCTATTAAGAAATTGCTTATGCTTGGGTCAATAATTAATATACCTACCCGACTAGGAATGATTGACAGAATTGACTGGTTTGTTAATTCAAAACCTGACAATTATAAATTAGGAATTGCCGGATATTCAACGGAAGAACTAAAAAGCATAATTATTGATTCAGAAAATATTGTCCTTTACGGATCCCTGTCAAATGATCAATTATACGATATGCTTTCGGAGGTAGATGCTGTTCTTATACATCAGGTTGCCAGTTCAGGAGCTCTCACAAAAATTCCGGAGATGCTTATTGCCGGAATTCCTATCTTAATTAATTGTGAAAGTGCAAGAAGCTACTATAATATCGATGGTTTAAATATTTACGAAAATGATGCAGAACTTAATGAATATCTTTTAAATGAGAAGGTATTCCGTGTTCCTCCTTTACCACAAATACCCTACTCTTATTTTAAAAGTTTTTTAAATAGAATCTGATGAGGATTAGAATGATCTGCTAAAATAACTTCTCACATTGAAATTAAGTATAATAACAATTAATTTAAATAATTATTCAGGTCTGGAAAAGACCATAACAAGTGTTATTAATCAGGATTATCAACAATATGAGTACATTGTTATCGATGGAGGTTCCACGGATGGTTCAAAAGAATTATTGGAAAAGTATTGCAAAAAAATAAATTATTGTGTTAGTGAGACTGATCACGGTATCTATAGTGCAATGAATAAAGGCATCAAAAAAGCAACTGGTGAATATTGTCTTTTTGTTAATTCCGGGGACGTACTCTATAATAGTAATGTGCTAACTGATATCGTGAATCAGAACCTTAAAGCTGATATCATTACAGGCAACGCTTTTGTTAACAGAAATAACAAAAAACCTCAACTCGTGAAAGCTCCTGAAAATATCTCGTTTTACACATTTTTTCAGCACACCATTTTGCATCAGGCAACACTTATTCGAATTTCTCTTTTTAAAAAGGTTGGATATTATAATGAAAATCTCAGGATTGTTGCCGATTGGGAATTTTTCATTAAAGCACTTTTTTTAAATCACTTAAGTTATAAGGCAATAAACGTAACTATATCTGTATTTGATAACTCTGGAATAAGTTCACAGACAGAAAATTTCCATATCAGTCTTAGAGAGCGGGATGAAGTGCTTCAAAAGTACTTTCCGTACTTTATTAATGATTATCAGTTACTCCAACCTCACTCAACATTTATTTTCCTTCAGCATAATCAAAAAAGCCCGGTTTTACGTAATATTTTCACTTTCTCAACCAGAATTGTAAATAAGGTTTTTAAAATATTTTCCAGGTGAAACGTGTAGCTATATATCTTATTTCTGATGGGATGGGAGGTGCAGAACAGGTGGTCTGGCAAACCATTAAAGGATTAAGTAAATATGATTCAATCTATCTTATAGTCAACAACGAAATTGCTTCCTATTATGCTAGTATAATTCCCGATAGTAGAGTTCTTAATATTGGAGACATTTTTATTCATTCGAAGAAGAAATATCGAGTTGTCCGATTTCTCCTTAATAACAGGGTTTATAGTTTAATTCCATTTATAATTCGTTTTAAATCTGCAAAAATTGCTGATTATCTTAGAAATAATAATATTGAAATACTCCATTCCCACCTGGATTATGCCCTTTACTCTTCATTATATATTAAAAAGATAAAAACAAATATTAAGATATTCCATACTGTGCATGGTGCATTTGGACTAATTGAAGATAAACTGTTAAAACCTTTAGTACCGCTATCAAAAATTGATTTCAGTAATGTAGATAAACTGATTTTTGTTTCACGATATAATTACAATTTATATAAGTCCAAAAACATATCCATTAATGATTTTAAAATAATCTACAATGGCATTGACTATGATAATAATGATCCGTATTTCAGACCTGCAAAAAGAACTAATGAATTTGAAGTTTTATATGTTGGTGGTTCAAAATATGTTAAGGGATATGATATACTTGTTGAAACTGTAGATCTGATGAATAAATCAATTTTTAAAAACAGTTTTCATGTGGTTGTTCTTGGGCATCTGTCCGATCAATGTGATTTTGTTACAATGATCAGGCAATATAGACTTGAGCATTTTTTTAAATTGGTTGGATTTGTCACTCCACCTTTGCATTTGAATTACTTCAAATCTGCTGATATGCTTTTTATGCCTTCCCGGTCTGAAGCCTTGCCCATAGCAGCAATTGAAGCTCTTTCTCTTGATTTACCTGTAATTGCTAGCAATGTTGGGGGTTTACCCGAAATAATTAAACATGGAGAGAACGGATTGTTGGGCAATAATAATCCTCATGAATATAGTAACTTTATAATTGATTTGATTGCAAACTATAATGAATTTCTTGAAAGGGCCAGAAATTACAACATGATAGTAAAACCACGGTTTGAAGCAAAAAAAATGTGTCAAAAATTGCTAGATGTATATTGATTATTTTGCAAATATTATTGATTTAAGAAAAGAACTTTAAACTAACTTTTATATCTGATTATTGAGTTTAAAATTAATGAATAATCAAATTTACATTAATCAGACTGCCAGACTTCGGTAGGTATATTAGCGAGCCATTAGAGACAGGCAATTCTGAATAAAATTATTGTTCTTGAAAAAATTGAAATCTAGAATAATAAGGAAAATTCTATTATTAATTACTCCGAATAATTCTTACCGGAAAATTTATTTCGGAGTTTTGAAAGGAATCAAATGGGTGTATCGTTCAGGTTATTCGCAATATTGGATGGGTACCTATGAAAAAGAGGTTGCCGAATTGTTTGCCGAATACGCTAAAAAGAGTAATGTAGTCTATGATCTTGGAGCAAATATTGGCTACTATTCTCTAATTGCAGTTAAGTCAGTTGGTATTAAAGGAATTGTTTATGCATTTGAACCTTTTCCTCAAAATACTAAAATTCTTAAACAGCATAAAACCCTAAATAATGCTGAAAATCTGATTATCTTTGAATCAGCGGTATCAGATAAGACAGGGAAAGTTTCATTTTCAAATTCAGTAAATAATGTCGCGAATACAATATGTCCTGAATCTCCGATTTTTCTAGAAGGGAAAACAATCGAAGTGGAAGCAGTTACTTTAGATAATTTATTAATCTTGAAAGAAATAGAGCCACCGCAGCTTATAAAAATCGATGTTGAAGGTGCTGAATATAAAGTTTTGTTAGGCGCAAATTCTTTAATAATGGATCATAGGCCTGTTATTTTCTTATCTACCCATAATTGTCAGGTCCCAGGCATTCATAAAAAATGTGTTGATTTACTTTCAAATTTAGGTTATAAAATAACTTACGTGAATTATAGAGAAAGAATAACAGAATATGATGATCCATGGTATGAAATTCTGGCAGAATTCAGAACTATTTGATCTTAGGTAAATAGGGGAATTAAAAAAAGCAAATAGTGTATATCTGTATCTTTTAAATTTTGAAAATAGTATCAAGTTTTAGTTGAAATGCAAAGAGAAGCCATTTACTGGTATATTGTTTTATTGACCTTTTTATACATCATTTTTAAAAATAAAAATAATACGATAAAAATTTTAATTATTCTTTGTTTTTACTCCGGTCTTGCATCATTTTATGGTAAAGGAATTGAAAATCCTTATAAAATAATAGTTGTTCTCCTTTCATTGTACATTTTGCAAAAGAATAACGGACTATCCGGATTGAATAAGAGAGAAAGCTTTTTATTATTTGTTTTTGTAATTTTCTCTGTTTCTTTTCTTTATTCAGCTATTATTAATGGAGACTATTTCAAATTGGTTTTTAGTCAATATGGTAAATATATAACACCAATCTGCCTTTTCTTTGTATTTAAACGTATTCTGATCAAAAGCCCGGGTACATTTATTAATTTTAGGAAGCTGTTTTTTTCATTACTCACAATTCAGGTTTTTTTAACTGCCGTGAAAATTCTAACTGTTGGCTTAAAGGAAAGCCCTGTTGGTTCAATGGCATATATAGGCGGGGGTGCGGCTACAATGGTACCGGTTTTGGGTTTTATACTGATGTGGTTGTATAAGCAGGGTGATTTTAAAAGAAAAGATTGGTATTATATTTTTCTGCTAATATTTGTTGGGTTTGCCAGTTTAAAACGAGCTATATGGTTTATCTTGCCCACAATTGTTATTCTGTTTCTGTATTATATACCAAAAAGATTAAAAATTAGTAATCTGATAAATTATATCCCATTAATTCCACTTATTTTTTATGCAGGTGTCAGACTAAATCCTACGCTAAACAAAGAAGGCAAACTAGGCGGTAGCTTTGATCTTNNAAATCTATAGTTTTGGGGAAGCCACAGGAACATCCAACATTCAATTAGGAACGGGCAGAGGGGGCGCTACGTTATTGCTCGTTGGTAAACTATTTAATAAACAGCCTCTTTCCTTTAGCGATTATTGGGGCTCTGGTTTACAGGAAGTCTATACAACCGATTATGAACAGTTTAATGATGAGAAATATGGAGTAAACAGTAAGGGGGCAGTTACAGGTGTTTTTCAATCGTATATATCTTCAGGTTTTGTTGGTGTGTTAATAACCATTTTACTTATTATTTCAATATTGGGGTTGATTAAAGAGACTCGGATTCGCACTACAATAGCACTCTTAATGTTTTGGGATTATTTTTTTTACAGTGGTTTGATTTTGAGAACTCAATCTCTTTTTGTTTTGTTTTTTTTCATTATAATTTATTCAAACCTTCAGTATGAACAGAAATTGTATAGAAAATACATAAGTCTAAAACCGGATGATAAGAACAGGAATTTACAACCTCAGGCAGTTTAATCCGGCAGCCCTGAAAGATGTTTTTGGGAAAGAAAAAAACATTTCAATTGAAGTTTACTCTCAATTAAATCAAGTATATGATTCTCAATTAAAAGAGGGATATGCTGAAATAGTTTTAAATCGTTTTAATTCAAGCAACAATGTAATTAAGCGAACCTACCGCAACAGATTCAATTCTTTTGATGATATGGTTATAGAAATAATTCAAAATTTAGAAATATCTTCTCCAAGAATACATGATATGGCAATTTCTGATGGACGGGCATCATATTACTTTCTTGAAAAGATTCAAAACCATTTTCACGATGTTGAATATCATGCCTCAGATTTAATTATATCTTATACTATTCATAAAAAAAAATCTGAGTCAAGCTCTTATATAGTCACAGATGATAACTTAAATATTATTGAAATAACAGTCCCTCCATTCGTATGGAACTATGCCAGAAAAGAAGGGAAATTGTATTTTCTCAACAATTTACTAAAAGCCTATTTTAAAAGGAAATTCTATAAACTGATAATCGGGAAGCAATTAAAATTTAGAAAAACATTGCCTGTTGTTGATTATGGCTTTAAATCACTTTTGGATAAAAGCGACAAAAATAAGCTGCTGAACTATAATATTTTTGAAAAGTCTCATTACCAATATAATGTAATCAGGGCGATGAATATATTGCATTTTGGTTACTTTAATCCTGAGCAATTAAATGCTGTCCTGGATAACGTCTACGAATCTCTTTTGCCTGATGGGATTTTAATTGAAGGTTCCAACGAAGATGTTGGTTCGCCAGTTGAAGGAGCAGTATATCGTAAAACTTGCACAGGATTTGAATTGATTATTTCATCTGATAAACCTTCCCGGATTTCAGATATTGTTTTAAATTATAATAAATCTTAGCTTTTATTGAATCTTTTAGTATGGATATCAAATGAGGTTATTAATAACCAAAATTTGAAATAGAACTTTTTTCAAACCGGGAAATGTAACGTCAAATAAATGAGTTTAAAATCGTTGAGCATGTCAGAGATGCAATTTCAATCTGCATGTGATATAAGCAATGTAATGTTGAAAGAGTTTTATTATGAAGTATATCCTAATAGACATAAGGCCCTTATTAATAATTTCAAATGGTTAAACCGCTCGTATTTCTTCAATAACAAAATCCCGATAGTTATTGTTGCAAGTGACAAGGTTATTGCGCATGCCGGAATGATTCCCCTTAAAGTATTACTTGATGATGAATCCTTTACAGCTGCATGGTATATTGATTTTGCTGTATTACCGTCTTTTCATCGTCAAGGACTAGGTACCCTGATTACAAATAAATATTCAGAATTCTCAGACATACAATTAGCTTTGTCCTGTAATGATATGTCAATAACCGTATTCAGAAAACTGGGATGGATAGAATCAGCAAATACTTTTCTTCATATTAACTTTATGGCGCCATTTAGTTATCCAGGAGTTACTAAAAGATTACCACCCCTTTTATGCAAAATATTGAATTATATTTCTCAGCCTTTTCTTTATTGTATTTATAAGATAAATTTGTCTTCTAATGTCAATTATAAGATTGAGCTCCTGCATGAAAATATTCTGAATGATTTTATTAAATTATACAACAAATCTAAAACTGCAACTTGTTCTATAAATGCTGTCAAACCTGTAAGAGATAAAGATTTTATAAATTGGAGAGTCTTAAATTCGCCGGATAAGGCCAAATATCACATTTTTAGTACAAAGGACTTTATGGCTTTGATTCTATTCAACCATAACCATGGCTCATATATTGACATATTATGGGTCACTGATATTTTAAATTATTCTGCAATTAAGACTATGATATGCTATTTAGCATTATACGGAATGAAGAGTGAATATTCATATATTCGTTTCTATACTACACAAAAAAATCTATCAAACTACCTTAGAAAAAGACTAAAGTCCCTTGTAAGATTTCCGCGGTTTGCAATATTTTCCAAAAATCCTGAATTATTAAACAGGTTAAGAAATGTTGAATGGAATTGGGAACTGATAGACAATGATTTTGAAAGAATCTATTGATATTTTGAGTATTAGATTTCAACATGTATAACTATTTTATAATACACTTATGAATAAAAGCTTAATCCTANNTAATCCTAACTTTTCATAATGTATTAAATAGAAGCTGGTTTGAAAAGGTAATCACCTATTTAAAGTCGAATTATAGATTAGTAGATTCAGAATGCCTGGAGATGGCCTTTCCCAACAAAGTTGTAATGAAAAATCTATGCCATATTACATTTGACGATGGGGAAAAGTCATTCTATAATATAGCTTTTCCAATATTAAAAAAGTATCATGTTCCGGCTACAATATTTGTATCACCATCTATAATTACTTCCGGTGACAATTTCTGGTTTCAGGAAGTTAGCGATTACAATGAGAAAATAATTAAACGGATTTTGTCAGAAGAGCTGAATATTCAAATAGAAATTATTAGAAACATAAACCATTTAAACGTTTTCAAGTGCTTGCCTATATCAGAAATACATAGAATCATATCTATTTATCGTGCAGAAACAAAATCTCAAAAAAGATTTTCTCAAAACATGTCTTTAACCGAAACAATTGAGGTTCAAGAATCAGGATTAGTTACTATCGGAGCTCATACATTAAACCATCCGATTTTAAGTAATGAAACCGATGATATAAGTTATCATGAAATAACCAATTCCATAAAAATGCTTCAGGAACTTTTAGGTATTAATATCAAGCATTTCGCATATCCAAATGGTATTCCAGATCTGGATTTTAGCAAAAGAGAAATAATTTATCTTCAAAAAAATTATATTTCTATGGCATTTTCTTCTGAATCTAAATTTATGACTACCTCTGATGACATATATAGTTTACCACGAATAGGGCTAACATATGGTAATATGACATTTATCAAACTAAAATTATTAATGGGTGATAAGTGGGAATCAATAAAGTCAATTAAAAATTCAACTGAAGTAAAAAACAGAAAATTGATTCTATTACAATTAAGTGAAAAGAAACTAACTTCTGCAAACTGAAAATCAAGCATTAAGTAGTCCTTTACTGATATAGGGATTAAGATAATGAATAGCAAAAAAAAAATTCTGTTTGTGAATGGCAATCAGTTCGGCTACTCCAGCGGGCACTATTATTATTGTAAATATTTAAAGGACAAATTTGAAATTGAATACATTTGTTATGATCGTGGTTTTAAGAAAATGATTATGGAAGGGGTCAGGGTTTTGTATGTTCCTTTCCTTAAAAATAAGTCAAGAAGGGTAATAAACTTTATTCGCATTTCAGTCTCACGGTCTAAAGAATTACAGCCAGATGCATTGTTTGTTGTATACTTTAATTTTAGTTTCATACTTGCCTTATTTTGTTCAGCGAAGCTAAAACTGTTAGATATTCGTACAGGCTCATTAGCACATTTTAGTATTTATCGGATCCTTGAAAATACATTTCTTTATGTTCAGAATATGTTTTATCCGAAGGTATTAATTTTATCTGAAAGTTTAAGAAAACGGTTGCATATCAGAAGAGAGAAAACGATTATAATGCANNAATGCCACTAGGTTCAGAGATTTATTATTCTGGGATTCACGACTTTAGTTCAGTGAGCTTATTATATGTTGGCGGTCTCGCAAGAAAAATAAATCAAACAATAGAAGGTATTGAGATTTTTCTTAGAAATTATCCTGAGTATAAACCATATTTGACTTATACAATTGTAGGCTACGGCAGCCCTTTGGATGAAAAAGAAATAACAGATACCATTTTAAAATGTAATTTAAAGTCATTTATTTCTTATGACGGAATTAAAAATTATGAAGAATTGGCACCATATTTTCAAACACACAATTTTGGTGTTGCATATGTGCCCATAACAAAGTATTTTGATATTCAACCAACAACTAAGATATTTGAATATGCATTATCAGGATTATTCACTATTGCCACTGATACTTATGAAAACAGGAGAATAATAAATAAGACTAACGGAATTCTTTGTGAAGATAATCCTCATTCATTTGCAGAAGCGTTGAAGACTTGCTTTGAGTTAAGACCTACTTTTAATTCCGAAACTATCAGAAATTCTCTTAAAGATAACGAGTGGAGAATATTAGTCCAATCCCAATTGTATCCGTTTATTTACAAATAGTTGAAAATATTGATTGTCAGCAGCGGTAATGCCGGACAAGTTTCTCCTTTTGTTCAGGAGCAGGTTGAATCTGTCAAAAAATTAGGAATAGAATTTGAATATTATAATGTGCTGGGCAGGGGGTTTTCAGGATACCTTAAGAATGTAAAAACGTTAAAAAGCAAAATAAGATCTTATCAACCTGATATAATCCATGCACATTATGGATTGTCCGGATTACTTTCACTTCTGACAAAAGGGAGAAAGCCACTGATAACAACTTTTCACGGGAATGATATTAATACTTTGCATCCGTTAAATAATTCAAAACCGAACTGGAATAAAATTCTTTCAGGAATAGTACACATTGGAGATAATCATTCGATTTTTGTTACCAGTGATATAGCAAACCAGATCAAAGCTAAACCGATTAAATCTGATGTCATACCATGCCAGGTAAACCTGGATATTTTTTATCCGATGGATAAAGCTGTTGCCCGAAAACAATTGATCCTTTCTCCTTCAAAACGATATGTTCTTTTTTCCTCTTCTTTCTTAACCCCAATAAAGAATTACCCTTTGGCTAAGAAGGCCTGTCTTCATTTTGACAACCTTGAGCTAATTGAGTTAAGCGGATTTACACGGGAAGAAGTCAACCTGTTATTGAATGCCTGCGATTTGGCACTAATTACATCATATAATGAGGGCTCATGCCAGTTTTTGAAAGAAGCGATGGCCTGTAATCGTCCGATCGTCAGTACAAAAGTAGGAGATTCTGAATGGATATTCGGAAAGACAGAAGGATGCTATCTTACGGGGTCTGTCCCGGAAGATGTTATAATCAATATAAAGAAAGCCCTGGATTTTAGCGAGACGAAAGGTCAAACTAATGGCCGGGATCGAATAATCGAATTAGGATTAGATTCGGAAACAATAGCCAGGAGGGTTTTTGAAGTGTATAAGAAAGTAATGTCAATCTAAATGTGCGGAATCTGCGGAATCATTAACCTGAACAAACAACCTGTAGATGAGTCAAAGCTTCATCTTATGATGAGGACTATGAAGCATCGCGGCCCTGATGATGAAGGTGTGTTTGCTAAAGATTACATAGGACTTGGTTTCGTAAGGTTAAGCATTCTTGATCTGTCCTCTGCCGGTCATCAACCGATGGTTTCAAAAGATGGGCGATATGTTATTGTATTGAATGGAGAGATATTCAACTATATTGAACTCAGAGAGGAGCTGAAAGATTTTTATCTATTCACCAGCAACTCCGATACTGAAGTGTTGCTGGCTTCTTATATGAAATGGAGGGAACACTGTTTAGACAGACTAAATGGCATGTTCGCTTTTGCCATTTTAGATACTACCACAAACGAATTCTTTGCAGCAAGAGACCGTTTCGGAATCAAACCCTTTTACTATTATCAGGATCAAAATCAGTTTATATTTGCTTCTGACATTCCTCCGATACTCAAGATCGTAGAGCATAAAAGGGAACCTGAAAATTCAGTTATCTTTGATTACCTTGTTTTTAACCGCACCAATCACAGCGGGAAAACATTTTTCAGAAGCATACAAAAACTTCAGCATGGGCATACTCTGAAAGTTAAATCGGGATTAGTCAATATAAGTCGCTGGTATAATTTACCTGATCAGATTTCTCAATATAAATCCTTTCGGTTTAATGAAAAGGATTTCCTCGAAGAATTTAAGAATTCCATAAATCTTCAGTTAAGAAGCGATGTGCCGGTAGGTACATGCCTGAGTGGCGGATTGGATTCTTCAGCAATAACCTCACTTGTGCTGAATAATAAGCAGGATGTTGATTTACACTCATTTTCGGCTGTCTACCAGAAGGGCCAGAAAGGTGATGAATCGGAATACATTGCTGAATTCAAAGAGAAAAATCTTAAGATCCATTATACCTTTCCATCCGATAATACATTGCTGGAAGATTTAAATAATTTCATTATGTCCTTGTCAGAACCTGTTCCAACGACCTCAATTTATGCGGAATATAAGGTGATGGAGCTGGCGAAAAATCATTGTACTGTACTTTTAAATGGTCAGGGAGCCGATGAATTATTGGCTGGCTATCATTATTTTTACGGATACTATTTCAGAGATCTTGTCAATAGTAATTCCTGGGGAAAGTTTTTGAATGAATTATTTCAATACATAAGAACACAAAGATCGGTTTATGGTCTTAAAACATTAGTCTTTTCGATTAATCCACGCTCTTTAAGACACTTTAAAAAGCATGATTTCCTGGATCAGGCATTTTATAATAATTTTTACAATAAAAGTAATTCCCTGCTTGATGATTTTTATAAATCAAAAAGCCTGAAAGAATTTTTAATAAATCATTTTGAATATAAGTTTGAGCATAATTTGTTATGGGCAGATAAAACAGGAATGCAGTTTTCTTTAGAAACCCGATTCCCGTTTCTGGACCATAATCTGGTAGAAAAAACATTATCCATCCCAACAGAAAATTATATCAAAAATGGATACACTAAGGTGATAATGAGAAATGCACTAAAAGGAATATTACCGGAAAAGATCAGGATGAGAAAAGATAAAGTAGGTTTTTCCACACCTGAATCAGATTGGTTTAAAAATAGGAAACTTCAGGCTATTCTCGAAGATGTCATTGAATCTGACTCATTTAAAGGAAGGGGTTATTTTGATGTTAAACAATGTAAAAAAGAATTTAAATCGTTTCAGAATTATCATAAATACAATCCGGAATTTTGGAAATGGATAAATCTGGAACTATGGTTCAGAACTTTTATTGATTAGGGAAGAAGTTAATAAAGTACTTAAAGTACTTAAAGTGAGCTAAAGTAAATAGTGCTTAGAGTGAGTTAAAGTTAATTATATTTAAAGTTTAGAGAAATGGATAATAAAGAGTTTGGCAGGCAGCTAGAAAACAGAACAAAAAAGTTTGCAATTTGTGTTATAAGATTATCCGCGGCTTTACCAAATACTACGGAAGGGAAAGTCATTAGGAATCAATTTACAAAATCCGGAACAAGCATAGGAGCAAACTATAGAGAAGCTAACAGAGCCAGAAGCAAAGCAGATTTCTTTAGTAAAATAAAAATATGTGAAAGTGAGTCAAGTGAGACAGCGTACTGGTTAGAGATAATCCATGAGTTAAACTGGGTTGAAAACAACAAAACTGAAGAACTTCTTGCCGAAGCAAATGAACTGCTTGCAATTTTTACCTCAGCAGGTAAAACTTTAAAACTTTAAGTACTTTAGTCACTCTAGTCACTTCCTTTTATGATCACTATTATTGATTACGGAATGGGCAACCTGAAGTCTGTTAAGAGAAAGATGGACAGAATAGGAGTAAAATCAATAATTTCATCGGATCCGGAAGAGATAAAAAAAAGTGATAGAATAATTTTACCCGGAGTTGGTCACTTTGCCAGAGCTGTTTCAGAAATTAAAAAG
Source organism: Bacteroidales bacterium (assembly GCA_003141715.1). GTDB lineage: Bacteria > Bacteroidota > Bacteroidia > Bacteroidales > VadinHA17 > LD21. The sequence continues at coordinate 4,303 of PLNF01000106.1, read as the reverse complement.
AGAGGATTATGGGATCTGCTTACGGAGCAGGTTTTAATGGAAAAGAAGTTAGTTCTAGGTATTTGTCTTGGCATGCAATTAATGGCAAAACACAGTGAAGAAGGCGATGCAGAGGGATTTGGATGGATCGATGCAAATGTCATAAGATTTAAAGTCTCTGATATAACAAAATACAAAGTCCCGCATATGGGTTGGAATACGATAATGCCGGTTAGAGATTCTTCATTATTTGAAAAGATAACTTTGGATTCAGAATTCTATTTCGTTCATAGCTATCATGTAAAATGCAATAATCCGGATGATATTTTAGCCGAAACTAACTATGACTTTTCTTTTACTTCTGTGTTTCAAACAGAAAACATTTTTGGCGTACAATTCCATCCTGAAAAAAGCCATGATGCCGGGGAAATGCTATTGAGAAATTTTGTTAATTTGTGAATGGTGATTTGTAACTAGTAATTGGTAACTGGTTTCCCTTAATAATATTCACTCTTTCATTAAAAATTTCTCTTTTAAAAAATAAAGGTTTTGTCGCCAATCACTAATTACCAATTACTATTCACCAATTACTATTCACTAATCACAAATCACTAAAGTTATGAAAACCCATAAAGATTTAGACGTTTGGAATTATTCAATTGATCTTGTTACGGAATTATATCAAATTACTGCTAAATTCCCAAAAGAAGAAACCTATGGTTTATCTTCGCAGATGAGAAGAGCTGCAGTTTCAATACCTTCAAATATTGCAGAAGGGGCAGCACGAAATCACAAAAATGAATTTCGCCAGTTTCTTTATATTTCCCTTTCAAGCGCCGCTGAACTTGAAACTCAACTTATTATTTCAGAAAGACTTTCATATATCTCAAAAAACCAAAATGAAAATCTTATTGATAAACTTAACACTATATCCCGAATGCTCCAGGGTCTAATCAAATCAATAAATCACTAATCACCAATCACCAATCACCAATCACCGTAATGTATCGTCCCCGCATTATCCCGGTTTTATTATTACAAAAAAAAGGGTTAGTTAAGTCGGTTAATTTTAAAAACCACCGCTATATTGGAGATCCTATTAATGCTGTAAGGATTTTTAATGATTTAAAGGCTGATGAGTTGGTTTTTATTGATATACTTGCAACAAAAGAAAATCGAACAATTTCAGTTGATTTTGTTAAAAATGTTGGGGAAGAGGCTAATATGCCGTTTTCGGCGGGAGGCGGTATCAGGTCTCTTGAAGATATCAGAAAAATAATTGAAGCCGGAGCAGAAAAAGTGATATTAAACTCCATCGCCGGAGAAAATCCGGGTTTTGTTAAAGAAGCAGCTGATGCATTTGGATCATCCACCATTACAGTTTGTATCGATGTTAAAAAAGATTTTTTGGGGAAAGAGAAAGTTTGGATTAAGGCTGGCTCAAAATCTTTAGCTTCAAATCCTGTCCAATATGCAAGGTACATGGAGGATAGAGGCGCTGGAGAGCTGATTATTCAATCCATTGAGCGCGATGGCACAATGGACGGTTATGACATCAATTTAATAAAGAAAGTTGCTGAATCAGTCACTATCCCGGTTGTTTCCCTTGGAGGAGCCGGTAAATGGGAACATATTATTGAACTTAATTCTTTAGTTTCATTAAACGGACTTGCTGCGGGCAGCCTGTTTATTTATCATGGAGAACGCAACGCGATTTTAGTTAACTACCCGGAAAAAGAATCAATACTACAGCTATTTAAAAAAAGCTCCTGATGAAACAGAGATGTGTTATAGGTTTATGGGACGAAACTGTTCCCGGGATAAAGTTTGATGAAAAAGGAGTATCAAACTATGCAAAGATGTTTCTGAAATTTATAGAACTCTATCCCCGTGGAGAAAAAGGTTTAGCAGAGTGGGAAGAATGGTTAAAAAGGATAAAAAGGGATGGAAAGAATAAGAAATATGATTGCATTGTTGGTGTTAGCGGAGGAACTGATAGCTGCTATTTGTTGTATTTAGCAAAAAAGTATGGACTCAGACCATTGGCAGTTAATTTAGACAATGGTTTCAGCAGCAAGACTGCAGTAGAAAATATAAAAAAAGTTACAAATGCTTTAAAAATTGACCTTGAAACTTTTGTAATAGACTATGAGGAAGTAAAAGCGGTTCTCAGAGCATATATAAAAGCTTCTTTACCCTGGATTGACGGACCGACTGATCTCGCAATTAAAGCGGCTTTATATCAGGTAGCCGACAGAGAAAGAGTAAAATATATTTTTAACGGGAGCGATTTCAGAACTGAAGGTAAACAGCCGACAGAATGGACCTATTCTGATGCCAGGCAATTATTGTATCTCCTTAAAAAATTTGAAAAAATAAAACTTAATTCTTTCCCTTACTATACGATCATCCAGTTTATAAGATTTGGATATTTGAAAAAAATTAAGATGTTGCGTCCTTACTACTATTTAGATTATGAAAAAAGAAAGGCCCAGGAATTCCTTAAAAATGAATATGGGTGGGAGTATTATGGCGGCCACCATCATGAGAACATATTTACCAGGTTTGCAATATCATATTGGTTACCTCAAAAGTTTGGTATTGATAAGAGAGTAATAACCCTTTCAGCGCTGGTGATGAATGACGAAATATCAAGAGACCAGGCTTTGGATGAATTGAAACAAGATCCATACAATGCAGGTGAAATGCAATATGATAAAGAGTATGTATTGAAAAAACTGGAAATGACAAATGAGGAATTTGAGGAGTGTTTTTCAAAACCTAATAAATATTATTATGATTATCCTTCTTATATGAAATTGTTAAAAACATTCAATAAATTATCAATATCAGGTATTAAGAAAATACTGCCCTTCACACCATCCATTTTTATTGAAAGTCAAAACAGAGTGGATTAATCAAATGAGGATTTTTATAGATATCGGACATCCGGCTCACGTGCATTATTTTAAAAATTTCTTGAGAATAATGGAATCTAAAGGTCATACCTTTTTCGTTTCTGCCCGCGAAAGATCAATAATATTTGATTTGCTCAACAAGTATAAAATTTCTTATTTCAGCAGAGGAAAAGGCAGTGATGGCATTATCGGGAAATTATTTTACATGTTTGCTGCAGATTTCAAATTATTTTCCAAAGCTCTTAAGTTCAACCCCAATATCTTCATCAGCTTCGCATCTCCTTATGCGGCTCAAACCTCATGGTTATTAAGAACCCCTCATATTGTTCTTGATGATACAGAGCATGCCCGGTTCGGGCACTTTTTTTATAAGCCATTCTCAAAAGTTTTTTTAAATCCTTCTTGTTTTCAAAAAGATTTTGGCAAAAAACAGATTCGATTCAACAGCTATTCAGAACTCTTTTACCTTCATCCAAATTACATTGTCAGCTATCCTGATATTTTAACCCTTTTAGGGATATCTGAAAATGAAAAGTTTGCATTGCTACGTTTTGTATCGTGGAAGGCCAGCCATGATGTCGGCCACTCAGGATTAGATTTAGCGACAAAAAAACAATTGGTAAACATGTTAGTTGAAAAAGATTACAAAGTATTTATCTCAACAGAAGCAGAAAATAAAGATCCGTTTTTTGATAAATATATGATTAATATTTCTCCGGAACTGATTCATTACGTAATGGCGCATGCTCACCTGCTGGTTACCGAAGGAGCGACAATGGCTTCAGAATGCGCCATGCTGGGGACTCCTGCCATTTATGTAAATTCATTGGATACAGGAACGCTTCGCGAACAGGAAGATAAATATCAACTTCTTCATGGCTTTCGTTCTTCAAAGGGAGTAATAGAGAAAGTTGCGGAATTGATTAATACTCCCAATCTCAAAGAGACCTGCCAACTCCGTCGACAAAAAATGCTGTCGGAAAAAATAGATCCAACGACTTTTCTTGTTTGGTTCATTGAAAACTATCCGGAAAGTGTTAAGATTATGAACGAGAACCCGGATTACCAGGATAGATTTAAATAAAGGCGGAAGGTAGAAAGAAAAACCTTTAGCCAACCGCCTTCTGCCCTTGCCCTTCGTTGCGCCGGTACTCATTTCATCGCATCTAAGAAATTTCAGCTCCGGCGCCTACTCTTAGAGGGGCCTTTGTGCTACAAATATTTCGCCCCTCTGGGGCTTTTAGCGATTAAAGCTTTCTCCATTCTTTTGTTTCCACATTACTTTAGTGACACTGGGCTTTGGTCCAAATAGTCTCTTAGTCCCTCAGTCTTTCAATCTCCCCTTCTTTTCTTTCCCTTCTGCCTTCCGCCATCCACCTGCGAATGGAGATTACCTTCGGTGAGCT
>PLNF01000061.1 GCA_003141715.1 Bacteroidales bacterium | reverse complement strand
TTATTCTCTGGAAAAGACAAAAAGGCTAACCCAGTTTGACATAAACGGAAATTTTATTTTAGGGGATCTTATCTGGGTGGGAGGATCATGGAGAACATCGGAACAAGTCGCTGTAGGGATTCTTCAGGTTCAGCTTAATCCACAGCTCATGATCGGTTTTTCCTATGACTATCCGGTCGGAAGGATGAGCACTTTTTCAAAAGGATCCAGTGAATTTATTTTACGATACGAATTCGGATATAAAGTGAGCGCTGCTAATCCAAGGTACTTTTAAGAATGCGGAAGAGGATTTTATATATCATAACCATAGTTCTGGTTTCGGCTTTACAAACAAGGGCACAGCAGCCTTCTGTTTATGAGGTTAAAAGGATGTCATTTAATATAAAAGGGTTTAACAGTATATCTCCGGTTATCATAAAAGATGGCATAATTTTCTGTTCCGACAGGCGATTCAGCGCTTTTGAAGACCGTACTTCTTTTGATGGACGCCGTCTTTATAATATTTACCTGGCAGTAAAAAAAGACACTTCAGCATTCAGTAAACCGATAGCATTAAAGAGTGAAAGAAGTAATAAATTCAATAACGGTCCGTTATGCCTGGCACCTGATGGCAAAACAGTTTATTTCACAAGTGAAGTTGAAACAGGAGAACTGGCAGGCTATAAAAAATTCAGGAATCACAGCGGAATATTCATAGCAGAACTAGCAGGAACAGATCTGGTATCTCTACACCCGTTTAAATATAATGATCCACAGTTTGATGTTGGTCAACCTTCGATAAGTAAGGACGGGAAATACATTTTTTTCGCATCGGATATGCCTGGAGGCAATGGAGGATCTGATCTCTATTCCTGCGAATTGATTAATGGAGATTGGTCTGAGCCTGTAAATCTTGGGCCTAAAGTGAATTCCTCCGGAGCTGAAAACTATCCGTATATGCACTCGTCGGGCAGATTATATTTTACTTCTGACAGACCCGGTGGTTTTGGCAAACTTGATGTATATTATACCTCATTAAATAATGGTTCGTGGGAAGACCCCNNCCTCAGATGATTTTGCTTTTGTTGCAGAACCCGATCTTCAGAACGGTTACTTTGCATCTAATCGCCGTAATGAAGATGATATCTATAAATTCACTTCGACAATAATACGAAAAGTCTCATGTGACACATTAGAGGAGAATAATTATTGTTACCGCTTCTTTGAAGAGAATGCAGTAAAACAAGATACTGTGCCTTTCCGTTATGAATGGAAATTCGGAGACGGGAACCATGCTACCGGTCCTCTTGTTGAGCATTGTTTTAACGGTCCGGGAACATATACTATTCAACTTGATGTGGTAAACCTTGTTACAAAAGAGGTCACCTACAATGAAAAATCTGAAACCGTTATAGTTACGGAAGTAGAACAACCATATATTTCAGCGCCTGACAGAATTAGCACAAATCAAAATGTAACTTTGAGTGCTGACAGCACCAATCTTCCTGGTTGGAAAATATCACGATACTACTGGAACTTTGGGGACGAAACTATCGCTGTGGGGAAAGAGGTTCCCAAGAGTTACTTAAAAGCCGGAACTTACAATATTCAACTTATTGTATCAGCAGAGCCGGACCAGGGAAACAATGTCAGGGAGGCATGTATTTCAAAAAATATTATTGTTTTCCCTAAGCCTTGATACTGAAAATAACTAATTTTGGCATTAATGGAATTGAAAAAATCAATATATAAAATACTCTTTCTGGTTTTTTTACTTGGGTTTCCGATGTTTGTCAGATTATCCGGGCAACCTGTCCCGGGGAAAGATGAAAATATCCCATTCCTTGTGACTTTTGGGAAAGATGGGAAGACATCCTGGGGTGACGCTGATTTTTACCAGGTATTTTTCTTTAGCATCCTTAAGGATTATACTAAACCGATTTATATAAGAGTTTTTGACCCTGATTGCGGAGGTGAAAATGATGAAATTCAGGGCGAGTTCAATACTAAAACCAAGTTCTCTGTTTATGGAGGCAAAGGTGTTGATCCTGAAAAAAATGAAGAATCCAGGGGCCTGTTGAAAGGATTAAATTACAAATCCGGTAACTTGTTGGCATCAAAGATTTTTGGCAATGAGGCGAAATATGATAATAAATATTATACTTTCGGACCGTTTAATCCTTCAGAAGGAGATTTTAATACAAAATGGAACAGTTATATGTTCAAAATTGTATGCGAAGGAATAAGTGGCGACGATGGAAATCTTTACAGGTATTTTCTAAGCAGTGAACCTGACAACAACATCCCGATTGAAGGAGCAAATGCATTTACCTATGCTTATCATTTCAGGATGTGGAATGATTTTAAAAGTGTTTCGCACATATATCCTTATATTGACACCGGTGTTGTGTATATCAGGCAAAGTAACTTTGACTGGGATAATGACGGCACTATTTTGGTAGTATCAAGATACAAACAAGGTATATCGGTGCCTATATCAGATGAGGATAACTGGGTTAGATCCAATATCCCTATAGAACCCCAGGAAGTGGGATCTTCACTTGACTTTCAGTTTCATAAAAGACAGGATGATCTGGTTAAAAATAATAATGTGGTAATTGAGCTGGAAAACCAACGCGGAGATGCAGTGAAGTTCTTTAGTTCACCTATTGGAGGTGTTCCGATATACCAGCCAAAAGTAGGTTATGAGAAAGTAAAGCCAAAGAAATAAGTGAAGCCTGAAATGAGATTTAATATCAATCTTAAAGTATTAATCAGCACCATCGGGTCCTTATTTCTATTCTCATTATTATCAAGTGGTCAGATTTTCAGTTTCGTGAATTATGGGACAGAGAGGAATATCCCTAACGGCTATGTCTATACCATTATCCAGTCAAAAGACGGGTTCCTCTGGGTTGGCACCGGCAACGGGTTGACCCGGTTCGATGGTTATAAATTTTTCCAGGTTCAATATCCGGATTCCTCAGTTGGCCGATACCCTACAAAATGCCTTAAAGATAAACTGGGAACACTATGGTTCGGTTGCAGTGATGGCGCTGTTCTATATGAAAAGGATAATAAATTGATCCAGGTTCCTGTTTCAAATACAAAAAGCATAAGCGAGTTAATTGAAGGACCTGATGGCCTGATTTATGTAATTCCACAGGGCAAAGCTGTTTTTTCAATAAATCCGTTGAAACCTGAAGAGGTACGTCAATACCCGATCTCGGTTGAACCTGTAATGTTTTCTGCTTCTTTTACCAAATCGGGCAATTTGCTTATTGGCACCGAAAAGAATCTTCTGGTTTGCAAACTGGGAAAAGATTCAATTTCAGTTGTCAAAGTCATTGAAGGAACAGATTCTTACGGTGTCACTTCGATATATAAGGTTGGTGACGGGTCAAGATTTATCCTGGGAACTGACGATTATGGGTTATTTCAATTGAAAATATCTGATAAAAGTTACGACCTGACCCGTTTCCCTGACCATCCGGAATTCAATTCACTTAAAGTTCAATCTATCGCTGAGGGTTCAAAAGGATCTTTCTGGATCTCCACTAAAAGTTCGGGAGTAATTCAGTTTGATATGACTGATAATTATGAAAAGGTGAACTCGGTAAAATTTTATGATATTAACTCAGGACTTACCGGCAACGATGTAAAAACAGTATTCCAGGATATTGAAGGAAATTATTGGTTCGGATTATATGGAGAAGGAATTTCCATGCTGGCATCCTATTCTTTAAGTTATTATGCACCAGGGAAGAATCCACAGGAGAACAATATTCTTTATATTAAAAATTTTGATAACAATTACCTGCTTGGCACACCAACCGGTTTCCATATTTTTGACCCCATTGCAGGGAAGTCTCTCTCATTCACTGATCTTACCAATCAGATTGGACATGCGGAGATAAAATCTTTTTATCTTGACAATGAAAAGAACATTTGGATAGGAACCGGTGGAAAAGGCCTGTTTGTCAGGAATAATTCCGGATCGGTGAAACAGTTTTACAGGTCAGGTGATTCCGGCGCCGACGATATCAAAGATATTGAAATGGATACCAGGAATATCTGGCTGGCGACAACCAATGGCGTTATTGTTTTGGATAAAAAAGGGAACCTGGAGAAGAAATTTGATATCAATAATGGACTTCCTCATAACAGTATTAATAAAATATTGCTTACCAGTTATGGAGTAAGTTATATTGGTACTGAGAGTGATAAGTTATATAAGATTGATCGCGATTTTAATATTACGACAGGAAATGCCACTATGACCGGAAGCACCAGGAACAGGATACTCTCCTTTTCGCAAACCAAAGATGGTGCAATATGGGCTGCAACTGAAGGTAACGGTATATTCAAGTTTCTCAGAGATTCAGTTTCTTCGATTAACAGAGCTAATGATTTGATGTCGAATTACTGTTACAGTATTCTGACTGATCGGGAAAACAATATCTGGGTTGGTCATAATAAAGGATTTTCCAGGTATAATTCCAATACCGGAACTGTAAAGATTTTTGGGACTGATTTTGCAAAAGCCGGAGTATGCAACACGAACGGTTTGTTTGAATCGGCCGACCAGAAAATCTTTATCGGAACAACTGAAGGTTTAATAATATACGACCTTTTAAAGGATAAGAAGAGCTCAATCGGTCCATTTAATAACATAAATACTATTGAGATAAATGATATTTCATATCCTTATCAACCATCATTTGTACTACCATATAAAAAATATAAGATCAAAATTTCGTATTCAGGCATTAATTTCAACGCACCGGAGAAAGTTTATTACAGTAGCTTTCTCGATAACTTTGATCTTGACTGGAGTAAAATGACTAATTCGCGAGAAGCTTTGTACAGCCTGAGTGATGGTAAATATAAGTTCAGTCTGATATCTGTAAATGAAGATGGCTTCTCACAGGGAGCTCCGGTATCCTTCAGTATTTTAATCAAAAAACCCTTCTATAGAACATGGTGGGCAATCTTGTCAGAATTAGCTGTTTTAACTGGTATCGTAACTCTGATTATAAGGGAAAGGGATAAATCGCAGAAGAAGATTCAGGAATACCTTGAAAAAGAACTCGCGGCCAGAACAAGTGTTGTAATGAAGCAGAAGGGAGAAATCGAACTTCAGAACATCGAGATCACTGATAGTATAAACTATGCCAAGCGAATACAAACAAGCATCTTACCCGATATTAACAAACTGAAAGATGCATTTAAGGATGCATTTATCCTGTTCCACCCAAGGGATATCGTGAGTGGTGATTTTTACTGGTTCGATAAACTTGAAGAAGATAAGTTTATATTGGTCTGCGCCGATTCTACAGGACATGGAGTTCCTGGTGCATTTATGTCGATGATTGGCTCCACCCTTCTTCAGGATATCGTTACCAGAAAGAGAATCTCAAAACCTTCCGAAATTCTTAGCCTTCTGGATAAACAGATTTTCTCCACACTTAACCAGAATGTGGAATTAGGTGTCTCAAATGACGGTATGGATATGGTTATTTGCGAGTTCAGTCTTTCAACACGCCATATAAGGTTCGCTTCAGCCATGCGACCCGTTATTCTTGTACTTGACGGGGAACCATTTTATATTAAAGGCAACAGATCATCGGTCGGTGGCGAATCGGTGATTGAGAAATTCTTTGATGATCAGGAGTATTATCTTAAAGAAGGGGATACTATATACCTTTTCTCTGACGGACTGCCCGACCAGTTTGGAGGGCCATATGGCAAAAAGCTGAAAATAGCAAGGTTAAAGAGTATGATTGAGCAGATATCAAAACTACCGATGGATGAGCAAAAGATGGCTATGGCGAAATTCTACTTCGATTGGAAAGGTTCTTATGATCAGGTTGATGATGTACTTTTAATGGGGGTGAAAGTCTGAAAAGACTGTCAATAAATATTATTTACTGAAAGCACAATCTCATTTGTAGACGCAACATTGCTCTCATTCAGGGCTCTGTCTTTAATATAAAAATCGTATCTGATTGTATCTGCAGGAGAATAAAACAGATAAAGGAAAGTTACTGATATTGTCCCTTTAAGTATTTTGTTCTGCCCTAACCTCTCCATATAAGGGATCCTGTATGCCGACGGTTTTAACGGGTCATTATCAGGAGCAGGCAACATGACTCCCCCTTTCTTCCTGAAAAGTGTGAAAAATAAATTTGTGGAATCAGTCTGATCTGCTTCAGGAGCATTCAGCCCCATGTCGCCATCACCGTCTTCAAAATAGAATTTTAGTCTTCCACCCTTTGAATTATTGCCAAGAATATCTGTTGTATCAAAAATAGTAAAGCTGGTAAATTCAATATGCGGAACCACGGGCAATCGCTCGACCTTATGGCAGGAATCCAGAATAGAAAAGCTAATAATAATCAAAAACAGATATCTTATTTTTTTCATGGTTTTTAAGGTAATAATATTTCACGAACAAAAACCACACCAAATATGATCATTTTTTTCTAAAAAATATCCTTATCGGGACACCTGTAAATTCAAATTTCTCCCTCATCCTGTTCTCAAGGTACCTTTTATACGGATCTTTCACATATTGAGGAAGGTTACAAAAAAATGCAAAAGCAGGAGTATAAATCGGAAGCTGTGTCACATATTTGATCTTAACATATTTCCCTTTTAATGCCGGGGGCGGATTGTTCTTAACAACCTGTAACATCACCTCATTTAATTCAGATGTACTGATCTTCCTGTTCCTGTTCTGATTTACCTGTTCAATCAGTTCAAGCACTTTGTGAATCCGCTGCTTATTAATTGCGGAAATAAACAGAATGGGATAATCAGTGAAAGGGGCTGTTTTTTCCCTTATATCATTTTCAAACAGAATAGTTGTGTTATTTTGTTTTTCAATAAGATCCCATTTATTAACCAGAACTATCATGCCTTTATTGTTCTTTTGAATCAGGGACATGATATTTAGATCCTGGGCCTCAATTCCTCTTGTCGCATCAATAAGAAGAAGACAAATGTCCGAATTTTCAATTGTTTTAACAGCCCGCATCACTGAATAAAACTCAATATCTTCACTTACCTTTCCTTTCTTACGCAGCCCAGCTGTATCGACAAGGAGAAAATCGTGCTGAAATTTGTTATATCTTGTATATATTGAATCACGGGTAGTTCCGGCAACCGGAGTGACAATATTCCTTTCTTCTCCGAGAAGAGAATTTACAAGAGATGATTTGCCGACATTTGGCCGTCCGACGATAGCAATTCTTGGTAAGTCAGGCATAAGCCCCGGCTCTTCCTCCGGCAGGCTTTTTACAACCTCATCGAGCAGTTCACCAGTTCCACTGCCGTTCATGGAGCTTAACGGGAAATAATCGCCAAGACCCAGATTGTAAAATTCATTGGCATCCATAAGTCTTTCTCCATTATCAACCTTGTTTACGACAAGCAGTACTTTCTTGTCTACTCTTCTGAGAAGTGAGGCTACCGATGAATCCAGTTCATGAATACCACAAGTTACATCAACCATAAACAGTATGAGATCCGACTCTTCGATGGCAAGTAAAACCTGTTTATTTATCTCTTCTTCAAACATGTCATCAGAATTCTGAACATATCCGCCTGTATCGATTACCGAAAAATCCATTCCATTCCAGTGCGAAACTCCATAGTTGCGATCGCGGGTAACTCCGCTTACTTCATCAACAATGGCTTCCCTTGAATCGGTAAGCCTGTTGAAAAGTGTCGATTTCCCAACATTTGGTCTGCCTACTATTGCAACTATTCTACTCATAAAATATTTTATATTTTTATTCTATTGATAACCAAATCTCTTAAGCATCAATGGTTTATCTCTCCAGTCCTTAGTTACCTTTACATATAATTCAAGGAAAACCTTCTTCCTGAAAAAATCTTCCATATCATGCCTGGCTTCAGTACCCACTCTTTTTAACATTGATCCTTTGTGACCGATTATTATGCCTTTCTGACTGTCGCGTGTTACATGAATCAGTGCCCTTATTTTGATAATGTCCTTTTCATCTTTAAAGCTTTCGATCTCTATTTCAACAGAATAGGGGATCTCTTTTTTATAATTTATAAGGATTTTTTCTCGAATGATCTCCGAAGCAAAAAACCTTTCATATTTGTCGGTGAGCTGATCTTTCGGGAAATAGGGAGGACTCTCCGGAAGCTTCGCCAGAATTGCATTCAGAAGAGAATCAAGGTTAAAATACTTAAGTGCAGAAATCGGGATAACAGGTGAATCAGGAAAAGCAAGATGCCACGATTCAACAATTTTTTCCAGATCGCCCTGATTTGTAAGGTCTACCTTATTCACACCAATAATTACAGGAATTCCTGATTCCTTTATCTTATCAATGTATTCACCTTCATCAGCAGTACGTTCTGTTACATCGGTAACGTAAAGGATCAGGTCTGCATCATACAGGGACGAATTGACAAAGTTCATCATTGTCTCCTGGAGCTTATACTGAGGTCTGAGTATTCCGGGTGTATCAGAGTAGACTATCTGAAAATCCTCGCCATTAACAATCCCCATTATACGGTGTCGTGTAGTCTGAGCCTTTGCTGTGATAATAGAAAGTTTTTCGCCGACGAGAGCGTTCATTATAGTCGACTTCCCTACATTGGGATTCCCCAGAATATTTACAAAACCTGATCTGTGACTCATCGTTAATAATTAAAAAATTCCACGCTTAAGCATACTTACCTCCTTGTCGTTGAGGTACCGCCACTTTCCCCTCTGGACATTTTTCTTGGTGAGTCCGGCAAAATATACCCGGTCGAGTTTTTTAACTTTATAGCCAAGTGTTTCAAACATTCTGCGGATGACTCTGTTTTGCCCTGAGTGAAGTTCTATCCCAATCTGGCTCTTATCATCAGGATCAGCATAAGATACCGCATCCGCAACGATTGTTATACCATCGAGCTCAATACCTTCAGTCAGTTTAAAAAGATCGTTTTTGGTCACTGGGCTATCGAGAAAAACATGATATATTTTTCTTCTTTTATACTTTGGGTGTGTGAGTTTCCCTGCAAGATCACCGTCGTTGGTGAGCAGAAGGACTCCTGTTGTTGCCTTATCAAGTCGCCCGACAGGATAGACTCTTTCGGGACAGCTGTCTCCGATAAGTTCGAGAACTGTATGTTCAGCATGTGGATCTTCAACGGTGGTAACATAATCTTTTGGCTTATTCATTAGTATATATACCTTTTTTTCAGCCGAAAGTCTTTTATTTTTAAATCTGACATCATCATCATAACTGACCTTTATTCCCATATCTGTCACAATGTGACCATTTACAGATATCAGTCCGTTTTTTATGTGTTCATCAGCATCTCTCCGTGAACAGACACCGCCGTTGGCAATAAACCTGTTAAGTCTAATCCTCCCTGCAGCTTTCCTGTTCTCCATATCAATTATTTATCAGGGTGCAAAGGTACAATTATTTGGTGATATTATGATTTGATGATTTTTTTGCACCTTTGTAAGTCTGAAAACTTTGTCAATATGGCACTTATAAAATCAATTTCAGGTATCCGGGGAACCATTGGAGGAAAACCGGGAGAAAGCCTGTCTCCGGTAGACATTGTAAAATTTGCAGCCTCATTCGGGACCTGGGTTCAGTTAAGACATAAAAAGGGTGGATTAAAAGTAATTGTGGGACGCGATGCCCGCAAATCAGGACCTATGGTAAATAACCTGGTAATTACCACTCTGCGGAGCCTGGGAATTAATGTGATTGATCTGGGAATGGCGACAACCCCCACCGTAGAAATCGCGGTTACAGGGACACATGCGGATGGAGGAATTATTATTACTGCAAGCCATAACCCGGCTGAATGGAATGCC
>PLNF01000141.1 GCA_003141715.1 Bacteroidales bacterium | reverse complement strand
CTGAAAACAACGGATGGTACTTTCGAAGTTCAACTATTGCCTGCTTTGCCTTCAGCATGGCCTGCCGGTTCTGTAAAAGGATTACGGGCCCGTGGAGGATATGAAGTTGATCTTTCATGGAATGATGGACATTTGGTCAATACTCATGTAATTTCAACTCTTGGAGGAATCCTACATATCCGATTAGGACAGCGTATTGCAGTCTTCACCACTAAACCAGGAGATATATTGCTATTGAACGAAAATCTTGATAAAATATAAAAAGGATATGAGAAACTTTAAAAATACCATCATTTTTCTGGCACTGTTAATGTTTGTTTTGTTGAACATTCAGGCACTGGAACCTTCGAAACCGCCAATTCGCTTAGCGATTGCAGGAGTGACCCATGGACATGTTGCATTTATCCTGGGAAGAAAAGATAAATCGGATTTTAATCTGGTAGGAATCTATGAACCCAATCGCGAATTAGCGTTGAGATATGCTAAAACTTATAATTTCAACCCAAATCTTATTTATGACGATTTGGGTAAAATGCTGGACTCGGTAAAACCCGAGGCTGTGGTAGCCTTTGGTTCTATTTTCGAACACATGGCAGTGGTCGAAGCATGTGCTCCGAGAGGAATACATGTAATGGTTGAAAAGCCTTTGGCTACCAATGACGAACATGCCAAAAAGATGGAAGAACTAGCCAGGAAATATCACATTTTTTTGCTCACTGATTACGAAACATCATGGTATCCTACAACTGCAAAATCTTTCCAGTTAGTTAACGACAGCAATTTCATTGGAAGTATAAAAAAAGTGGTGATACATGATGGGCACCAGGGACCGAAAGAAATCGGAGTAAATAAAGAATTTCTGGACTGGCTTACCGACCCTGTTCAAAATGGAGGTGGTGCATTGATCGATTTTGGTTGTTACGGGGCAAATTTAATGACTTACTTAAAGCAAGGTCAGGAACCTGTTTCTGTAACGGCTGTTACCCGTCATTTTAAACCTGATATTTACCCGAAAGTGGATGACGAGGCAACCATAATAGTCAGCTATCCTGATGCCCAATGTATTATACAGGCTTCCTGGAACTGGCCTTTTGGCAGGAAGGATATGGAAATATACGGCGAATCGGGCTATATAATTACTGTAAACAATAACACCATGCGCTTAAGGAATAGGAAAATGGATGCAGAACAAACCACAAAGGTTACTTCAAAAGATATAGCAGTATATGAAGATCCCTTCTCATATTTTGCAGATGTTATTAAAGGAAAGGTTAAAATGACAAACTATGATCTTTATTCCCTTGAAAACAACATTTTGGTTGTTAAAATTTTAGAAGCGGCAAGAGAATCGGCCGAAACAGGTAAAACTGTACTATTAAATAATATAAATCTACGATGATGAAAAAGAACATTGCTTATTTCCTGATTCTTAACATGATTTTATATTCCTGTACAGGAAAAATTAACAAGGGCAAATATCCTTACCAGGATGCCAGTGTAGTGGTTGAAAAAAGAGTAACGGATTTGATTGGAAGGATGACCGTGGACGAAAAAATTCATCAACTGGATATGTACTGGGGAAGAGAAGTGGCTAATATGAATGGACACGAAGCTTCTTCGTATTCGGAACAAAAAGTGGAACAAATGATTGGAAACACCGGAATAGGTTCCATCCACGATTTTTATCCGCTTCACGCTGAAATCACCAATGAAATTCAAAAATATGCTCTGGAAAAAACCAGGTTGGGAATTCCTGTTTTATTTATCGAAGAAGGTCTGCATGGATATTGCGGACTCGGGAGTACGACATTTCCAATACCCCTTCAATTATCTGCAGCATGGGATACATCGCTGGTGCATAAGATTGGAAGGGCGATAGCAACGGAAACCAGGGCTCACGGTGTGGATATGATTCTTGGGCCTGTGCTCTGTTTACCCCGCGATCCACGTTGGGGACGAGTTGAAGAAACATATGGAGAGGATCCCTATCTGGCAGCACTCAACGGAGTGGCTATGGTAAAAGGGATGCAGGGAAAAAACTTGAATTTAATTGACGCTGTTATCGCCGAACCTAAACATTTTGCAATTCACGGGATACCTGAAGCTGGCAGTAATACTTCACCGGTCAGTATAGGAGAAAGGGAAGCCCGCACATCGTTTCTATATGTATTCGAAAGAGCTGTCCGCGATGGAGGGGCAATGGGTATCATGGCCGCATACCATGAACTGGACGGGATACCATGTGTAGACAATAAATGGCTACTGACCGATGTATTACGCAAAGAATGGGGATTTAAAGGTTTTGTGCTGTCTGATCTGGGAGCTATCCGGATGACTTTGGAAAACCATAAGGTTGCAACCGATACAAGTGATGCGCTGTCTCAAACCTTTAAGGCTGGGATGAACATGCAATTCTATGATTTTGATCATTCAGGCTTTCGTAAGGCGATGTTGCAAGCTCTTGACAGGAAAATGCTTACAGATGAAGATTTGAACAGAGCGGTTCATGATGTATTGAAAGTTAAATTTCTCCTGGGTTTATTTGATCATCCATTTACTGATACATCCATTGTATCGAAAGTTTGTCACAGTAAAGAAAATCAGGATTTGGCATTGAAAGCAGCCCGGGAAGGTATCTGCCTTCTGAAAAACGATCACGGACTACTTCCTGTCAGCAAAAATATCAGGTCAATTGCGGTAGTGGGATCTCTGGCTACGAGTACCTATCTGGGAGGGTATTCAAATAATGACGCCAGAGGAATCTCGATCGTCGATGGATTGAAACAAAGAGCAGGAACTTCTCTGCAAATTAATTATATAAAGGATTCAATTAAAGTTCCGGATATCTACCAGAAAAAAGCTGTGGATCTGGTAAAAAATTCGGATATGGCCATAGTAGTTTTAGGTGAAGATATCAATGTGATTGGAGAAGGCAAGGACAGGGCAAATATCGACCTGGACGCAATCCAATTGGACCTTGTCAAAGCTTTACATCAAACCGGAAAGCCTATTGTGGTTGTCTTATTCAATGGCAGGCCATTAACAATCAATTGGGTGGCTCAAAATATTCCATCGATTCTCGAAACCTGGTTTTCGGGCGAAAAAGGAGGTCTTGCAATCGCAGATGTGTTGTTGGGAAATATTAATCCATCCGGTAAGTTACCAATTACCTTTCCCCGTTCAATTGGGCAGGTCCCCTTTTATTATAATCATAAGCCAACATCAAGACATGTTTATGTAGATGAAGCAAACACTCCTTTGTTTCCATTCGGATTGGGACTTAGCTATACAAGTTTCGAATATTCGGGTTTGCAGATTACTCCTGCAAAAATTCCGGTTTCAGGAACTGCCACTATTAGTGTAAAGATTAAAAATACAGGTAAAGTTGAAGGCACGGAAGTAGTTCAACTTTACGTACGCGATGAAATCAGCAGTGTTACAACCCCAGTAAAATCACTGAAAGGATTCAATCGGATTACTCTTAAACCTGATGAAAGCGGGACTGTTAGTTTTGAACTCGGACCTGAACAATTATCGCTGTGGAACAGGGAAATGAAGCGGGTTGTGGAACCGGGAGAATTTAAGATAATGGTGGGTAGTTCTTCAGAAGATATCCGGCAAATCAGTAGTCTATGGGTAACTGAAAATTAGGACTCTTTTCTTTATAAAACAAAACAGCCATGAACATGAATACAAATATGATATTCCGCTTAAAGTCAATCATTGATATTGTAGATTCTCGACTTAGAATGAGAACTAAGATTATTGCATTTTTATTAATTACTGTTAGCTTATTTGGTTGCTCAAGAACAAAAATTCATGACAGAACACAACCTCTCCCATGGCAACGGGAAATGCCTTTAAAAGAAGCAGCCCAATCAGTGGTGTTGGAAAGCAAACTGGATCGCACCAACCCTCTTCCCGATTTTGATGGCTTCGGTGATGGTCGCTCAATGTGCATCAACAACTTAAAGATGAGGACCACGATCTGGGGATCGCCAGATCGCATTACTATCAGTCTGAACAAGAACAATGTGTGGGATCGTCGTCTTAATATACGTTCATTACAGGCTCCTACTTTGCAGGAAATTAGTGATGGCGCTGTTTCACCAGCCAATAAGGATTATATTGGAATAGACACAAAAAGTAATTCTCTCCGTCCCAAAGAATATGGCTATCTAAAGAAAGATGGTGGATCATATGATCCTTATCGTCAGCCTATTGAATACTTTTCCCCCTGCCTGAAGCCGGTAGGACAGATAATTATTGGAATTGATCCCCTGAAAGGTGCAGAAGCTCCGCAAATAAAACA
>PLNF01000140.1 GCA_003141715.1 Bacteroidales bacterium | reverse complement strand
AAAGCTTTGCGGAAAGCAATTAATACCGTAGGGGAAGAACGGCAACTCGCAATAAGGGATGCCCTTATTTTCAGAGGATCCAACAGAGAACTTTATCACAAGTATGCTGCTGATGAAAATAAGTTTGAAACTTATGAGGGACTTGCAACATTTACCTATACCCTGCTTTGCACTAATTCACCAGAAGAATTCAAGACGAGGCTTTTTGAAAACCTCGACCGGATTTATTCCATGCAATCCTATGCACGGTCATATGGTATCATACATGGGGCACTGTACGCCTCACTTCTTTATGATAAAGGATACGATATTAAAAAAATAAATACCGATAATTTTGATCTTGGAAATGCAGTAAAAGAACTATATAATATTGATTTGCCGGCCATCTGCAGGGACGTGGCAGGCAGCCTTGCAGTAAATTATGATATTGAGGCTGTTAATAAGGAGGAAGAAAAAAGGGATGCAGATATCAAGGAAAGCATTCACAGTCAGGTAAGCATTTTCACTGAGAAACCGGTTGTGTTTCTTGAACTTGAGAGCCCGTATTTTGATTTTGAACCTGAAGATATTCACTCACTTGATACTCTTGGAACGCTGTATAATTCTATCAGGGTATCAGATAACTGGGGTAAACTTACAGTTGACAAGGGCGGTTGTCTTGTATCCAATAATCTGAAGTTTATCCGTATCACCGCGAAAGCATTCAGAGCAGACAAAAACCATATTTCAGGTGATGGCTGGCATCTGATCCTTAATGACGATTGGGAACTTGTTCCTGTTGATCAGAATTATTTTGTAAGAAAGCTGATGCCGTAAAAGCAGTCAGGCTACTTCTTAAATGACTTCAGCGCCTTCTCCAGCGACTTTATCTTCGACTCAGCATCGCTCTTTTTCTTTCTTTCCAACTCCAAAACACTGGCAGGAGCATTTTTTACAAAGCGCTCATTTCCGAGCTTTTTCATGACTTTGACAAGGAATCCCCTGTTATAATTCAGATCTTCCTTAATCTTTGCAATCTCACTTTCTATATCAAGCTTGCCGGTAAGCGGTATAAAATACTCAGTAGTACCTACCATAAATGACGCTGTTCCTTCCTGTTTTTCAGAAACAAATGTTACTTCTGACAGATTACAGAGTTTGCTTACAACCGGAAGAAATTTAGTATCGTAACCACTTTTATCACTAAGGATGAGAAGCTCAATCTTATCCCTGTTTGGAATTTTCTTATTCTTCTTTACTGTTCTGACAGCACTGATTGTTTCCTTTACGGATTCAAACCCGGCGATCATCTCCTTATTGAATTTTTCAGCCTCGGGCATCCGGGTCACCATAATGCTTTCACCTTCTTTTCTATCAAGGAGCAGTTGCCAGATCTCCTCTGTAATGAACGGCATAAAGGGATGTATTACCTTCACAAGCTTTTCAAAAAGAGTGACCGTGACATCATAGGTTTTCCTGTCAACAGGCTTTTGATATTCGGGTTTAATAATTTCGAGATACCAGCCAGAGAATTCATCCCAGAACAATTTGTATGTGATCATCAGAGCTTCTGAAATCCTGAATTTTCTGAAGTTCACATCTATTTCATTAATAGATTTCTTCATTACCTCATCCATCCATTTCACGGCAACTTTTGATGAATCAGGCTGATCGATTGTATCGTCAATATTCCAGCTCATTACAAGTCTGAAAGCATTCCATATTTTATTTGCAAAATTACGTCCCTGTTCCGGCAGACTGTCTTCAAAAAGCAGGTCATTACCAGCAGGCGAACATAAGAGCATCCCGACTCGAACTCCGTCTGCGCCATATTTTTCAATGAGTCCAATCGGATCAGGAGAGTTACCAAGCGATTTCGACATTTTCCTTCTCTGTCTGTCGCGAACCAGACCGGTTATATAAACATTGTCGAAAGGTCTTTGTCCCCTGTATTCATATCCTGCAATGATCATCCTGGCAACCCAGAAAAACAGGATGTCAGGAGCTGTAATCAGATCACTCGTGGGATAATAGTATTTAATGTCTGCATTCTCCGGATTGTTGATCCCATCAAATGACGTAATAGGCCAAAGCCACGATGAAAACCATGTGTCAAGAACATCATCATCCTCGCGTAGGTCGGTTTTGCTCAAACCAGGCTTCCCGCTTTTCTTTCTGGCCAGTTCCAGGGCATCAGTAATATTCTCTGCAACTACAAATTCATTATTATCGTAGTACCATGCCGGTATCCTTTGGCCCCACCACAACTGACGGCTGATACACCAGTCGTGGACATTCTCCATCCAGTGACAGTAAAGATTTTTAAACTTTGCCGGATGAATGTGAACATCTCCATTCAAAACTGCGTCCAATGCAGGTTGCGACAGGTCTTTCATCTTAACGAACCACTGAAGGGAAAGCCTTGGTTCAATAACCGCATTTGTCCGTTCCGAACGTCCAATTTTGTTATCGTAGTTTTCAACCTTAACCAGGTTTCCCGTTTTCTGAAGCTCCATTTCGGCAAGTTCTTTTGCCTTAAACCTGTCAACGCCTATAAACATCCCTGCCTTTTCGCTCATGGTACCATCCTCATTGAAGACGTCAATAGACGGCAACTTATGCCTGAGCCCTATCTCGTAGTCATTAATATCATGAGCAGGAGTAATCTTAAGGCAACCTGTTCCAAATTCCGGATCAACATAACTGTCAAATATGAAAGGCACTTCGCGGTTTGCCATAGGAACTATGACTTTCTTACCTTTCAGATGGGTGTACCTGTTATCATCAGGATTTGCACATACAGCTGTGTCTCCCAGTATTGTTTCAGGACGAGTC
The DNA here is from genome assembly GCA_003141715.1 of Bacteroidales bacterium. Lineage (GTDB taxonomy): Bacteria > Bacteroidota > Bacteroidia > Bacteroidales > VadinHA17 > LD21. Next base: position 125,753 of record PLNF01000140.1, on the reverse strand, counting down.
GTTGCGACCATCACATACCCCTCCTCTCCGACTATTTTGTAACGGACGTAATAAAGTTTTGATTTTTCCTCAGTATAATTGACCTCTTCATCAGAGACAGCTGTCATAGCCTGGGGATCCCAGTTAACCATCCTTATACCCCTGTAAATAAGACCTTTATTATATAGATCAACAAATACTTTTATAACAGAGTCATACCTCTTCTCATCCATGGTGAAAAGCGTACGGTTCCAGTCACATGAAGCACCAAGTCTTTTAAGCTGCTCAAGGATCATTCCTCCATGTTTATGGGTCCATTCCCAGGCATGTTCCAGAAATTCCTCCCGTTTAAGATCACGTTTTTCAATCCCTTCAGCTTTAAGTTTAGCAACGACTTTTGCTTCGGTAGCTATTGAAGCATGATCAGTCCCGGGTACCCAGCAGGCATTTTTTCCCTGCATTCTTGCCCTGCGAACCAGGACATCCTGGATTGTATTGTTAAGCATATGGCCCATATGCAGTACACCGGTAACGTTGGGTGGAGGAATAACAATAGTATAAGGTTCTCTCCCATCGGGAGTGCTTTTAAAAAATCCATTATCCATCCAGTACCTGTACCATCTGTTCTCAGCTTTCCCCGGCTCGTATTTTGAAGGAATATCCATTGTTGTTTGTACGTGTTAAATTCGTAAAATAGAATTGCAAAAATATGAAAATTAACGAAACTATTAAAAGTTGAAGGAGTTGAAGAGTTGAAAGAGGAAAATTTTTTAAATAACATAAATCATTTATTCAGTATCCTAATTTATTTACTTTTGTTTTTCTGTTTAATTAAGAGCTTAAAACTAAAATATTATGCCATCAATATCGGAAAAAGGCAAAGCAATGCCTGCCTCACCAATAAGAAAACTTGTTCCCTATTCTGAAGAAGCTAAGCGTAAAGGGAGAAAAGTGTACCATCTTAATATCGGGCAACCCGATATTCCTACTCCCGAAGTAGCGCTTATTGCTCTGCGCAACATTAATCTGAAGGTGATTGAGTACAGCCATTCAGCAGGTAATGAATCGTATCGCCGGAAGCTGGCAACTTATTATCATAAGATCGGGATAAATATCGACTATACCGAAATGCTGATCACAACAGGTGGATCCGAAGCTATACTGTTTGCTCTAATGTCATGTGTTAACCCGGGTGAAGAAGTCATAACACCGGAACCATTCTATGCCAATTATAATGGTTTCGCAACAACTGCCGGGATTAAGATTGTTCCTGTGACCTCTTATATAAAAGACGATTTTGCACTTCCTCCTATCAGGGATATTGAAAAAAAGATCACTTCAAAAACTAAGGGCATTATAGTCTGTAATCCAAATAATCCCACCGGATATCTCTATTCAAAGGAAGAACTTCTTCATCTGAAAGAGATCGTAAAGAAACATGATTTATTCCTTTTCTCCGATGAAGCTTATCGTGAGTTTTGCTATGACGGTGCTAAGCATTTTTCAGCGATGAATCTCGAAGGCATTGAGAATAATGTCATTATGCTCGATTCTGTTTCAAAACGTTACAGCGAATGTGGAGTAAGGATTGGTGCCCTGATTACAAAAAACAAAGACATCATTTCTACAGCACTTAAATTCGCCCAGGCCCGCCTCTCTCCTCCCGGGCTCGGACAGATAGTTGGTGAAGCCTCAATTGATACTCCTGATGAGTATTTTAAAGAAGTTAACAGCGAGTACACTGCACGAAGAGACTACATGGTTGAAGCTCTTAATAAAATACCGGGTGTCTATTGCCCTAAACCAAAAGGCGCTTTTTATACGGTGGTTAAACTACCGGTTGATGATGCCGACAAGTTTGCACAATGGCTTCTTGAAGAGTTTGAATATAATAATCAGACTGTTATGGTTGCTCCTGCATCGGGTTTTTACTCGACTCCCGGATCCGGAAGAAATGAGGTACGCATTGCTTATGTATTAAAAATCGCCGACCTTAAAAATGCCATGATGATCCTTTCGGAAGCGCTGAAGGTATATCCGGGAAGAGAATAGCACCTCAATTTAATTCAGAATGGGATTTTAAGATTGCTTCGTCACTTCGCTCCTCGCAATGACAGTGGTCCTCACTTAATTTGGTTCAACTCCCATCCACAAATGAACTTACTTGCAATGTCATTGCGAGAAGTCCCGCTTCGCGGGGCGACGAAGCAATCTCATGGATCAACCTGACAATAAGTTAAATTAATGCCTATTCGCGGAAAAGAGAATTATCTTAGGGGAAGTCATTCATTTATAAAGCAGATACTTCTCTCTTATTTTTGCAAATCTAGCAAGCCCTTCTTTCCAGGTTGCTTTGATTTGTTCTGAAGTCATCCCCTTCTGGATCTGTTCCCTTAAAACCGGTCCTCCAGCGAGAACATCAAAATAAGAGTTAAAAAATTTGTCTTTATTCGGAAAATCGTTATAAGCGCTGATCAACCAATCGAGATTAAGTTCAGGCTTCGGTACAAGTTTCTTTTTAACTGCATCCGTAAGATCCGTTCCAAAACATTTAATCCCAAGAAGTGGCGGATTTTTTGCCCCCGGAACACTTTCGGGAATAAAACTGAAACCTCTGTCGGGTAGATCGGGACTTCCGAACACCTGGAACGGGAACGACGTTCCCCGTCCTAAGGAGACAACCGTACCCTCGAAAAAGCAGATGGATGGATAAAGATAAACAGAGGTCTGGTTTGGAAGGTTAGGCGATGGTTTAACAGGAAGTTCATAAAGTGTCTGATGCGTGTAGTTCTTGCACTTAATGACAACCAGATCGCATTTTACACCATTCTTCAACCATCCCTCCCCGTTTAACATTTCTGCATATTCTCCAACTGTCATACCGTGTACAACCGGAATCGGATCCATACCCACAAAAGAACTGTAGGCTTTATCGAGGATATTCCCGTCAAAATAAAAACCATTCGGATTGGGTCTGTCAAGTACGAGACATTTAACATGATTTTCCGCACACGATTCCAGAATGTAATGGAGTGTTGAAATATAAGTATAGAAACGTGTACCTACATCCTGAATATCAAAAATTACCACATCAATCCCTGTCAGGTCAAGGGCAGTTGGTTTCAGATGCGAACCATAAAGACTTAATAAGAGAATGCCAGTTTCTGTATCTTTCCTGTTTTCGATATTCTCCCCTGCATCAGCTAAATTTCTGAATCCATGTTCCGGTGCGAATATTACTTTAATATTTATCCCGATTGATAAAAGTTTATCCACCAGATGAGTTGATCCGATCATGGAAGTCTGGTTTGCGACGACAGCAACAGACTTGCCTTCAATGAAGGCTCTGTATAATTCAATCTGGTTTGCTCCTGGTATAGGAAGCTTCTTAACTCCAATACTGGCTGGATAGGTGATAATCAGTGCTGTAAAACCCAGGGTAAAAAGAAATCTAACCATAAGGCTTTAGTTTTGTTTATGTAAATCTAGAACTTTTTTTTAATCTCTGTGGTTCTCTATGCTTCTCTATGTCCCTCTGTGTAACAAAAAGAACTAACACAGGGCTACAAAGAGGAGTTAAACTTAAATTTCTTAAATTTGGGAACTTTTCAGAATAATGAATTTACCATATTTCATAGCACACAAGCTAATAAAAGGAAGACGTGAAGGCACATCATTTTCACGTCCCATAAATGTCATTGCAATAGTCGGAATAGCTATGGGTCTGGCTGTTATGATACTTGCAGTCGCAATACTTACCGGCTTCAAAAAACAGATCAGGGAAAAGGTGGTTGGTTTTGGATCTCACATTCAGATCATGAATTTCGATTCGAATATTTCATTCGAGACCACACCAATAAGTGACACCCAGAAATTCATTCCCGTGATAAAGCAGATCCCCGGGATTGAACATATTCAGGTATTTGCCACCAAAGCAGGAATCATAAGGACGGATGAGGATATCCAGGGAGTAGTGCTTAAAGGAATAGGAAGTGACTTTGACTGGAATTACTTTAAGAGTAATATGGTAGATGGCTCTGTTTTCACAGTCACAGATACCGGCCGCACTGATAAGGTGATTATTTCAAAAAAGATCGCTGATATGCTCAGGCTGAAAACAGGTGATTCGTTCGCCATGCTTTTTATACAGGATCCGCCGCGAATGAGAAAATTTACCATCAGTGGCATTTATGAGACTAGCCTTGAAGAATTTGATAAAATGTACGTTTACTGCGATATCGGGCATATTAAACGGCTTAACGGATGGAAAGATGACCAGGTAAGCGGATTTGAAGTGTATATCAAAGATTTCGGCAAACTCGATGAAATGACCACAGCAATCAGAGACGCGATAGGCTATAAAATAACCGAAGAAGATACAAAGTTTAAAGTGACGAACATCAGGATACGATATCCCCAGATCTTCGACTGGCTGAATTTTCAGGATATCAATGTCATAATAATAATATTGCTGATGCTTATTGTTGCAGGATTTAATATGATATCAGGACTGCTTATCCTTATTCTTGAAAAAACTAATATGATTGGTGTTCTTAAATCTCTTGGTGCTGAAGATGTTACAATACGCAGAGTGTTTCTTTATCAGGCTGCATATCTTATCGGAAAGGGATTATTCTGGGGTAATTTTATCGGAATCGGGCTTGCTTATCTTCAGCTTAAAACCGGGGTGATTACACTCGATCCATCTTCATATTATATTAAAACGGTGCCTGTTAATCTTGAATTAGCCCACATAATATTATTGAATGCCGGAACAATGGTTGCTATAATTATTATGTTACTTGTCCCTTCGCAGTTAATAAGCAGGATCTCACCGGTAAAGGCGATAAGGTACGATTAGAAACTCAGGCAAAACACAGTCTCTTTATCGGGCACTGACCGGACTTTCAGGTTTCCTCCATGCACCCTCATGATCTGTCTTGAAATGCTCAGTCCGATGCCTGAACCATTTTGCCTGGTAGTAAAAAACGGGACAAATATCTCATCAAGGTTCCCTTCAGAAATTCCCGGACCATTATCTAAAACACATATTTCAGGACGGTTGTTAAAACCCTCAGTTGCAACAATTCTTATCTTCCCATCATTATTATTTTCATTAGCTTCGAGGGCATTTTTCAGAAGGTTTATTAAAACCTGTGAAATAAGGTTTTGATCTGCAAAAATCTCAAGATCAGGATTTTTCAGTGAAACAGAAAAATTAGTTCTGTCGCTGTTATCAAGGGAATTATAGAGTATGTGTACCCGGTCCATCAGATCAGCCACTTTAAATAATTTCTTTTCCGGTTCTGGTACCCGGGTCAATTTTCTGTAAGACTCAACAAACGACATCAGCCCTTTTCCCTGTTCCTTAATAACATTCAGGCCCTGCAAGGTAGTGGCGATAGTTTTAACATTTACCTGTTCGGGTAAAACAGGCTTTCCTCCTGTACTATAAATGTTTGAAAGACTTTCTGACAGAGAGGTTATGGGCGTAATGGAGTTCATTATTTCATGCATTAATACCCTTATCAGTTTCATCCACGACTCGATCTCTTTTTCATCAAGTTCATTTTTTATGTCCTGAATTGAGAGAATAAAAAGTTCATTTTCATTTGTTTTAATCGATGTAGCCTTCAGCGAAAGCTGTATCTCACCATCCTCTGCTGAAATAGCAATAAGACGACGTTCAAAAGGTTTAATGCTGTTTATTGCGTTATAAAGCTTCCTGTCTTTGCGTTCGATCTGTGTCAAATGTGTAAGAACGTCAAGTGAAAGTAATTTCCTGGCTGATGAATTGGCATGCAGTATGAATCCTTTATCATTATATGTAATTATTCCTGTAGCGAGATGCTCGAGCAATGTACCGAAATATTGTTCCTGCTGCCTGTTCTCTATTTTTAACTGCTGGATCTGATGGTTCACCCTGTTCATGCTTTGATATAACTCCTTTAAGGCCGGATTTCTTGTTTCAACAGGAAAAGAGAGGTTCGAATCATTATTTCTGACAGAATCGAAGAAAAACCTGATCTTTTTATTTGTACTGTTCAGATAAGATATGAGATTGGTTGTCAGAAATACAATTGTCAGAAAGCAGATAATCGAAAAACGTAACGATCTGTCAATAACAATAAAATAACCAAGAATAGCTGACAGCATTACAATTAGAAGTACCCTTAATATGATATTGAAATACAGGCTTTTACTGAACATTACTCCGATTTTTTAAATCTGTTATAAAGAGTCTGCCTTGTTATTCCAAGCTGTTCTGCGGCCGCAGTGAAGTTACCATTATTTTTCTCAAGTGTTTGTTGAATCATCTGTTTTTCCATCTCTTCAAGAGTGGTGAAAGAACTCGTGCTATTAACCGAACCAGTATGCCGTAAATAAAAATCATCGGGTTTTAGAACAGTTGATTCACTTAATATTACTGCCTTTTCAATGGTATGCTGAAGTTCCCGGATATTACCCGGCCATGAATACTTCAGTAGTTTTTCATGTGCCGTCTGATTGATTTTCAGGTTGGGCTTATTGTATTTGTAAGCATATTTTTTCAGAAAGAATTCCGCAAGAATGAAGATATCATTCACCCGGTCCCTAAGCGGGGGCAATTCAATCTGGATTGTGTTGATCCTATAAAGAAGGTCTTCCCTGAATAGACCTTCGTGAACCATGCTTTCAAGATTCCTGTTGGTTGCACAAATCAGGCGTATGTCGGTGGGGATGAGCTGGTTTGATCCAATACGTGAAAACTTACGATTCTCTATAACTGTAAGCAATTTGGCCTGAAGATGAAACGAAAGATTTCCTATTTCATCGAGGAAAAGAGTGCCTTTATCTGCAATTTCAAATTTGCCCTGTCGGTTTTCGCGGGCATCGGTAAAAGCGCCTTTCACATGTCCAAAGAGCTCACTTTCAAAGAGAGTTTCGCTTAATGCCCCCATGTCTACGCTCACAAGCACCTCTTTGGTTCTGGTCGACAGACGGTGTATTTCCTGTGCAATTAGTTCTTTACCGGTACCATTTTCTCCTGTGATCAATACGTTTGCATCGGTTTTTGCTACTTTCCTTACCATGTTCAGTACACCTGTAAGCTGGGGTGATGAACCGATAATGAACCTCTGGTCACGGTTGATCTCCTTTTTAAGCTCAGTCTCTCTCTCTTTAAGCTGCCGGACTTCCGTTTTTGAAACATTAAGCTGAATCGCAAGTTTTAGTGTTGCAAGCAATTTCTCATTGTCCCATGGTTTGAGAATGAAATCAGAGGCACCTGACTTTAAAGCCTTTACCGCAGTATCTATATCACCATAGGCTGTAATCATTACCACTGATATTTCAGGATTAGTCTCCTTTATTCTTCCAAGCCAGTAAATTCCCTCATTACCGGTATTGATTCCCGCCTTAAAATTCATGTCAAGGATTACCAGGTTATAATCCTTTTTAGACAATTCGGTGAGTATCTGGTTTGGATTTGAAAGCAGTGTAACCTCATTGAATTCAGGCATGAGCAAAATCTCAAGAGCGCTGAGGATGCTTTTGTTGTCATCAATAACAAGAATGTTCCCTTTCTGGTTCTGCATATGGTTAAATAAAAATCTTTTCTACTCCTTTTTCACCCCCCACCGCCCAAGGGCGGCTTTTAACTCTTTGAAAGTTTAAAGTCCCTCCTTCCTGGGGGAGGGATTTAGGGAGTGGTAAATCCTCCGTCGGGGGGTTGAAAACAGGAAGGTAAATTTAATTGTTATCAATATTAAAATCAACAACCTGTAAAATTATTTTACGCTTTATTGTAAAATTTATTTACTAACTTTATTAGTAATATTTATTAAGTAACTTTATATCAAGTACATACAATTTTGGCATTATTATGGTAATAATCATTTGGGCAACAAAGGCTCTTTGAGTTCATTAACATGGCAGAACTGGAAAGTCCCAATAAGAGATCCAGTGAAAGCTTTGATGTATTAAAAACCAGATTTTCGTGAGAATCTGACATTGATAAAGTAACGATATAAAATAAAAGATTATGAAATATCTATACAAATCAATCATCCGGAATTTTACCCGGAGACCTGTAACTAATCTGATCAATCTTCTGGGTTTGTCCATTAGTTTGACATTGGTAATCACACTTTCTGTTTATTGTTACAGTGAGCTTACGACAGACATCCATCAAAAGAACGGAGAACGGATCTATTTATATGGATTAGAAGACCATGTCTATACCCCCGGTATTCTTAAAGAACATATTGACGCGAAAGTTCCCGGGGTAGAATCTACTGTAAGGATTAGCGGAACGTGGGAAGCTCCGGTATTCCAGTCTGAAAACAAAGAACCCATCACATCAGACCTGATTTTTGCGGATGAAGATTTCTTCAAACTTTTTACTTACAATTTCATTGAAGGAAACACTGAAACTGCTCTGAAAGAACCAATGTCTGTCGTGATCACAAAATCATTGTCGCACAAGCTTTTCGGAAGTGAGGTGGCTCTGGGAAAAACTATAAAACTGAACAACAGCAAAAGCCTTACTGTAAGTGCTGTTATTGAGGAGCCAAATGTTAACTCTTGTCTGACCTTCAGTGCAGTAACAAATATTGCCACCAGAAAAATTGTCCAGGAGAACGGAGGTGAGTATACAGAATGGGGATGGTGTGATTTCCAGACATTTTTACTTTTAAAAAAGGGCGTTAATCTTGATGAAACAGCAAAAACCATTTTGTCTCTTTTCCCGGAAGAAAGCAAAAAAGACTATTTGAACACAAAACTGACTCCATTAAAAAAAATCTACTTTTCAAAATTTTCACTTTTCGGTAGCACTTATCTTATAAATGGTGATAAGAAGAAAGTTCAGATCCTGGTTCTCGTAGCTTCACTTGTTCTGATGATTGCCCTGATCAATTTTATTAACATTTCATCATCTCAGTGGCAGGAAAAAATCAAACAGACAGGGGTCCTGAAGATAATGGGGGCAAAGGGGTCTTCTATTCTCCGTAACGCATTAGCCGAGTCATTCCTCTTTTTTCTGGCAGCTCTTTTTGTTGCTATCGAACTTGTCAATGCAGTCAATCCCTTTATCGGGAATTATACAGGGATTCACTACAGTCAGAAATTAACAAATTCTCCAGGCTTTATAATTGTTTCTCTGGCAATTATCGTTGTATTAAGTATTACTTTTAGTATTGTTCCAGCTTTAAGGATCTCTTCCTCCAAAGTGGTTGATAATTTGAAAAAAACAATAAAACCAAATAAAACCAACTTATCATTCAGAGGCGCTCTTGTAACTATGCAGTTTACGATAGCCATCGTGCTTATTTCATTTACTGTCCTTGTTCAGAAACAGGTCAGATTTGGGAGCAGTAATCTTGGATTTGACCAGAGCAATATCATAAGCATTAAGCTGACGGAACAACTTAACCAGAAGAAAGACGTCCTTAAAAATATACTTGAGGAAAACTCCACTGTAAAGAAGATTTCATTTTCTCAGTTTTATCCCGGTAATACTAATCAATACAGGGAAACCCAGTTAACTCTGAATGGAGAAAAAAAGCAAATCAGTTTTGACCTGTTCAGTGCCGATGCAGAATTCTTTGAAATGTTAGGCCTTCAATTGGTTTCGGGGCGGTTGTATACCGATAATCTTTCCTCCGATAAAAAGAAAATTGTAGTGAATGAAACATTCCTTCGCGAAAATAATATAACCAATCCATTGGGAGGGACAGTCACTATGGGTACCAGTTCCGAAATTATCGGAGTTATAAAAGACTTTCATTACAAACCTGTTAATCAGCCTATTGCTTCTCTTGCAATAAGAAATGATTCTAATGCTTCATATTGTCTCGTAAACATTCAGACAAGCGATTTCAAAACGCTATATACAACAGTAGATAATATTAAAAAAACAGTTTCTGGTCTATCGCCATCTTTCCCGGTTGAGGTGAGTTTTTTTGATCAGGCAATCCAGAATATGTATCAATCTGAACTCAGGTTCCGCCGGACATTCTCCTTATTTGCAGGATGTGCAATAGTTATATGCAGTCTCGGCATTCTGGCCATGTCTATTTTTGCCTCTCAGCGTCGCATTAAGGAAATAGGAATCCGTAAGGTAAATGGAGCCAGAATCTTTGAAATACTGTTGATGTTGAATAAAGACATTGTAAAATGGGTCGGGATTGCTTTTGTAATTGCCTGCCCGATTGCCTGGTATGCAATGCATAAATGGCTACTGAGTTTTGCTTATAAAACAGAATTAAGCTGGTGGATATTTGGATTAGCTGGAATCACAGCACTTGTTATTGCCTTATTAACTGTTAGCTGGCAGAGCTTGAGGGCAGCGACGAGGAACCCGGTGGAGGCTCTCCGATACGAGTAACCCCCTCCGCCTCGCAAGCTCGGCTTCTCCCCCCAAGGGGGGAGACTAAAAAGGTTAAGAATTTTAAATTAATTAAGAATAACGAACAAACGAACAGCAAATGAAAAACTTTATAATGATATTCAGAAAATTAAAAAAGAACAAAACGGCAACTTCCCTGGGGATAGCCGGATTGGTAATCGGAATGGTGTGTGTGGTATATATTTTTCTTCTGGTGACTGATGAAATCAGTTTTGACCGTTTTCATACTCAGCTCAACCGTATTTTTGTTGTTCATGCTTATCTTGAAGGGGGAACTGAAAAAGTTGATTTCAATGGTTGTCCTCCGGCAGTTTCTACGGCTTTAAAGGATGAATATCCGGAGGTTGAAAAAACCTGTCGCTACATTCCGCCATATTTCCAATACCTGGTTGCTTCAGGAGAAAATAAATTTACAGAGCGAACAGCAATGGCCGACTTTTCATTTTTTGACATTTTTTCGTTTCCGTTTATTTACGGCGATAAGGGAGAAGCCAATACCCCTAACAGGATTATCCTTACCGAAACAGCTGCTCAGAAATATTTCGGCAAAACAAACCCTGTCGGGAAAATTGTCAGGATGGATAACCGGATCGACATGACAGTAGCCGGCGTTATTAAAGATATTCCAAGCAACTCGTCTATTACATTCGATGCCATAATCTCACTCGAGAATATTGGAATTTACTATGGGAGAGCCGACTATTTATCAAGCTGGTACAACAATGGTTTTACAACTTATGGATTGCTTACCAATCCTGCGGGTTACGAAAAAGTAGCATCGACAATTGGCCGGCGTATACAGAAAGAATTACCGGAATCGACTAATTACCTGAGAGCTTATAAGTTTAAAGATGGCTATTTGTACGAACAGAAACATATTCGTGACGTTCGCGTTTTCAGCCTTATTGCTTTTCTCGTTTTATTGGCTGCAACCCTGAATTTCATTAATCTGAACACAGCTCGCTCATCGAAGCAAGCTAAAGAAACAGGATTGCGAAAAACTTTCGGGGCATCGCGGATGAATGTAGTGCGTTTGATTTATTCGGATGTGGCAATGATTTGTTTTCTGGCTTTTGTATTTGCAGTTGTTTTGGTTTATATCGGATTGCCTTTAATTAACAGGGTAATTGGAAAAGAAATCAGGTTTACAGTACTGTTTTCATTTATCCCTCTGGTTGTTTTGATCGGTATATATCTGTTAACGGTCCTGTTTGCAGGCAGTTATCCCGCTTTTTTTCTGTCTTCATTTACTCCGGGGCAGATACTGAGTTCTAACTTCCAGACAGTCAAAAGCCGTGGTATATTCCGAAATGCACTGGTTGTTGTCATTTTTGTTATTTCGATCATATTACTTACATCGACCCTGGTTGTCTCAAAACAAACAAGTTTCCTGCAAAAAATGGATCTGGGCTTCGAAAAAGACCAGTTGATGTACATAAGCCTGAAGGGGAAACTGCAAGATCAGGTACAGGCATTGAAACAGGAAATAGGACATTCGTCGGGCGTAATTTCTTCTACCGCTGTTTCCTTCCTGCCTGTTATGATTGGAAACAATGGTGAAAATTGGAATTGGGAAGGGAAGGATCCAAATTTTAAACCCTTAGTTACAGAGTGGCAAACAGACGAAGATCTTTTGAACACATTTGGGGCAAAAATGGTCGAGGGTAATTTTTTAAGCAAGGATCAGGAGGGAATTGTGATCAACAAAACATTTGCCGATATGATAGCTTGGGATAGTTTTGCCGGTAAAACATTGAAAAATGGTGATACACAATACCGGGTTCTGGGTGTTATAAAGGATATCCATTTTAATTCTTTATCATCTGCAACAAAGCCTATGGCAATCGAGATGGTCAGCAAATCAGCAATCAACTATTTGGTTATAAAAGTAAATTCCGGCGATATTGGGAATACGATCAATTTTATTACGAAAACCTGTCTGACCATTGAACCATCATTCCCTGTTGAATATGCATTTTTAAACGATAAGTACAATCAACTGCTGGCTTCCGAAATCAACCTGAAAAAGTTGATCGGCATTTTTTCGGTTTTTGCCATAGTGGTCCTATGCCTGGGCTTATTGGGCATGGTTATGTTCCTTATCGAACAAAAAACCAAGGAAATCGGTATCCGGAAATGTCTGGGAGAAAAGGTGTTGTCGATTATCGGGCAGTTAATCAAACCATTCCTTATTTCAGGAATAATTGCCGGAGCAATTGCCATTCCGTTGACCTGGTATTTAATGGAGCACTGGCTTCAGAATTATGCTTATCACATTCATCTGAACATATGGATTTTTATCCTATCAGGAATAATTATAGTCGGAATAGCTTTATTAACGGTGTTCTGGCAAAGTCGAAGGGCAGCGACGAGGAATCCGGTGGAAGCGCTGAGGTATGAATAATTTACCCTCTAAACCCTCGGTTTTTTACCCCCCATCCCCCCAAGGGGGTCTAAAAAACCAGGAAGATTTCAAAGTCCTCTTTGGGGGATTTAGGGGGTAGAAATAGGAGGGTTTTAGAAAAAAATAGGCTGTGAAAAATGAACAACGTAAATGTATGAATTTAAAATTCTAATATGGAAAAGTTAAAATTCTTTTTAAAGATAAACATCCGTAACTTATTTGCAAACAAAAAGTTTGCATGGATAAACATTATTGGTTTGTCTGTTGGCGTGACTATCAGTTTATTAATCCTCCTCTATGTCCGTTATGAAACTTCATTTGATAATTTCAATCCAAATGCTGCGAGCATATCCCGGATAGTTATAAAGAACATCCAGGATGGTTCAATTGGAGCAACCACTCCTCTTGCATTATCAGATGTCCTTAAAAAAGATTATCCTGAAATTGACAAAGTTATTGGGTTAATTAGGACCTGGAAGGAAATAAAAGTGGAAGAGAAGAGGTTTGAAACGGTAAAAGGTGCGATAGTTGATAAAGAATTTTTTGATCTTTTTAATTTTTCACTAAAATCAGGGAATCCGGGTACAATTTTTCAGGGTCCATATGAAGCGATAATTACTTGGAAACTGGCAAATATACTCTTCGGAAACACTGATCCATTGGGGAAAACATTTGAATATGATAGTTATACTTTTACTGTTGTAGGTATTATTAATAATATCCCATCAAATTCCATATTCGATTTTGATTTCTTCCTCTCTGATAAGTTCAGATATAAATATTATCCCGATTTAAATGAAAGGTGGTATGATTTAGGACTTTACACTTTTGTTACATTTAAAGGGAATAAGGTACCTGAAGGATTTGAGCAAAAACTATCCAATATAGAGAAGCAGTATTATCCCGACTTTATGAAAAACAGATTCAGTTATCTTCTGGCTGATTTTAAAGGAAGCCATCTTAACCCAAAACTTAAAGGAGATCTTGTGCCGGGTGTTTCCCCTATGTACTTATGGACACTTTCTGCAATTGCTATAGGTATATTAGTAATTGCATGCCTTAATTTTATGAACATTTCAATAGCAAATGCGGGGAAAAGGAAAATTGAAACTGTAATTAAAAAGGTTTATGGTGCTACTGAAGGTGCCCTTATTGGTGATTTCTTTGCGGAGATAGCCTTTATAGTATTTATCAGCCTTATAATTTCATTCTTCGGAGTTTATATGCTCATACCTTCTTTTAATAGTTTAATCGAAAAGAATCTTATTGTTAACCTCTCCGATCCGATATTTTTTGCAGGAGTAGTAGGGTTTGGAGTTTTAACTATGTTGATTTCAGGGCTTTATCCTTCAATCGTTTTAGCAAGACCTTCACCGGTAAAGGTTTTACTTCATGATAATGAAGCGGATAAAAACAAATTGACTTTTCAGAAGAGTTTTGTTGTACTCCAATTTACTATTACCATAATACTTGGGATAACACAGCTCTTTTTCTTAAAACAAATTTCTTTCATGCAAAAGCATGAAACAGGATTTGATAAAACAAACCTGATAACTATCCCCGTGCAATCACTTGGGAATATTGATGGAAATGAACGAATGAAAAACACAACTCTTTTTGTTCAGGCTTTAGAAAAATATCAGTCTCAATATGAGTATGGAAAAGCCTCAGTGACAGAGTTTGTTCCCGGATTTAATTTCAGAAACCTATTTAAAATATTTCCTGAAGGAAATACTTCTACTAATGGGATGGAGCTGCTTTCATGTGATATCGATGAGAATTTTATTGATGTTTTTGGACTTAATATTGTTCAGGGTAGATTTTTTTCAAAAGACTATTCAACAGATCGCGACGCATTGATTATTAACGAATCTGCTTATAAGAAACTTGGCTGGAAATCTATTGAAGGGAAAAGCGTCGGATTGTTTTCAATGGAGAACAAAAAAGAAATTGTGGGTGTAATTAATGATATTAATGTCAAATCATTACAATATCCGGTCGAACCTATGATCTATCAGTTTGGTGGTCATCATAACTACCCTGGATATGTCACAGTCAGGTTAAAATTCGATAAAAAGGCAGAATCTATCGAATTCATCAAAAAACAATGGATGTCCCTGTTCCCGGATATTCCTTTCGGATTTGAAAGTGTTGATGAAAAGTACAAAGCTGCTTATGGAGTTGAGAAAAAACTTGCAAGGATCACAGGAATTTTTTCCATTCTTGCTACGTTGTTGTCATTGCTTGGTATTTTTGCCTTAAGCACAATTGAGTCTGAGAAGAGGGTTAAAGAGATAGGCATCCGTAAAATAAATGGTGCCAGAGTGACCGAAGTAATGACCATGTTCAACAAAGATTTTTTAAAATGGGTAGTCATTTCCTTTGTCATAGCCTGTCCAATTGCATGGTATGCTATACATAAATGGTTACAGAACTTTGCTTATAAAACAGAATTGAGCTGGTGGATATTTGCTTTAGCAGGATTTTTAGCGCTTGGAATAGCCTTATTAACAGCAAGCTGGCAGAGCTGGAGGGCAGCTACGAGGAATCCGGTGGAAGCTCTGAGATATGAATAGTCCACTCCATATTCAGACTCGGGACGTGAGATTGCTTCGTCTCCGCCAACTGGCGGATCCTCGCAATGACCGTGAACTTTGGTTAATTTGGTTCAACTACCGACCTGAACTAACCTTACCTGCAGTGTCATTGCGAGTCCCGCCTTGCGGTACGTGGCAATCTTAAAATCCCATCCTAAATTAAACTGACAATTAAGCCCCCATCTGGGGGGTTGGGGAGTAAACGCCGGGTGATAAAAAAAGACAATATAATATGGTAAACTTAAAACTCATATTTCGAAATCTTTTTAAGATCAGGAGCTACACGATCCTGAATATTCTTGGCCTCGCTATCGGTTTAGCCTGCGCATTTGCTGTTGTCGTCTGGGTGAAAAACGAGTTCAGTTATGATAAAAATCTTCCCGATGCTGACCGCATATACAGACTGACTTTTGAAACGAATAACTCGGGTAATCGGATCCATTTCGCCCGTTGCTCGGAAAAATGGGTATGGCAGATGCCGGGAGTCTTTCCCCAGATTGAGGAATTGGTCAGGTTGGATCCCTATCGGCATACTGCAGTAAAAGCCGGTGAAAACAAGTTTTATTCCGACAGGGTTTTTGCGACAGACACTAATTTTTTCAAAGTTTTTAATATAAATCTGCTTTATGGTGATGTCAAAAAGGTGTTAAGCGAACCATATTCTGCTGTAATTTCAGCATCTCTTGCCAATAAGTGTTTCAGAGATACTAATCCGGTTGGACAATCCATTATGCTGTCAGGCGAGTATGATACAAAAATGGTGGCTTTCACAATCAAGGGTATAATGAAGGATACTCCTGTCAATTCCCATATTCATTTCGATGTACTTACCTCATTTGCAAAACCAGATGAAGCACCTGACTGGGCTTATGTTTACCTTCTCTTAAAATCGAAAACAAGTCCAGATGATATCCTTAAAGGTTTTCCGGCTTTCATTAAAGATGCAGTTCCGGAAAAGGATCAAAACAACTTTACACCATACCTTCAAAAGATAACTGATATTCATCTCTTTTCGGATAAGGACAGGGAGATTGAACAAAATGGTAATATAACCAGTATTTACCTTTTTATAATTATTGCATTTGTCTTACTGTTTGTATCATGGGTTAACTATTATAATCTGAATAAAGCTAGATTAATGATACTTCAGAAACAAATTCATATACAGTGGATAACTGGCTCGAATAACATACTTATCGTGTTACAGGCAATAACAGAATCTGCCATATGTGTAATATTGTCTTTAATCCTGGCAATAGTCCTGCTTGATATAGCCGTTAACCCGGCAAAGACTTTGTTTGGTATAAGTCTTCTCCCTAACGGATTTAATGATTTAGTCAACTCATGGAGAACTGGTCTGGGATTATTGATTGTTTCAATACTTGCAGGAAGCATGCCGGTCATTTTACTTGTTGTGACAAAGCAAAAGTCATTGTCTGGTTTTAAACTATCCTCTCATAAGTTCATTCCAGGACTATCATCTTATGGAATATTAATGACAACCCAATTTTGCCTGTCCATAATCCTGATGGTTGCAGCAATAACTATATATAAACAGAATGAGTTTATGCTATCGCACAGTATTGGGAATATGAGTTCTGATATCCTGGCATTTAAAAAACAAAACTGGGAAGTCCGTTTTAAATACAATGCATTTCGCAACAGGGCCATGCAAGATCCATTAATAAAAAGTGTGACAGCTTCAATGGAAGAACCGTCTGGAGAAACAGTTGATGCACTTCAGGTTGAATCACCGGCTATTGAAAAAGGTCCTGAAGAAAAACGGTTATATGTTTTGTCTGTTGAAGATAATTTTCTTGACTTTTTCAAAATTCCTTTAGTTACCGGACGAGACTTTTCACCATTTAATCCGGACAGGAAAGGAGAAGACTATATATTGAATGAAACTGCTGTTAAAAACCTGGGATGGACACCTGAAGAGGCCATTGGAAGATCTTTCTCAATAAAATTCGAGACTCCGGGTATTTTTTACGGGGGGACAGTCGTAGGGGTGGTCCGTGATTTCAATTTCAATACGGATAAGCATGAAATAAAACCATATGTCCTCTTTCAGAAACCCATTTTTTATCTCTGTTTTCTTGTAAAAGTAGACTCTGTCAGAAGAAATGAAGCAATTGCAGATCTTAAAAAAATATGGGAAAAAGAGTTACCAGATTATCCATTTCAGTATGAGTTTATTGGCGATCTTTACAGATCGGCATACAGTAAGGAGATTTCACAGGCTAAAATGACTGGGTTTTTCTCTATTCTTGCTGTTATAATTATCTGCTTTGGCCTTTTCTCTGTTACCTCTGTACTTATAGTCCGACGTACAAAGGAGATAGGTATCCGTAAAGTTAACGGAGCAAAAGTTATTGATGTGTTGATCATGTTGAATTCAGGATTCATAAAATGGGTGACAATTGCTTTTATTATTGCTTGTCCTGTTGCCTGGTATGTTATGAATAAATGGATTCAGAATTTTGTTTACAGAACTGAAATTAAATGGTGGGAATTTGCAGTGTCAGGTATTGCAGTGCTTGCAATTGCGTTATTTACAGTAACAATTCAGTGTTGGCGGACTTCGACCAGGAACCCTGTTGAATCGCTCCGATACGAATAGTCCGGGAATGCAGCACAAGCTCAAACTTACCGTCTTTATTTCATCCCGTCACTTTTCGGGGTGCAAAATCTGATAAAGAAGATATAAATTGAAAACTTTCACGATCAGATCATCACAGTTATATTTATACAACTAATCTTCATACCATTCTTATGAAAACCAAAATTATTTTCTTGACCCTTCTTTTCTGCATTACTCTAAAGGTCTCATCACAAGATGGATATACAGTAAAAAAGGACTCTCTTCAGTCAGATGTTCTGAAACAAAACCGCAAGATAAGCATCTTTTTGCCCGAAGGATATGATGCCAAAGATGCCAGATTCCCTGTTCTTTATGTTCTCGATGCTGACGGACGTGATCAACACACTGTTCCAACGGCAAGATTCCTGTTTGTTAATAACAAAATGCCCAAAGTTATTGTAGTCGGAGTATTCAATATAGACAGGAATCATGATTTTCTTCCCGATTCCAGTCAGGCAGCTTCAACCGGTGGCGGAGCAGATAATTTCGTGCAGTTCTTTAAAACAGAGCTTATTCCTTATATAAATAAAAACTTCAAAACTGAACCTTTTAATGTATTGATAGGCCATTCTTACGGCGGAGTATTTGTAATGCACGCACTCATAAATGATCCTGATCTTTTTGATGCCTATATCGCTATAGATCCCAGTTTTTGGTATAAGAACCAGATGCAGGTTAAAAGCGCTCAGAATGAATTTCTGAAAACAAAGAACTGGAATAAACCCATTTTTATTTCAGGACGAGAAGGTGGAGGAATGAAGGATATGGGTATCATATCAATGGAAAAACTTCTTAAAAGCTCTGCCCCAACAGGACTGAAATGGAAAGTAGTGGCTTATCCTAATGAAGATCACGGTTCCGTACCGTTCAAAAGTGTGTACGATGGATTAAGATATATTTTCGATAACGGAGGTAATTTCACAGTCTTTCCAATGGCAGGAATTTTACCAAAAGGATCATCAACTTTTGCATTCGTTCAGAATTTAAATCCTAATCTCAGGTATACAACTGATGGTACCGAACCAACAATTAATTCTCCCGTTTGTAAACAAAAAATTGAAATAATCAAAGCATGTACTTTAAAGGTGAAGAGTGTCGTATCAAATTATAAAAACCTTCCAGGTGTCACAAGGATTTTCGCTGAAGGTGATTACATGAACGGACAAGAATCTGTTGAAAACCTTAAACCCGGACTTAAATATTCCTATTATGAGGGAGTTTGGGATTCAGTTCCGGATTTCTCTAAGCTGACATCCAAAGCGCAGGGAATAACTGAAAATATTGATTTGAAATTTGCATTAAAGAAGGATAGTTTTGCCGTAAGGTTTGAAGGATACCTTCATATTACCAAAAAAGAGCTTTATGATCTCTGGATAGTATCTGATGATGGCTCTAAAGTGTACTTAAATAATCAGTTACTATTTGATAATGATGGCCTGCATTCTGCAGATAACCCCGTTGTTAAACTTGTTCCCCTAAACCCGGGTTACTATCCGATAAGAATAGATTATTTTCAGAAGACCGGAGGTGAGTCTGTTACGCTGGGGTCAGTAACAGGAAAGAAAAAAATTCAGGCATTACCAATCCCGAAAGAAATGCTGTTTTATAAGGAATAGTTTAGACAGCCATTATTCTCCATGAATTACTGATCATTATCATAAGGGGTGGGTTTTTTCTTCCGGAATGATATTCTTGTAATGCTCAAACCTCTCGAGTATCTGACTTACAAAATGCACAGACTCTGTTCCCCTGAAATATCCGTTTTTAACTACAGTATCATTATAGTATTGGGGTTCAGATTTTTTCAGAAGCCATATTGCAACATTCCCATCCCATTTCTGAGGATTCATCCCGTTTTTCTCAGCAAGTTTCATGGCATCAAGAACGTGACCAGGACCAGCATTATATGCTGCCAGTATGAAATTAATTCTTTCCTTATCGTCAGGTATTTTGGGATCGAATATTGAATGAAGCCAGTTAATATAACGAATGCCGGCTTTCATATTATTTTCAGGTGAAGATGTAATATCAATACCAAAATTCTTTCCAGTATCAGGCATGACCTGCATCAACCCGAACGCCCCGGCATAAGACTCAACTGTTGGGTCAAAGTGCGATTCCTGGCATATAAGTGAGGCCAGTAGTCGCCAGTCCCAGTTAATGCTGGCACTGAATTGCCTGATCATATCGTCATATTGGGAAACTTTACCTGTGTTCAGAGCATAAAAGTCACTCCTCACAATTGATATTGAACGTGAATTTTTGAAATACTTAGCATACAGGAGGGCATATGATCCGGTTTCCTTATATTTTGTGATCCAGCGATTGAGCTCTGTCAAAAGAGCATCGGAATTATTCTTCCTTAAGCCCCAGGCAATATTCTGAGGAAAGCTTACCGGCGTACTTACGTCAATATCAGGATAATATGTTGCATTCACCAGTGCTACATTTTCATCACAGACAGTGTATTCAATTTCCCCGCTGGCAACATGCTGAATAAGCTTTTCTGGTTCAAAAGGAACCTGAATTATATTGATAGAATCGCCAATTTCTCTGGCCAGTGATATAAGCTGTTCAGCATGTGACGATCCTGCCTGAACATAAATTGTTTTCCTGGCTAATCCTAACTGGTTCCTGATCAGCTTTTTATCCAGGGCTTCCATTGTCAGTGATCTCCAGTTAGGGGGTTTCTGCTGAACAAGCACCTGTCTTGTTTCTCCTATCGGAACTGTAAAAAGCACATCTTTTTTTCTCGATGAACTGACAGTAAGACTGATGGCAAGCAGATCGGCTTCACCTGATTTGAGCATTCCGAAAGCGCGTTCAAGGCGATTTTCAGTGATTATTTCCAGATCAATTCCAATATAATCAGAGAATGACTTCAGTAGTTCATAATTAAACCCCATCGGCTCACCCTTATAAATAAAATAGTCTGTCGAATTAAAATCAGTCACAGCAATTAACCTTCCTCTTTCCCTTATGGAATCAAGATCACAGGAAACTATATTCTTATTTGGATTTTTAGAAGAGTGATGATCAGAACAGGATGTAAAAACCGTAACAAGCAGTGCGAACAGGAATATTGATTTTTTTATCAAAGATGTTGTTTTAGTTAAACATTTACTTTCAAAAATGGGTGCAAAGATACAACAATTTTTTTAATCGTAAAATGTCCATGAAAAACCATATCGTAACATCCTCGTATTTATAGGGTATAAGGGGACCATGTCATAGTTATTCCCATGCAAACCTGCATTAGCATGATCAAACATAATAAAGACTCTTGTCCTTTTAATCTTAAAATTTAAAAAGACATTGATAAAGGGATAATCGCCGGTGGTTACGTTTTCCTGACGGAAAAACCTTCCGGTGGCAGGCATATAATTGTAGGCCTGATAAAGAGTATTATAGGTTACATCAACTCCAAGCTGGGTATTAAGCTTTCCTCCGGTACTCTTAAACCTGAAGAGATGTTCAAAATAGCCGGCTGAACGAAAAGCAACAAGCGGGAGGTCAAGTATATTGGAATTGGTGCTTTTCTGAATTATTACGTCAGATGCAAGATGAAATTTCCAGACTCTGATTTCTTTTTTTACGGAAATTGCAGCTACCGAAAGTCCTCCGGAATACTGTGATGGAAGCGTATCAGGACCAAAATCAGTATAGTTTTTTATAATAGCATAGTTGAATTTAAATTCAAATTTCCTCGCCGGATATGAGAAAACCGTTCCAAGATCGACCCGGAACTCCTTTTTAAAATTATTATCCCATTCAAAATTGTTACTGCCCCAATGATCATACCAAATTGATGGTTGCGTGTTTTTAATGCTGCCGGTTATAAGCCAGGATGCCCTACCTTTTTTAAAGTCGAATGATTTGGAAATTTCGCCATTCAGACTAAAATCACCGGCTCTGTAACCGGTTGAATACAATTCTCCTGTTGCTAGCCAGCGAAATTTATCTCCTATATTGTTATACAATCTCCCGATCAAAACATTACTGCTTTCGTTCAATGCAGATGAATTGTTAGATAGTGTGTAATGAGTCGGTATAATATAATAATACCTGGAAATTTCATTTCGTATCCCAACTCCCCCACCCAGTGTGAATTTCCTGGTTTCATCAGTTGAAAAATCAAACCTCACGGTATTTTTAATGCTTCTCGAATAGATGGAATCATACGTGATATTATGAGTTACTAATATTGTATCATAAAATCCTGATGTTGGATACGAGTCATGGTAGGTTCGTACATTACTTTCTATAATAAAAATCTGTGAGAAAGTACCGCTTAATCCAAAAAATCCTGACCGTTTATGTGAAGTACTGTCTGCTTTTGTTTTTGGAGTGCTTTCAAAAGTGTAACGCTGTACCAGCAAAAGGTTACGGTTCTTGACTGTACTACTTGCTACATCAAGGCTTCCCAAAGCTACAGGAATCTGGAGTGTATTTGAGTGATTAAGCTGTGTCTTATCAGTTATCCCGCCATTTTCGTACGATAACAGGTTATTTATACCGGCTGAAAGGTAGAGTTTATATTTATCTCCTGTGTATGAACTGTAGAAAGTAAATGTTTTATCCTCTGACCTCTGGTAATTATATTGTCCAAGACTATATATTATATCGTATATAAGTCCGAAATTGATAAATCTGTTCACGTTCTGTGAATGCCTTACCCTGAAAGTTTGTTCCGAAGTTGCAGCAGGTCCTGCAAAAGACCAGTCCAGTTCTGTATAAGGAACCTGGGTATTCATGAATAGTGCATTGGAAGGGAGATGCATAAAAGGGTAATAATAGGCATATAGGAATTTATCAGGATCTGTTATCCTGTCAAAAAAATTGACCTGGTAAAAAGGAAGGCCATAATTACCAAGTGTTGCATTTACAGGTGAGTATTTGTCTGCTATTTTGAACCGGTTAGATAATGAAAATACTGTGTCAATCGGGATATTTACCTCTTCAGAATAGTCGGCAGAGAGAGTCCATTCCTTTAATATCCTTGGCTTTTTTACAGAATCTGTTTTATGTGTATTTAAATTTTTTGAATTTATTATAGAATCCTGTTTCTGGGCATTTGACCTGGATGGAATAACATTTGGTTTCTGGGCATATAAACCTGAAAAAAAAGCTAAAAACAGTATTATAGAAATGTGTCTGATCATCAGGTGCAAATATAGAAAATATGAAAGGGGCTTTGTCTTGAAATTATATTAAATTTAAACGCAAAGGTCGCAAAGTTATTGTAAAGACTGCAAAGAACTGAATTTCAACAATATATCTTTACGTGCTTTGCTCTATTAATCACTATAGGAAAAGCGTGGGCTTTTGCTCCATTAAAATCTATCAGGTTACAATTAGTTGAGATTCCTCATTCCGAGCGAAAGCCAAGGAATCTTCCTCCAGATTTTCCCGAAACAATAAAACAAACCTTTTTGAGCAGACTTCTAATCTATGTTATCATTCAGATAAGCGTTGTTCTCCCTTAAGACGGGTTCGTCATTATCATCCGATGTTAAGGTGAACTTTGACAATTTGCTTTCAGCTCCACCCTCCGGTGACCCAATAGAGAGGTTTCTTCTGACATATGCAGGCACATCTTCAAACGTATCAATATTCTCCTTCATTGTTTTATTTGAAAGACCTTCCCTTTTCAGGATGTTTTGCATATGTTTCACTTTTCTCAGAGTCGCTTCTGGCTTTTCAGTGTTCTCATCATTCTCCGTTTTTCTCCTGTTTCTTATCTCATCCATTTCATGACTATGCTCAAGACTGAAATCAATCACTCCCTGAGATTCTTCTTCAAAATCGGTAATGATTGACTTTTTACCCTTTTCATGAACAGAAAATACATCACTACCTGTTTCAGGTACTATCCTGGTGGGAATTGCATTTTTATTTGTCAGCAACTCTACCTTACTGGACTTTTTAGGCTTATAAGGCTGGAAAATACTGTTCGATTCAAATCCAGTTGCAATAACCGTAACACTAATCTCTTCATTAAGGTTTTCATCCTTCGATAATCCTCTGATGATCAAGGCATCATCTGAGGCAGCATCGTACATATAATCAGTTATTTCACCAAGTTCATCCATGGTGATCTCATGTTCTCCGCTTCCTGAAGAAATGTTTATCAGGATACTTTTTGCCCCGGTGATATCATTTGAATTCAACAATGGTGAGGCGAGTGCATTTTCGATTGCTTTTATTGCCCTGTTTTCTCCGGCTGCCTTACCCATACCCATAATAGAGACTCCCGAGTTTTTCATTACAGTTTCCACATCGGCAAAATCAACATTAATATAACCTGTGACAGTGATGATTTCCGCAATTCCTTTTACAGCTGTAGTCAGAATGTCATCAGCCTTTGCAAATGCTGTGGAAACAGGTTGGTTACCATAAATCTCCCTTAGCTTTTCATTGTTTATAACCAGCAATGAATCGACATAATCCTTAAGTTCCGTTACACCGTCAATAGCATGCCGGATACGTACTTTCCCTTCGGATTTAAAAGGGATTGTGACAACAGCAATGGTGAGTAGTCCGGCTTCTTTGCAGGCTTTTGCAATTACCGGTGCAGCTCCGGTACCGGTACCTCCTCCCATTCCTGTTGTTATGAAAACCATCTTCGTGTTTCCCGATAATGCATCCATCACATCGTCAATATTTTCTATAGCTGCCTGTCTGCCAATTTCCGGTTTACTCCCGGCTCCCCTTCCTTCGGTAAGTGCTTCTCCGATCTGGACTTTTATGGGTACCTGGCTTTTTAACAGAGCCTGATGGTCGGTATTACAAATCACAAAATTCACATCCGTGATGCCCTTTTCAAACATGTGATTGACAGCATTGTTGCCTCCACCGCCTATTCCGAGAACTTTAATAATCGACGACCTCTCTACGGGTAGATCAAAGTTCATTATATCGTCTGACATAGTGTAGTTATTAAATTGGTTATGAACAGCTTATGTTTATATATGGCTCTATTTATTTGTTATAGGCTGATCTTCAACCTCAAACATCCTTGAAAGCATAATTTTAATTTTTTCCGTGAGCGATATTTTTTCCTCTTCCTGAACAGGGCCTACGAATGTTTCTTCATCTTCTTCCTTATGTTGGTCAACTATCACCGCTGTGGGTTTGACAAATTCTTCAGAATTGCCGGCATTGAATGACTTTTTATATGTTTCAAGATATTCAAAGCCTCGCATTATCAAACCAACGCTTGTTGCGTACATTGGCTGGTTAATTTCATTTTTCGAGGATCCTGCAAGATGTTCATTGGGCAGACCAATTCTTACATCCATGGCAGTTTTGAACTTCATCAGTTGGGGAAGGTGTCTCAGCATGGCACCTCCGCCTGTGATTACAACACCGGCAGCAAGTTTATCAGCATATCCTGAATTTTGTATTTCAAAATTAACTGCATCGATAATCTCTTCCATCCTTGACTGGATTATATAAGCAAGGCTTTTAAAAGATATCTCTTTTGGTTCGCGTCCGCTGATACCAGGTATGGAAACAACCTTATCTTCAGGTGCAATATCTCCAAGAGCTGAACCATACTGAATTTTAAGCTGTTCTGCATGCCGCTGTAGTATCGCACAACCCTCCTTAATATCTTTTGTCACTACATTCCCGCCAAACGGTATTACTGCAGTATGGCGAATAATATTATCATAATAGACAGCCACATCTGTGGTTCCTCCACCGATATCGACCAGGACGACTCCGGCCTCTTTTTCGTCATCGGTAAGCACAGCATCAGAAGAAGCCAGCGGTTCGAGAATCATATCCTTCACCGTAAGATTTGCTTTCCTGATACATTTTTCTATGTTTTTTGCTGCAGCGACCTGACCTATCACAATATGGAAATTAGCTTCCAATCGCCTTCCGCACATACCTATAGGACTCTTAACCCCGGTTTCGTTATCGACAATGAAATTCTGAGGGATAACGTGAATTATCTCTTCCCCGATGTCGATATGTATCTTATGCATATCTTCAATCAGTTTGAAGACTTCCTCTTTTTTGATTTCATCGTCATATGCTTCACGCATTATATAGCCTCGGTTCTTCATACTTTTGATATGTTGCCCGGCTATTCCAACAAAGACTTCAGAGAATAGAATCCCTGATCTTTTCTGTACGTCCTCCACGGTAGTCTGAATGGCGTTTACTGTCTCCTCAATATTAAGAACAACGCCTCTCTTAACACCTTTTGAAAGAGCTTTACTAAGTCCGAGAATCTCAATTTTCCCATTCTCGTTTTTCTTACCGACAATTGCCACAATTTTTGTGGTTCCTATGTCGATGGCTGCTACATACTGTTCCTTTTTGTTCATAACTTATATATGGTTATTTCTGATTATCTCTTTTTTTACAAACTATCTGATCTTTAAATT
The DNA here is from genome assembly GCA_003141715.1 of Bacteroidales bacterium. GTDB lineage: Bacteria > Bacteroidota > Bacteroidia > Bacteroidales > VadinHA17 > LD21. The sequence continues at coordinate 99,340 of PLNF01000140.1, read as the reverse complement.
CAAGGTTTATCAATGAATATTTATTCCAACCTACTTCAGGCAACACCTTATCGTAGAAAGCTTCAAGGTTTCTGAGTTTCCCTTCATAATTTTCAGCAGTTCCAAGGTGTATCTGCTGGTTTCCTGCACGCGGGATAAGGTCAATTTCATCGTTTCCATCTACGTAGATCTGATCGATCTGAGCCGACCAGAATTTGTCATCATTTATATAATTCACCAGGTGATAAATATCTTTAAGAATTGATTTTTTTATACTGGTGTCAAGAACACTTACCCCGTTAAGCATGGCTACACTGATATTAACATTGCCTTCGACAATATGCAATCGAGGGTTATAAAGGTTTCTTCTCCTCATGACAACTCCGTCTTCATCAACAAAATAGTCTCCTCCGTTGTCGGGCATCACTCTCATAACCGGATTACGTTGTTCTACATAAACATGTACAGTTCCATCAATAGTCATATACGCTTCGGCTTTCTTTAATTCTCTTAATACATTAATCCTGTTTTCAATTGCCGAGACTGATATTTCTTTGACAGGTTTACCGGCTATTCTGCCTGAGTTCCCGTATGCAAGGTTTAAGAGCTGCTTCTTTGTAACAAAATGATAATCAGACGAGTCGCTTATATCAATAACTATTCCTCCGCATGGCCTCGAATTCGTGGAACTGGCCATATAAACCGGTATTATTATAAGGTATAATACAGGGATGATCAATAGTATTTTCAGAAACTTCTTCATTTCACTCTCTCTCTCTTAAGCTTTTCCTCGATAGGTCCAACCAGTGTATCAATATCGCCGGCTCCGATTGTTAAAAGAACATCAAGTTCGGGGGTATCCAGTTTACCGGGGATATCCTCTTTTGCCAGCAGCCTTTTTTTACCGGATCTCATTTTGTTGAATATCAATTCGGATGTAACTCCTTCTATCGGTTTTTCACGGGCAGGATAAATTGGTAACAGTATTACTTCATCCAGTTCATCGAGTATTTTGGCAAAACCATCAGCGTGGTCGCGAGTACGTGAAAAAAGATGCGGTTGAAAGATCCCTGTAATTTTCCGTCCGGTAAAAAATTCCTTAATACATGTTATGCATGCCCTGATCTCCTCAGGATGATGAGCGTAATCATCAACATAAGCAAGGCCCGGAAAATTTATCCTTATATCAAACCTTCGTCTTACGCCCTGGAAGAGCAGAACAGCTTTCCTGATTTCCTGTTCCGTAACACCGCACATTAATGCTACTGCAATAGCTGCTGTGAAATTTTCTATATTAATAATACCAGGAAACGCAAAGTGCAAATTTTCAATTGTTGTCGAAGGTGTTTTAATATTGAAACTGTAATAGTCTTTATGACGCTTAATACCGGTTGACCGGAAATCAGCATCGCTATCTAGTCCGTAGGTATAGCAGGACACTCCTTCAGGAACAACAATTTCTTTGCGTATTTTGTTGTTTACTATAAGCTTGCCTCCTTGTCTGATTTTTCCGCAAAATTCATTGTATGCCTTTATCATCGTACCCTCATCGCCATAAATATCAAGATGGTCGGCGTCAAGAGAAGTCACAACAGCCATAAATGGTTTGAGCCGGTGGAAAGAACGGTCGAATTCGTCAGCTTCCATAACTGTATATTTGCTGTCACCCAATAGAAGATTTGAATCATAGTTCTTTGATATACCGCCAAGAAATGCTGAACAATCGATATGTGACTGCTTCAACAAATGTGCTATCATCGTCGATACGGTGGTCTTACCATGTGTGCCCGCAACGGCAAGAGTGTCTGTATTCAACGATATTTCTCCAAGGATCTTAGATCTTTTATAGATCAGGTATCCGTTACTTCTGAAAAAGGAAAGAATTTTGTTTTCGGCAGGAATAGCAGGAGTGTAAACTATAATGACCCTGCTCTTATCTGAAACATTCCTGAAAAGATCAGGAAGAACACTTAAATCATCTTTATAAGTTACTGCACAACCATTTTCAATTAATGAATGAGTTATACTGCTTTCTGATCTGTCGTATCCTGCAATTGTATAGCCTCCTTTTACAAAATAGAGAGCAAGTGCGCTCATGCCGATACCACCGATCCCGACAAAATATAATCCTTCTATATTTTTGAACTCAATCATTTTCCGATAAGCTTAAGTACTTCTTCAGCAATCCTTATATCAGCATCCCTTCCGGCCATTTTCAGTATGTTCTCCGAAAGCATATCTCTTTTGGTTTTATCTGAAATCAGTTTAATTGCCTCATCTACAAGAGTTTTACATGCCTGATTATCTGCTATTAATACAGCTGCGTTTCTGGTTGACAGAGCTTCTGCATTCCTTGTCTGGTGATCTTCTGCAACATTCGAAGAAGGAATCAGAATTACAGGTTTGCCAACGAGACATAATTCAGAGATGGTTCCTGCCCCTGCTCTTGATATAATTATATCTGCAGCAGCATAAGCATAATCCATCCGGTTAATAAATCCGTGCACTGATATATTTCCGCTGAATGATAAGGAAACCAGGGCATTAACATTTTCAAAATAATATTTCCCTGTCTGCCACAGCCATTGGCAATCTGAGTCCCTGAGCTTATTTATGTTTTCGGACATACAGTTATTTATGCTTCCGGCTCCGAGTGAACCACCCAGGACGAGAATCACCGGGAACTCTTTTTTAAGGCTGAAAAATGAAAGTGCTTCATCCCTCAAACTTTTAAGATCATCGAAATTCTGTCGTACAGGATTACCTGTTTTTATTATTTTTTCAGCCGGAAAATACTTCTCCATCCCATCGTATGCCACACAAATAGCTGAAGCTCTTTTAGCAAGAAGTTTGTTTGTTACGCCGGCATAACTGTTCTGTTCCTGAATCAGGGTCGGAATTCCCATCCTTCCTGCCTGTCTGAGAACCGGTCCGCTTGCATAGCCACCTACACCAACAACAACATCAGGTCGGAAATCCTTTATAACCTTTTTTGCTTTGCTTAGACTCTTTAAAAGTTTTATAAGAACTGAAATGTTTTTCAGTGACAGGTTCCTGTACAAACCCGCAACCGGCAATCCGATTATCCTGTAACCTGCAGCAGGAACTTTTTCCATTTCCATTCTTCCTTCTGCACCAACAAAAAGGATCTCCGTCTCAGGCTCAATTTTCCTGAGAGCATTGGCAATTGATATAGCCGGGAAGATATGCCCGCCTGTACCACCGCCACTGATTATAATCCTTTTATGTTTTTGCTGGTTCATATATTTTTTCTCCTTCATCGGAAATTTCTTCTTCAGGCAGTTCTTCTTTTTTTATTCTTGCATTTACCACCCTGCTTACGCTCAGTATTGCACCTATTGAAAAACTCATTACAAGAACAGAAGTTCTTCCCCAGCTTACCATTGGAAGTGTCTGTCCGGTAACCGGAAACAGTCCAACAGCAACCATCATGTTAAGCATTGCCTGAATGACGATCATCACAATAAGACCCAGCACAAGAAAGGCCGGGAATGCAGTTTCGCATTTTTTGGCAATAGTGATCCCTCTGAACAGCAGTATCATATATGCCAGAATAAGCGGGATGGCGCCGAACAGTAGTCCATATTCTTCTATTATAATTGCAAAAATGAAGTCAGAGTTAGATTGCGGAAGCATGTTTCTCTGGGTACTTTTACCGGGAGCTTTTCCAAATAACCCGCCCGTTGAGATCGCAATCTTCGCCTGGTTAGACTGATAATCTCCGTCTTCATTCCCCTTGCCTGAAATAAATTGTTCTATCCTGTTTTTCCAGACCTGTACCCTGTTATCCTTTTTAACCACGGCCAGCACCATGGCAAAGAGAAGAACCGCGACTACTCCAACTCCTATATAGGCGAGAAGAAATTTGAGAGGGACCCTTCCTATGAACATTATTATCATGCTCATTCCAAATATCATAAGCGCTGTAGAAAGGTTTTCAGGCATGATCAGGCCGCAGACAATACCAACCGGTAGAATAAAATACTTTGAAACAAGCATAAAATTATTCAACTCCTTCTGGTATTTGGCCAGAGATCTGGCGAGATACAACACGAGAGCCACTTTGGCAACATCTGATGTCTGAAGTCTGAATCCGGTTCCGGGAATAGTAATCGAGCGCATTGCCTCATTAACCCTTGACCCCAAAGCAAAAGTCAACACCAGCAATCCGACAGAACCGATAAGAATCAATCCTGCCATAGAAAAATAAATTCTGTAAGGAAGGTAATGAACGACTACGATTATGACCAGACTTAATACAAGCATAAGAAATTGACTCTTAAGAAAGTATGTCGTATTTCCTCCATATTTCATGAAGGCCACGCCTACTGAAGAACTATAAACAGCTAAAAGTGAATAGATCATAAAAAGAGCTACCAGGCCCCAGATCGCCTTGTCTCCTTTAAATGTCTTTGTAAGCCAGCCTTGTTGCATTAATTTATTTGTTATAGGTTCCTTACAGCCTGTTTAAACTGACGACCCCTGTCTTCATAGTTCTTGAATAGATCAAAGCTTGCACATGCAGGTGATAAAAGTACCGTTTCACCTTTCCTTGCCAGGTAGTAGGAAGACCTTACGGCTTCTTCCATGGATGTAGTTTCCACAATAGTTGTAACCTTATCTTTAAAGGCCTCAATTATTTTTTTGTTATCCTTTCCAAGGCAAACTATAGCTTTGACCTTCTTTTTGACTACCGGGAACAGCTCCGTATAATCATTCCCCTTATCAACCCCGCCGACAATCCATATAATATTGTTTTCCATGCACTCAATAGCATACCATGTTGAATTGACATTTGTAGCTTTTGAATCGTTTATGAAATTGATACCACAAACCGTAATAACCGGTTCCAGTCGATGTTCAACTCCCTGAAAATCAGCCAGACTTTCCCTGATTATCTCCTTGCGGATATTAAGAATTTTTCCTGCAATGGCTGCTGCCATTGAGTTGTAGATGTTGTGACGGCCTCTAAGCGCAAATTCATGAATAGTCATAAGGTTGGTTTTATTTTGGTAATCAATTATCAATTCGTCGTTTTCGATATAAGCAGCCATGCCTTCCTTTATTTCGTCAGAAAAAGGCAACAGTGTCATTTCATGTTTTTTTCCGGATAATTCAGTTTTTATAATAGGGTCTCCTTCCCAGTAGATCAGAAAATCATCCTTTTTCTGGTTTTGTATTACCCTGAACTTGGAATCTATATAGTTCTGAAGCTTGTAATCGTATCTGTCGAGATGATCGGGTGTAATATTTAAAAGTACAGCAATATCAGCCTTGAATTCATACATGCCGTCAAGCTGAAAACTGCTCAGTTCAATTACATAATAATCATACGAACCTTCTGCAACCGCCATGGCAAAACTGTTACCGACATTGCCTGTCATCGCAGCATTCTTTCCGGCTTTTTTCAGAATATGATAGATAAGATTGGTTACAGTTGTTTTACCATTGCTTCCTGTAATACAGATCTTTATACCTTTAGCGTACCTGCCGGCAAATTCAATTTCTGATATAACAGGGATGCCTTTCTCGCGTATCTTCTTAATTATTGGAGCATTTTCAGTTATTCCGGGACTCTTAATAACTTCATCAGCTGAAAGTATAATTGACTCATTGTGATTCCCTTCCTCCCACTTAATACTGTTTTTTTCAAGGATTTCCCGATAATTTTCTTTTATCTGGCCTTTATCAGAAACAAAAACATCAAATCCCTGTTTTTGTGCAAGCACTGCCGATCCTGCACCACTCTCACCTGCCCCAAGTATTACAATCTTCTTAGTCATCTTATTATCTTATCTTAAGCGTCACGATACTTATTACTGCTAATATTATTGCCACAATCCAGAACCGCGTGACAATCTTCGGTTCGGGGAAACCTTTTTTCTGATAATGATGATGAAGCGGCGCCATCAGGAAAATCCTTCTTCCCGCCCCATATTTTCTTTTTGTTCTTTTAAACCAGCTAACCTGCAATACAACTGACAGGTTTTCAACAAGGAAAATCCCGCAAAGGATAGGGATTAAAAGCTCTTTTCTGATTATTATGGCAAATACGGCTATGATACCACCGAGTGCCAGGCTTCCGGTATCACCCATAAAAACCTGTGCCGGAAATGAATTGTACCACAGGAAACCGATAGTAGCTCCGATAAAAGCGCTGGCGAAAATAACTAGTTCCTCAGACCCAGGGATATACATAATATTCAGATAGTTGGCATAAATAAAATTACTGGAGACATAAGCCAGTATCGCAAGTGCCGTTCCTATTATTGCCGAAGTCCCTGTCGCAAGTCCATCAAGTCCATCAGTCAGATTTGCACCATTTGAAACTGAAGTAACTATGAATATTACTATTATCACGAACACAATCCAGGTGTACGGACGCCTGTGTTCAGCATTGATAAATGATACCAGCCATGAATAATCGAACTCATTATTTTTTACAAACGGTATAGTGGTTTTTGTTGACTTTTTTTCCATTGTAATCACACCCTTAGCAGGAATATTCGCTGAAATGTTGAGCATCTCATGCCTATCTCTTAAGGTAAGATTTGAAACATCTACTTTTTCCGCAATCCTGACCTCATTACTAAAAAACAGGGTTAACCCAATAATGATTCCGAGGACTATCTGACCTGCAATCTTGAACCTTCCTGCAAGTCCTTCTTTGTTCTTTTTAAAAATCTTTATATAATCATCAAGAAAACCGATTAGCCCCAGCCAGAATGTTGTTATCAGCATCAGGATGATATAAACGTTCCCCAGCTTTGCAAATAAAAGAGTAGGAATAATAATTGAGGCAAGAATTATAATCCCTCCCATCGAAGGTGTTCCCTGCTTCTTGTATTGCCCCTCCAGTCCTAGGTTTCTGACAACTTCTCCAACCTGCTTCCTCTGAAGATATTGAATGATCCTCTTACCTATCAGCAGGGAAATAATCAGAGAGGTGATAACAGCAGCAGCAGACCGGAATGAGATGAAGGTAAATAACCTGGCACCGGGGAAATTAACTGATTCAAGATAATTAAATAAATAGTAAAACATTTTCCCTTTGTTTTATTTAGATAGCAATGCATTTTTCAACTCTTCCCTGTCATCAAAGTGATTTTTTACCCCCTTAATTTCCTGGTAAGTCTCATGTCCTTTACCTGCAATTAGTATCACATCGCCTTCTTTTGCAAGCATAACTGCTGTTTTAATAGCTTCATGACGGTCAGTTATTCTGAGAATTTTTCTTTTTAAGTCCGGGGTTATTCCGGCTTCCATCTCGTCAAGAATTTTTTCCGGATCCTCACTTCTTGGGTTATCTGAGGTGAGTATGACTTTGGTGCTTCCTTCAGCCGATATTGCTGCCATCTCCGGGCGTTTCGTCCGGTCACGGTCGCCACCGGCACCGACAACAGTTATAAGCTGAACTCCACCTTCACGGATTTTATTAATTGTATCTATCACATTTAAAAGAGCATCAGGTGTATGGGCATAATCGACAATGCCTGAAATACCTCCCGGAGATTTTATTACTTCGAGTCTTCCTGAAACAGGATGAAGATCGCTGAGAACAGTTAATATCTCTTTTTTTGCAGCGCCCAGAAGTTCCGATGCAGCATAAACTGCAAGCAGATTAGATGCATTAAAATCACCGATAAACCTGGTCCATACCTCCTCTCCCTGAATCTTTAATCCCATGCCCTCGAAACCCTGCTCAATAATATTACAACGGTAATCGGCCATTCCCCGTACAGAAAACGTGTAATGACGGGCCAGGCAATTCTGTAACATAACCCTGCCATTCCGGTCATCAACATTTACAAGTGCAAATGAATTTTGTGGAAGTGAATCAAAAAAACTCTTTTTTGCAGCCAGGTAATTATCAAATGTCTTATGATAATCGAGGTGATCGTGAGTAAGGTTCGTGAAAATACCTCCGACAAATTTTAGCCCTGCTATCCGTTTCTGATCAGCAGAGTGAGAGCTGACTTCCATAAATGCATAATCACATCCCTCGCTGACCATCTCTGATAAAAGTCTGTTGAGCTGAACAGGATCGGGTGTTGTATGTGTCGCCTCAAGTTCCTTTTCATTAATATAATTGCAAACAGTTGAAAACAATCCGCATTTATAACCCAGCCGCAGGAACATCCTGTATAGCAGAGTAGCAATTGTTGTCTTACCGTTTGTTCCTGTAACACCAACCAGGTTAAGTGAATATGAAGGATTTCCGAAGAAGTTGGATGCCGCCAATCCCAGTGCTTTTGCAGAATCACCTGTTTTTATCCAGCAGATACTTTTGTCGGGTTTTTCAGGAAGTATTTCACAGATAACAGCAGAGGCACCTGAAGCTATTGCAGAGTTAATAAAATCGTGCCCATCGCTTTTATATCCCTTAACCGCTACAAACAGGGAATCCTTTCCCACCTTCCGTGAATCAAATTCAATACCGGATATAACTCTGTTTTTTGTTCCGATTACAGAAACAATTTCAATTCCGTTTAATATTTCCTCAATCTTCTTCATTTCACATATTCATCTCGAGAGAAACGACTGTCCCTTCATTGTACCTTGCACCATGTTCAGGAGATTGTCTCAGCACCTTTCCTTTTCCACTGATTTTAACTCTTAACCCATTGTTTTCAAGGAGATAGACCGCATCACGCAGACTCATTCCTCTCACATCAGGTATAAGACCAGGCAGTATCTTCACACCCGCCAGACTTACAGTATCGCCACTTTCCCGGGTAGCAACCCAGTCATCATCAGCAGTACGCCGATACCTGACATCGAGGTTTTTAAGCACTTCGTTTATATCGGCCCTGTATCCGTTACCGGCATCAGGAGCAGATGGTTTTATTTCATCTTTTTTTTCGGGTTTGAAATCCCTGAAAAACCTTGTTGCATAAACCTTATCAGAGATCTCCTTGAAGACGGTTCCTGCCACCACGTTTCCGAAATAAACCCCGTTTGAAGGGGAATTAACTACAACTATACAGGAATAGAGAGGATTCTCAGCAGGAAAATACCCTACAAAAGAGGCCGAATACGATACGCTTGTGCCGGTTTTGTAACCATACTTATTTTTTGCTATCTGAGCGGTCCCTGTTTTTCCTGCAATTTTATAATTGGGGTTTCTAAGATTAGTTGCAGTACCGCGTTCAACTACTCCCTCCATCATTTTTTTAGCTTTCCGTATTGTTGAACGAGATGCTATCGAGTTGATTATGACCTCAGGTTCGAAGCTCTTTATAATGCTTCCATTTCTCATGATTGCAGTCACAAAAAGCGGGCGCATCATTTTCCCGTCATTTGCTACGGCATTATAGAAAGTTAGTATTTGCAATGGTGTCAGCTGTACTTCGTAACCATGTGACATCATCGGCAATGAAACTCCCGACCATAATTTATCTCCGGGATATCTGATAAGAGGTTCCCCTTCCCCTTTTATCTGCAGATCAAGTGGCTTATTCAATCTCATGGCATAAAGCCGGTTCACGAAATCTTTAGGTTTGTCTTTGTAATGCTCGTAGATAAGCTTAGAGGTTCCCACATTAGATGATTCTTCAAATACCTGTTTGACTGTTATTATGCCATGTTCTTTTGTGTCCTTGATAACCCTGTCGTAGAATTTCACACTTCCATTACCGGTGTCGACAATATCACCTGTATCAATTACCCCATCTTCAATTGCGGCCATAAGAGACGGGAGCTTAAATGTTGAACCCGGTTCGGTGCTCTCGGCAATGGCGTAGTTATATGATTCGTGATATTTCCCATCGCTTTGAAGACCAAGATTAACAATGGCTTTAATATTTCCTGTTGAAACCTCCATTAGTACCGCGCAGCCATGGTCAGCGTCATTTTTCCTGAGCTGATTCAGAAGCGCAGTAGTTGCTACATCCTGCAGATCGAGATCAAGAGTAGTTACAATATCATTCCCGTCTTTCGATTCAACACTGTTTGGACCATCAACAGTTATCCAGTCGCCTCCTGTAAGCCTTTGTTTCATAGCAACACCGTTTTTCCCTGCCAGATCTTTATCAAAAGCACCCTCTATGCCAACCTCATTGCCTTCACTTCCCAGATTGAGATAACCGATGGTCCGGGCTGCAAGATCACCACCCGGGAGTATCCTTCTGTTTTCAGCCTGAGGTACCATGCCCCCTTTATACTGACCCTCTCTGAATATTGGAAGTTCTTTCAGCTTTTTAAGTGTTTCATAGTCAACTTTCCGTTGAATGAGGAAATAGCGATCACCCTTTTCCCTGGCCTCTGATATTTCTGATTTCCAACCTGAAGCGGATCTTTCGCCTAAGAGTTGAGCCAGTCCTGTGGATAATCCGTTAATTCCAGTCGACCATGTAGCAGAAGACATTCCACTGCTTCGGGTGTCCATATAGATTGTATAATATGGAACCGAGCTTGCAAGGAGGCGCCCATCACTGGTAAGTATATCGCCCCTGTTTGCAGGCATTTCGGCAGTTTTAAAGACAAATTTCTCACTCATATCTGCCCATTTGGTACGCTGAACATATTGCAGAATAAGGATGCGTACAAGCAGTGCCACAGCCAGTAATCCAATTATAAAATATACCAGAGCTCCACGCCATATTATTTCATCCCTCTTTGCCATTCCTTTATTTCCTGTTAACCAATAATTTATATGGTGGAGTTTTCAGCTCTTCAAGGTTCAACCCCTTTTCCCTGACCATGCTGAATACTTCAGACTGCTTACTGATATCCATAAGAGCGGCTGAAGTTGAAAGTGACTCAGCTCTCAGGTCTTTAACCTCTCTCTGAAGCCTTGTGGTTTCTCTGGTTATTTTTTCAGCATGAAACCTGTTTCCAATGTAAACTGCAGTGAGGAAGGTTAGCAGCGAAACATAACCAAGGTTTTTAAGAATGATCTTTTCAGAAACCATACTCCCGCTCAGGAGTTCTTTAATGAAACTTCCGGGTTTTATCTGCTTATTATTATTTTCTTTAATATTTTCCTTAATATCTTCCATTTGTCAGATCTTTTCAGCTATCCTGAGTCTTGCACTCCGTGCCCTGTTATTTATCGCGATCTCTTCATCATCGGGTGTTGTTCCCTTCCTGTTTATTATCCTGAAAGAAGTTTCTGCATTTCCATAAAAATCTTTCTTCTCTACTCCCTCAAAATTGCCTGTTTTCATAAAATTTTTGACCACTCTGTCTTCGAGCGAATGGTAGCTGATGATAACGAGTCTTCCGCCTTTATTCAATACTGAAAGAGCCTGTTCAAGCATCTCCTGCAGATAATCAATTTCGTGATTGACAGCGATACGCAGAGCCTGAAACAACTTTGCATAGAATTTATGTTCCTGACGGAAAGGCGCCAGTTTCCCAATTGTATCAATAAGATCGTTAACAGTTTCCATTGGTTTTTGGACTCTGGCTGCGACAATTTCCCTGGCTATCCTTCTTGAATTTGAAAGTTCACCATATCTGTAAAAAATATCAGCGAGGGATACCTCATCCATTGTCTTAAGAATGTGGGCAGCTGTTACAATGCCATTTTTATTCATCCTCATATCAAGAGGAGCATCCTGTCTGAAAGTAAATCCTCTTTCCGGTTCATCAAACTGATGAAATGAGACTCCCAGGTCAGCAATCAGTCCATCTATTGATTTAATGTTATTGAACAGCAGATTGTTTTTCAGAAATCTGAAATTCTGGTTGAGAAAGAGAAACCTTTCATCAGCCGGAGTATTTATCAAGGCATCCTCATCCTGATCAAATGCGATTAGTTTACCGGTTTTAAGACGTTTAAGAATTTCCATTGAATGCCCTCCTCCTCCGAATGTTACGTCGACATAAATCCCGTCGGGCTGGATGTTCAGCCCGTCAATACTCTCTTTGAGCAGTGCGGGAATATGGTAAACCATTATTTTTCAGGCTCATTTATACTTCCACCCATCAGTTTCTCAGCCAGCTTGGCAAAATCTTCAGCAGGCATATCAATTTTATCATAGATGTCAGCCGCCCATATCTCAATCCTTCCATCCTGTCCGGCAAGAACGACATCCCTGTCAGCTCCGATCAGATCCATTAATCTTTTCGGTACAAGCATGCGGTTATTGTTATCAAGCGAGAGTTCTGCAGTTCCTTTAAAAAAATTCCTGAGGAACATATTTTGCTCACGGTTATAGGGATTGATTTTTTTTCTGATTTTCTCCAGTTGTCTGTTCCAGTCTTCTATGGCATATAGTACAAGGCAGTTTTCGAAGATATCCTTCCGTACCACAAAATGATCCTGTGCATCAGCCGGCATCTGCTTCTTAAATGCCATCGGAAGTATTATCCTCCCTTTGACATCTACCTTGCATGTGTAATCACCAATGAATGTGGCCACCCTCGCTTTTTTCAATTAAAAGGCTAAAATAAGGAAAAAATATCCACTTTGCTCCACTTTGCTCCACATTTTTTCGTTTTTTGTTAATAACTTTTAGAAGAAGAAATATAAGCGCGATATCCATTAATTACTCGTTTGTCTTCAAGAGTCCTAGATTTGAACCGACTTAGCCACGAATGTGGCTATATATGAATTACCCCCGTCGCCAGCCGGGGGTAACAGCTAATACACTGATCTATAGCCCTGAAGGGGCTTAATATAATTGGATCTGAACTAAGAATTATTACACCGGATGAGAAGTTTTTGCTATAATGTTCAGCTCTTTCAGAGCTGCCAAAGATCCGTAGTCGTTTGACCCCCTGCTGACACCGGGGGTTATTCATATTTGGCTCTTTCAGAGCCAAGTTGAAAAGAGATATATAATCTGGAGTGGTCAGAAAAAATCTGTGGCTTCCAAATTTTTTTAATTAATTTTGGACCATTGTTTTTAATCGCCGGGAAAATGGATAGTGCTTCGGGGAATAATGAAAATCAGAAAATAGATGTCAAAAATGTCCTCTATTCAAAAAATCCGGCGCTCGCGAGGGCCATTCCAGACTTTATTATAAATTATCTGAAAAGGGTTGTCCATCAGGATGAATTAAATGAATTCCTGAAAAAATTTGGTCACCTGAGAGATTCTGAATTAATTGCTGCCGGTCTGGAGCATTTTGAAATTAAATTCAAGGTCAGTGGAAATGAGAATATCCCTAAATCAGGCAGGTATATATTTGTTTCAAATCATCCGCTTGGAGGACTCGACGGACTGGTATTTATTTATGAATTATCGAAACATTTCCATGACATTAAATTCCCGGTAAATGATATACTTACCAATATTAAAAATCTGTCAGGCATCTTTCTTCCTGTAAATAAACACGGAGCGCAGGCAAAGGATGCAGCCAAAATGATTGAGGAAGCATACGCGTCCGACAACCAGATCCTTTATTTCCCTGCCGGATTATGTTCAAGAAAAAAAGGCGGGGTTATAAAGGACCTGCAGTGGCATAAAAGCTTCATAACTAAATCTATACAGTACAAAAGAGATATTGTTCCGGCATTTTTCTCCGGTAGAAATTCCAATTTTTTCTACAATCTTGCCAATACCAGAAAGTTCCTGGGTCTGAAAACAAATATTGAAATGCTGTATCTTGCTGATGAGATGTTCAAACAAAAGGATAAAGAGATAAGTCTGGTTTTCGGTGAACCAATTCCCTGGAAAACCTTTGATAAAACAAGATCAGCACTGGAATGGGCGGATTGGGTAAAGTCAAAATCGTACGATCTTGAATCATTTATTTCCGGATTACCGTTAAACAAAAAAAAAGATTAAATTGCGTCAGATTTTGTGAAAATAATATTCGGATATATCACCCCCATTTTCTAATATTAAATGAAACCAGTTGTTGCTCAATTACCAAAGGATCAGATTATTGCTGAACTGACAAGTGATAAGCTCCTGCGCAAGACCAACAACGGTAACAATGAGGTTTATGTATTTGATAATAATAATTCTCCTGCCCTCATGCACGAAGTAGGCCGGGTCAGAGAACTTACCTTCAGACATGCCGGAGGCGGAACAGGGAATGAGATAGATATAGACGATTTTGACACCGCTAAAGTTGATCCTCAAAAACAGCTGATTGTATGGGATCCTGAAAATAAAGAGATGATTGGCGGATATCGTTTTTATTCCCCCGAAAAAGGATGTACTGACTGCGATATTACCAAACTTGCTTCCTCTGCTTATTTCCATTTTTCTGATAAATTCCTCCATAAGTATTATCCTCATCTGATGGAACTTGGCAGGTCATTTGTTCATCCCGATTATCAGTCGCGTTCTATGGGCAGGAAAAGCATGTTTGCTCTTGATAACCTTTGGGATGGACTTGGTGCAGTAATTATTGATAATCATCATCTTAAATACCTTTTCGGAAAGGTAACCATGTATCCTCATTTCAATCAGAAAGCCAGAAACATGATACTTTATTTTCTGAAGAAGCATTTCAACGATCCTGACGGCCTTGTTACTCCAATCGACCCCGCCGATATTAATTTGAATACTGAGGAAATGAAAAAGCTCTTCAGGGCATGGGGATGGAGAAGATATAAAGAAAACTATAAGATTCTCTCAAGAGAGGTCAGAAACCTCAACGAGAATATTCCTCCTCTGATTAATGCTTATATGAATTTGTCTCCCACGATGAGAACTTTTGGTACCTTCATAAACCATAAATTCGGAAATGTGGAAGAGACCGGAATAATGATCACACTCAGGGATATTTACGTTGAAAAGATTAACAGGCACCTCTCTTCGTATAAGAAAGATTTTGAAATCACCTGGTTTTCACACGAGAATCAATAAGCCCTGATATTCCTTCCTTCCACGTAGTTAATGAAAGACTGGTTTACAACCTTATTACCGCCGGGGGTTGGATAATTGCCCGTAAAATACCAGTCACCCAGATGTCCGGGACAAGCTTCATGAAGACCTTCAATTGATTGAAATACAATTTCAACTTCTGATTTTATTTCGTCTGATTTAAGCATCGATGAAATTTTCGCTGATATCTCCTCGGTAGAGAATGGTTTATAGATTTCGCATACGAGGTTTTTCATCTCATCAACAGGCTTCTGAAGCTCAGACAATGCCTCATTATAGACAGACTGAATCACTGATTCTTTTCCTGTATCTTTTAAAAGCTCAATGGCTGCTTTGAATGCAATAAAATCACCAAGCTTAGCCATATCAATTCCGTAACAATCGGGGTATCTCAATTGTGGTGATGAAGAGACGACAACTATCTTTTTCGGATCAAGTTTATCAAGGATCCTGATTATGCTTTTCTTCAGTGTAGTACCTCTTACAATCGAGTCGTCAATAACTACCAGGTTATCTACATTTCGTTTGATTACACCATAAGTGACATCATAAATATGCCCGACGAGATCATCACGGCTTGTGTCTTCTGTTATAAATGTACGCAGCTTTGCATCCTTTACCGCAATTTTTTCAACTCTGGGTCGCTGGTTAATAATTTTTTCAAGTTCCTCTCTTTCCAGGTACTTTCCCCTGCTGAGAATATGATCAATTTTTACCTGGTTGAGATAATTCTCGACTCCTTTTATCAGTCCGTAAAATGCGCTTTCAGCAGTGTTGGGGATATAGGAAAACACCGTGTGGTCAAGATCATAGTCAACGACCTTCAGAACACTATCCGCGAGCAGTTCCCCGAGTTTTTTTCTTTCTCGGTATATTGTCTTATCAGTTCCTCTTGAGAAATATATTCGTTCAAATGAGCATTTCCTGGGTTCGGTTGCCTCCCTGATCTTTTCAATGGTTGTTTCTCCTGATGCCTTAATTATAATAGCACTTGCAGGTGGAAGTTCCAGGACATTATCGGTTCTTACATTAAAAATTGTCTGAATAACAGGTCTTTCAGAAGCAACAACAACTACCTCATCGTCAATATAGTAGTATGCCGGTCTGATGCCTGCAGGGTCTCGCATTACAAATGCATCGCCATGGCCTACCATGCCGGCCATTGCATAACCGCCATCCCAGTTACGGCTTGCTTTTTTCAGAATTGAAGTAACATCCAGGTTTTTCTCTATCAACGGGGATATCTCTTTTTTCGAAAAACCCTCTTCTTTGAATTTGCGGAATAATCTCTCGTTTTCTTCATCGAGCCTATGCCCGACATTTTCGAGAATTGTAACAGTATCCGAAAAATCAACAGGATTCTGACCCAGCTCAACCAGGCTGCTAAAGACTTCTCCGACATTTGTAAGATTGAAATTACCGGCCATAACAAGGTTTTTTGACTTCCAGTTATTTTCACGGCTCACAGGATGTACGTAGTCAATATTATAATTTCCATAAGTACCATATCTCAGGTGTCCAAGATAGATATCGCAGGCAAACGGAACATTTTCTTTAATAAAATCAGGATTTTTAAAACCTTCAGGATGTGAATTAGTTAATGCATCAATATCCTGATAAATGAGCCCGAAAACTTCTTTAATAGGATTTGCTTTGTTTGATCTTTGTCTGAAAATATACCTGTTGCCCGGTGGAACATCCAGCTTAATTCCTGCAATACCTGCTCCATCCTGACCCCTGTTATGCTGTTTTTCCATCATCAGGTACATCTTCTGCAGACCATAGCTCCAGGTACCATATTTTTTAATATAGAATTCCATCGGCTTACGCAATCTTAACATTGCAATGCCACATTCGTGTTTGATGTTATCGCTCATAATTATTTAATATTCAGGTCCGGGAAATTTATAATATCAGGGACGATATATGCATCGGGAAATACCTTACTGATCAATAAAAACAACCTTGTCGCTTCGGTTTTTGTTCTGAAGTCGCCAACTCTGATTTTGTAATATCCTGGCTCGGCGAATAAAGGATAAGAAACAATGTCAGGAAACTTGCTCATAAATTCAGCTCTAGCTTTGCCTGATTCCTCCCGTGCATTTCTATTGGAACTGCTGTATATCTGTATTCTGAATCCTTCCATACCGGAGTAGCCATTTTTCTCTTCCAGATTCTTGTATCCAAGAATATATCTGCTTATAAGGGTATCTAATGCCGGATCCTGAATGATATTAAGCTGGCCTGCCTTTGAGTTGCCATCAGTCCTTGTAAAAAGATCCGATGATCTGACAAAAGACTGTGACCGGACGATCATGGTTGAAAAACAAAGAATAACTGATATCAAAAAGAATTTTCTGATCATGTTGCAAAAGTAGCAAAAATTTCTATCCCAGCTCTGCAGCCAGTTCATCAGTCATTTCAAGATTATGATATACAAACTGGATATCATCGTCATCTTCAAGTGTATCGATAAGCCTGAGAACTTTTTTAGCAGATTCAATATCCAACTTTTTAGTGTCGTGAGGAATTCTTTTCAGCCCTGCTTCTTCAGGTTCTATCCCAAGCTCATTAAGTTTTCTGTTCACGTTTCCGAAATCTTCCTTAGCACATGTTACAGTAAGCATATCACCGTCAACTTCAAAATCTTCTGCACCGGCATCGATCATTTCAAGTTCGACATCCTCCAGAGTTAATCCTTCATTTTTTATTGTAAATATCCCTTTTCTTTCAAAGAGGAAAGTAAGAGATCCGTTTGTTCCAAGATTACCTCCATGCTTATTAAAAGCCGACCTTACCGATGCTACTGTTCTGTTATTGTTATCTGTCAGACACTCTACAAATACTGCAACCCCACATGGGCCATAACCCTCAAATGAAGTTTCGGTAAAGCTTTCAGCATCGGCACCCGTAGCTTTTTTAATTGCCCTGTCAATATTATCTTTAGGCATATTGGCGCCTTTTGCATTCTGGACTGCAAGCCTGAGCCGTGCATTAGATTCGGCATCACTACCACCTTCTTTTGCCGCAATTAATATCTCTTTGATAATTTTGGTGAATTTTTTTCCCCTTTTAGCATCTATTGCTCCTTTTTTCCGCTTTATGGTTGACCATTTGCTATGTCCTGACATACTTTAGATATTTATTATACAGAATGCAAAATTAAATAATTCTTTCAAACCTCGGTCATAGTTTATAGATTTGTGCCGAAGTAAAGGCATAAAGGCGTAAAGGCATAAAGGAATGAAGGCGTAAAGACTGGTAATATATCAAATAATGTGTTTTGCCGTTAAGCCGTTGAGCCTTTAAGCCTCTTATTTAAAGAGATAAATATGAGCAAGAAAGTATATATAGAGACATATGGTTGTCAAATGAATGTCGCTGACACTGAGGTTGTTGTGTCAATACTTTCCAAGGCCGGATATGAACCGACCGAAAATATTAAAGATGCAGGATTAATATTAATAAATACCTGTTCAATCCGCGATAATGCTGAACAAAGAATCTGGGGTCGTCTTAAAGCAATCAGTCATCTGAAAAAACAGAAAAATGATCTGAAAGTAGGAATAATAGGATGTATGGCAGAACGGCTTAAGGAGAAGCTGATCGAGACCGATCAGCTGATCGATATTGTTGTAGGGCCTGATGCTTACAGGGATCTCCCGTCTCTTGTAACTGAAGCTGAGGGAGGTCACAAAGCAGTAAATGTTCTTCTCTCACGAGAAGAGACCTACGCTGATATTTCACCAGTGAGGATGGATAAGAATGGGGTTTCCTCATTTGTTTCAATAATGCGTGGTTGCAATAATATGTGCGCATATTGTGTTGTGCCCTATGTGCGTGGCGCTGAAAGGAGCAGAAATCCCGAGTCGATTATGAAAGAGGTAAAAGAGCTATTTGAGATGGGTTACAGGGAAGTGACGCTGCTTGGTCAAAATGTAGATTCATATAATTGGAATCATGATATCGGTATAATCGGATTTGCTGAACTTCTGGAAAAAGTTGCTTTGATTAATCCACTCTTACGGGTAAGGTTTTCAACTTCCCATCCAAAAGATATCTCAGATGAACTTCTGTACACTATAGCCAGGAATAAGAATATATGTAAACACATTCATCTTCCGGCACAAAGTGGAAGTAGCCGCATTCTTAAACTTATGAATCGTGAATATACCAGGGAGTGGTATATGGACCGTTTAAATGCCATACATACCATTATTCCTGAATGTTCCTTATCGACCGATATGATAACGGGATTTTGTACTGAAACAAAAGAAGATCATAAAGAGTCTCTCTCACTTATGGAGTGGGCTTGCTTTGATTTTGCTTATATGTTTAAGTATAGTGAAAGACCCGGAACAAAAGCTGCAAGAAAATTTAAAGATGATGTCAGCGAATCTTTAAAGTCGGAAAGACTAAGTGAAATGATCTCAATTCAGAACCGATTTTCATCAAAATCGAAAAAAAGTGATATTGGTATGGTCTTTGATGTTCTGGTTGAAGGATTTTCAAAGAGATCTGCTGAATATTTATCAGGCAGGACTTCACAGAATAAGGTTGTTGTTTTTCCAGGAGGTGATCTTACGAAGGGAGAATACGTTAAGGTTTTAATTGAAAGATGTACTTCGGCAACACTGATAGGCAAGTGTATTTAACCCCTGAATTATTTGCACTTCTCTTCTAAACTAAATAACTTGCACTTTTATTTTAAACCTGCAAAAAATGAGAATAAGACTATGCCTTTTAATTCTGTTATCTGTTTTGTGTACTGCCAGTATAACTGCGCAAAAAAGCAATAAGAAGATAACAATAACGGGGACTGTTTTGAATAGTGCAAAGGAACCTATTGTAAATGCAATAATTATGATAGATGACCAAAAAACAAATTCAATAACCGATTCTAAAGGAAACTATAAAGTTAAAGTTAAGCCCGATGCATTAAAAATAGGTGTCTTCACCTTTGGCAATGGAACATTTGAAGAAGCCATAAACGGAAGGACAGAGATTAATTTTAATTTTGGAACAACAGGAACTCAACAAACTACGGATAAAATTATTGCACCTGGCGAACAAGGAGTTAATGTTGGGTATGGCAATGTTAAAAACAAAAACCTTACTACCGATGTGAATAAGATTGACGGAACAAACAAAAAATATGCATCGTATAGTTCAATTTCTGACATGATCCAACGAGAAGTTTCGGGCGTTCGGATGAATGGTTTATCCGTAATAATTCAAGACTCTAAAGATCTGTTTGGCAGTGTCTATGCTCTCATTGTAGTGGATGGTGTTTATATGGATGAACTTCCTAATATCCCTCCTACATCAGTTAAATCAATTGAGGTTCTTAAGGGCACATCTGCAGCAATGTATGGAAGCAGGGGGTACGGCGGAGTAATCATTATCAAAACCAAGATGCAGAACGATTAAAGGAGTTTTTTCTTATTTTTCCCTCCTATAATAAGCTGCAGTTCATCTAATTGTTTATTGGATATCTGTGACGGAGTATCAAGCATAACATCACGTCCCGAATTGTTTTTGGGGAATGCGATGAAATCACGGATTGAATCCTGACCTCCGAACATAGCTACCAACCTGTCAAATCCGAAAGCAATTCCTCCATGAGGCGGAGCGCCGAATTTGAAAGCGTTCAGGAGAAAGCCAAATTGCTCATTTGCCTCTTCATCGCTGAATCCAAGGACTTTGAACATTGATTTCTGAACTGCAGCATCGTGAATCCTGATTGAACCTCCTCCTATCTCAACTCCATTGATTACAAGATCATATGCATTAGCCCTGACTTTCCCCGGATCTGTTGTCATTAGAGGAAGATCTTCAGGTACGGGAGATGTAAATGGGTGATGCATAGCATAGAACCTCTTCAACTCCTCATCCCACTCAAGAAGAGGAAAATCGACAATCCATAATGGGAAGAATTTGTCTTTCGTTCTCAATCCCAGCCTGTTTCCCATTTCTAGCCTCAGTTCAGAAAGCGCGGTCAACGTTTTCTTTTTATCCCCTGCCAGTACCAGAATGAGGTCTCCGGGTTTCGCATTCATTATATCAGCCCATTTCTTCAAATCCTCCTGGGAATAAAACTTGTCTACCGACGATTTTAATGTCCCATCTACATTATACCTTAAATATATAAGCCCCTTTGCTCCTATCTGTGGCCTTTTCACAAACTCAGTCAGTTCATCAATCTGTTTTCTGGTATATTCTGAACAATTCTCAGAGCATATCCCTCCAATATATTCTGAAGTGTCAAATACTGCAAAATTATGCCCTTTGACTGATCCGGATAAATCTGTGAACCTCATGCCAAAACGAAGGTCAGGTTTATCTGTCCCATAAAATTCCATTGCCTCACAATATGAAATTCTAAGGAACGGCTCTTTGAATTCAATGCCTTTTATTTGTTTGAAAAGGTACCTGGCAAGACCTTCAAATGTATTGAGGATATCATCTCTTTCAACAAAAGACATCTCACAATCAATCTGTGAAAACTCAGGTTGTCTGTCGGCCCGCAGGTCTTCATCTCTGAAACACTTGACTATCTGAAAATATTTATCAAAACCTGCAACCATCAGCAGCTGCTTTAAAGTCTGGGGTGATTGAGGCAATGCATAGAAAGTACCCGGTTGCATTCTTGAAGGTACAACAAAGTCGCGTGCCCCTTCAGGCGTTGATTTAATAAGTATGGGAGTTTCAACCTCGATAAAACCAATGGAATCCATGTATTTACGGACTTCCTGTGATACTTTATGCCGAAGTAAAATATTGTTCTTAACAGTGGTTCGCCTGAGGTCGAGGTAACGGTATTTCATTCTCAATTCCTCCCCGCCATCTGTCTCTTCTTCAATTGTAAAAGGAGGAATCTCGCTCCTGTTCAGGATATTAAGCTCATTAACCTCTATCTCTATATCACCTGTAGACATCTTCAGGTTCTTGTTACTCCTTTCTCTCACCTTACCTATAGCCTGTACTACAAATTCACGTCCCAGCTTACGGGCTTTTTCACATATCTCTTTATTGGTTTCCATATTAAATACAAGCTGGGTTATTCCATACCTGTCGCGAAGATCAACGAATGTCATCCCGCCCAGATCTCTTGATTTCTGAACCCAGCCGCATAAAATAACATCCTGCCCGGTATTGTGCATGTTTAGCTCGCCACATGTGTTTGTCCTGTACATTTCTTTATTATTGGTTTCAGCAAAAGTAAGAAAATTATCATATTGAAGAGAGAAACATTATTCCCAATAATCTTTATACATTTATAGATCAAAATCATTCAAAATGATCAATGACAATAAAGAGCATTACATGAGAGCAGCCCTCGCTGAAGCAAACAAAGCTTTTGACAAACAGGAGGTCCCTGTCGGTGCTGTAGTGGTATGTAACGATATGATTATTGCCAGGGCTCATAATCTTACGGAAACCCTTAAAGATCCTACTGCTCATGCTGAAATGCAGGCTATTACAGCTGCCACAAACTGGCTTGGAGGTAAATATCTTGCAGATTGTACCATTTATGTGACTCTCGAGCCATGTGCAATGTGTGCCGGAGCTATTGGCTGGAGCCAGGCCTCATCTCTTGTTTTTGGAGCTGCAGATAAGAAGAAAGGATACAGAACCATATCTGATTCATTACTACCCCCTAAAACCAGTGTTGAATCGGGAGTACTGGAGAAAGAATGCAGGGAACTTCTGTTGCGATTTTTTAAAAGCCGGCGTGGTTAAGAAAAAGTATTAATTTTATATAAAATATTCCATATGACTTTCGATAACAGCAGGACAATAATTAGTCTCAGAATAAAACTCTTCGGAGTAACTGTTGTGTTATTGGCTTACCTGGCTCTTGCATATGTAGTTAAGCTGATAAAATTTCCTCTCCTTAATATGGATGATACTGCCTGGACTATAATACTTATGGGAATCTGGTTCATTCTTGCTTTTATGCCTATGGTTTTAAACTATCAGTTTATCAGCTACTCTGATGAAGGAGATTTTATAATTTTCAGATACTTTACAGCCAGTATAGTTGGTGGAAAGAAGAACTCTGTCGAAATAAATAAAATATCATTTTCAGGTTATAAAATTGAAACCAGGTTTTTTGGTTTTATACAAAGTATCAACCTTCTTCAGAAGGTACAGGGAGGCGTTGCTAAGTATCCACCTGTTTATATTAGTGCCCTGACTCAGGAAGAGAAGGGAAAAGTCATTAAATCGTTAAACCTGTACGCCCCTCCCATGTGAAGGTTATCATCTGATAACATGAGATTTATCATTTTAAATGAATTGAAACAATCTCAAATTTGAATCACTTATTTATAGACTAAATCATAACTAAAAATTAAAATAATGAATGTAGATAAAATCATGAACAACCTCGAGAAAAAGCATCCCGGAGAGGTTGAGTATTTACAGGCAGTAAGAGAGGTACTGGAGTCCATCGAAGAGGTTTATAACGAAAACCCGCAGTTTGAATCCGCTAATATTATTGAGCGTATTATTGAGCCTGACCGAGCTATTACTTTTAAAGTTCCATGGGTTGATGATGAAGGAAATGTAAAGGTAAATCTTGGTTACCGTATTCAGTTCAATAACGCAATAGGCCCATACAAGGGAGGTCTGCGCTTCCACCCAAGTGTTAACCTTTCAATTCTGAAGTTCCTCGGATTTGAGCAGATCTTCAAGAATGCGCTTACAACTCTTCCCATGGGAGGTGCCAAAGGTGGTTCTGATTTTAATCCGAAAGGAAAATCTAATGCCGAGGTAATGCGTTTCTGCCAGTCATTTATGCTTGAACTGTGGAAATACATCGGTCCGGAAACTGATGTTCCGGCAGGAGATATTGGAGTTGGCGGACGTGAAATAGGCTTCTTATATGGCATGTACAAACGACTTGCCGGTGAACATACTGGCGTTTTAACAGGAAAGGGAAGTAACTGGGGAGGCTCTCTTATACGTCCCGAAGCTACCGGTTTTGGCGGGATCTATTTTGCCAAGGAAATGCTGGCTACAAAAAATGAAACACTTAAGGGTAAAACAATTTCAATATCAGGATTTGGCAATGTAGCCTGGGGTGCTGCTCTTAAAGCCACCGAACTTGGAGGAAAAGTTGTTACTATCTCAGGTCCTGATGGTTATATTTATGATCCGGCAGGTATTTCGGGAAAGAAAATTGATTTTATGCTTGAACTTCGTTCTTCCAATGAAGATATTGTAAAACCTTATTCATATGCATTCGAAGGAGTTGAATTTCATGAAGGGAAACGCCCATGGGATGTTAAAGTTGATATAGCACTCCCTTGTGCAACTCAGAATGAACTTACCGGTGAAGATGCGAGAAAATTGATCAAAAACAGTGTTATCCTTGTAGCTGAAGTATCAAATATGGGTTGTACTCCTGAAGCTGTCGAGGAGTTTCATAAACATAATATTTTATTTGCTCCTGGTAAAGCAGTAAATGCGGGTGGAGTTGCCACATCAGGACTGGAAATGACCCAGAACTCAATGAAGCTTCGCTGGAACAGTCAGGAGGTTGATGGCCGGTTACATGAAATTATGTGCAATATCCATGGCCAGTGTGTTAACCATGGCAAAGGGGAAAATGGCTATGTTGATTATGTGAAGGGCGCCAATATTGCAGGATTCCTGAAAGTTGCAAATTCAATGCTTGATATGGGGGTGATCTAACACCCCCGGCCCTGCTAAGCGGGGCCTGCCCGCTGAAGGGGGCCTAAATCCGTATAATTTAACAAGTAACCCGTCAAGTGAAAATTAGCCCCTCTTGAGGGAGGTTGGGGGGCAAAAAATATTTTATTATATTTGTATGTCTCAATTTCTTGTGCTATGTCAGAGGTGCCGCTTAAGCATAAAATTGCTTTAGGTCTGATCCCGCGTATCGGGGATATTAATGCCCGAAAACTGGTTTCGCATTTTGGAAGCGTTGAAGCAATATTTCATGAACCGTACAGAAATCTCATCAAAATACCAGGGATCGGCTCAGGTATTGCAAAATACATAAGTGACAGAGCATATCTCGATGTTGCGGAAAAAGAGGCGGAATATGTAACGAAGAACAATATCAGAACCCACTTTTATCTCGATAATGATTATCCATTCAGACTCAGACAATGTGATGATTCACCAGTTGTGTTTTTCTTCAAGGGTAACTGTAATCTGGATGCTTCAAAAATTTTAAGTGTAGTTGGCACACGAAATGCCACTATACGGGGAAGAGAATTGTGTGAAAAGATCATTGAAGGACTGGCAGTGGGTCATCCTGACCTTATAATAGTCAGCGGTCTGGCTTACGGAATTGATATCGCTTCACATAAAGCAGCTCTCGCCAATAACCTGCTGACAATTGGTGTCCTGGCTCATGGATTTAAGACCACCTATCCTGCCATTCATGCTTCAACTGCAAAGGCAATGTTGGACAAAGGTGGCCTTGTGACCGACTTCCTCTCAGATGCACTACCGGAACGCAATAATTTCCTGAAAAGAAACCGTATTATTGCCGGACTTTCAGATGCAACACTTGTTGTCGAATCGGGAATTAAAGGAGGTGCACTGATAACGGCGGACATTGCAAACTCGTATAACCGTGATGTTTTTGCCGTACCGGGACGGCCGGATGATCAATGGTCTGCCGGTTGCAACAGCCTGATCAGGAGTAACAAAGCATTTCTTACCGAATGTTCTGATGATATTGAATACTTCCTTAACTGGAAACCTGAAAAGTCAAAGCCTATTATACAGAGAACACTATTTTCCGAGCTTGATGAGACTGAAAAGATTATATTTGAATTGCTTTCAAAACAAGGGGAACTGACTATTGATACAATTTGCAGGTCACTCGATATTCCGGTTTATAAATTATCATCTCTTCTTCTCCAAATGGAGTTCAAAGGACTATTGAAGTGCTCACCCGGAAATTTGTATCGGATTAATTGAGTTTATTTTTACTTGCTTAATTCCCCAAAAACTAATAACTTGGAAATATTAATTCTAATAAATTCTAACTTTATGAAAAACATTTTAAAAATTTTATCAGTTTTACTACTGGTTACCTCAAATCTGGTACAGGCTCAATCTTTAGATGATATTCTTAAAGATCACTTTTCTGCCATTGGGCAGGACAGTCTATTAAAAGTTAATACCCAAAGACTTAAAGGTAAGATGGTTCAGGGCGGTGTTGAAATTCCTATTATTCAGATGGCCAAACGACCTGATAAAATGCGCGTGCAGGGAACATTTCAGGATTTGACCTTTGTTCAGACCTATAATGGCAAAGAGGGATGGAGTCTCAATCCTTTTACAGGTGCAACAGATCCTCAGCCTATGTCTGAAGATGAACTTAAAACCATGAAATACCAGGCGGATATGGATGGTATGCTCTGGAATTGGAAAAACAAAGGTTATACCGTCACGTATGAAGGAAAAGAAGATATGCAAGGTACCTCGTGTCATAAGATTAAAGTTGTCACTGAAGAGGGTGATACTTTCACCTATTACATTGATTCTGATTCATATATAATGCTGAGGACCAATTCTAAAATTAAGATTATGGGAAATGAGTCAGAGGCGGATTCTTATTATAGTAACTACATGCAGATCCACGGCATGGCCGTCCCGGGGAAAGTTGAAAATAAAGTTCATGATCAGCTGATGGGTACGATAGTAATTGATACGTTGGACCTGAATATGGTACTGCCTGACAGCCTGTTTGAAAAACCAGCAAAAAAACTTTAAGGTCATTCATTAAACTCCCCTATCTTAAGATTATGAAATTAAAGCTTATAAACTTAGCCATTTTCTTTCTGGCCTGCATATCTTCACTTCATGGACAGATAACCGATGCAACATTCGGCGACATTGAAGGCAGAAAGATTGGTCCTGCCAGAATGAGCGGACGCATCTCATGCATTGATGCTGTAAATAAAAACCCTGATGTTGTCTGGGTTGGTGCAGCCGGAGGTGGAGTCTGGAAATCTATCAATCAGGGAACTACTTTTAAAGATGTTTTTGATGAATACAGTCAGTCAGTAGGAACAATTGCTGTTGATCAAAACCACCCTGATACAGTATGGGTCGGGACGGGTGAAGTATGGACACGCAACAGTGTATCCATCGGAACAGGTGTCTATAAAACAACCAATGGAGGAGAAAAATGGGCGTTCATGGGACTTCCAAACAGTGAGCGCATTGGTCGTATTCTCATCGATCCTTCCAATCCTGATATTGTTTATGCAGCTGTAACCGGTGCATTATGGGGTGATAGCCAGGAGAGAGGTGTATATAAAACTACTAATGGAGGAAAGACATGGAACAAACTGCTATATGTCAATCTATCAACCGGTTGTGCCGATATGGCTATGGATCCCGAAAATCCTTCAGTGGTATATGCATCAATGTGGGATTTCAGGCGCAAGGCATATACCTTCAGATCAGGAGGACCAGGAAGCGGGCTTTATAAATCCACTGACAGCGGAACAACTTGGAATAAGATACAGAACGGATTGCCTGCAGATACTCTAGGCAGAATTGCAATTGCCATATCTCCGGTCAAACCTCATTACCTGTACGCACTGGTTGAATCAAAAAAATCAGCTCTGTACCGTTCCACCAACCAGGGATCCTCCTGGGAGAAAATGAGTGACCAGATAATGATGGGAGACAGACCTTTTTATTTTAGTTTAATTGTACCAGATCCACGGGATTCGGATCGCATCTACAAACCCGGTACCTCTTTGTGGGTAAGTTCAAACGGAGGCAAGCTGTTTCAGTCTCCTTCAATTGAAGGAGGTAACTATCACAGCGACACCCATGCCCTCTGGGTAAGCCCGATAAACAATCGCCTCATATATCTGGGAACAGACGGAGGTGTTTATATTTCGGCAGATAAGGGAAACACCTGGCGCTTTGTTCAGTGCCTGCCGGTTTCACAATTTTATCACGTAAGTGTAGATAATAAGGATCCATACAATGTCTATGGTGGTTTGCAGGATAATGGTTCCTGGATGGGGCCATCAAAAAAACCCGGGGGCATAAGAAATTCTGACTGGAAAAATATAGGCTATGGAGATGGATTCTATGCTTATTGCGATGTTTCCGATCCTGATGTAACCTACTCGCAGTACCAGGGAGGAAGAATAAACCGGACCAATCAACGTACCGGAGAAAGCAAGTACCTGAAACCATTTCCAGAAGAAGGCACTGAAGATCTGAGATTTAACTGGAATACTCCGACTGTCTTCGGCAAAAAATCAGGATGGTTATATGTCGGGTCACAATACCTGTACCGTTCAAAAGATAAAGGTGATTTGTTTGAAAGAATTTCACCTGATCTGACCACCAATAATCCTCTCAGGCAGATGCAGGAGAAATCGGGAGGGTTGACAATTGATAACAGTACAGCAGAAAACAATACCACTATTTATTCTTTATGCGAATCTCCTCTTGATGAAAATATTGTATGGGCCGGGACCGATGATGGAAATATCCAGCTTACAACTGACGGGGGAAAGAGCTGGTCGAAGCTCAATGGTAATATCCAGGGATTACCTGTTCTGGCATTTATTTCACATATTGATGCTGATAACTTTGACAAGAACGGAGCATGGATAACTGTTGATGCCCATAGAAACGGTGATATGAATCCTTATGTCTATTATACAAATGATCTTGGAAAAACATGGACATCATTGGGAACCAGCGATATTAAAGGATTTTGTCATGTCATAAAACAAGATCCTGTAAATAGTAACCTGATATTTCTGGGAACTGAAATGGGTTTATACACAAGTCTTGATCATGGTAAAACATGGGTGAGGTTTAAAAATAAAGTCCCCCAAACGGGCATTTATGATATGGCCTTCCAGACTAAACAAAATGATCTTGTTCTTGCAACTCACGGAAGAGGTATCATTATCATTGATGACCTTACTCCAATCAGAAGTTTCACACAGTCAGTAATGGATCAGGATTTTGCATTTTTGCCCACACGGACATACTATTTCCCATCTGGTTCCGGCAGTCAGGACTATCCGGGTGATGCTGAATTTACAGGACCTAATCCGACAACCGCTGCCACTGTCTGTTATTATCTGAAGAAACGGCATGTGTTTGGGGATATGTATATTGATATTTATGATCCTGATGGCAAATTCCTTAAAAAGCTGCCTGCCGGTAACCGGAAAGGGATTAATGTTGTAAGGGTGGCAACATCGATGGACCCGCCTAAAGTCCCAAAATCACCCAATATTCTTGGGGAGGCTGCATTTGGACCTGATTATCTGGCAGGAACTTATATATTGAAGCTGGTTAAGGGTAACGAAACAAATGCCACAAATCTTACTCTTAATGATAATCCTGAGCTTAAACATTCTGCAGAAGACCGAAAACTGCAGAGGGAGACTCTGATGAAAGCATATAACATGCTTGAAGAACTTGCAGGAGTTGATCAGCTTATACTTAATACGCGGGATGAACTCAAAATAAAGTCCTCAACATTTAAAGGTGCGAATCTGAAAAAAATCCAGGCACTAATGTCCAGTTGTGATAAAATGCATGGACAGATATCAGCCACTCAAGCCGGAGAAGGTGGAATTACCGGACAGGTGAGATTGCGTGAAAACATTGCTGAAGTTTACAGTGCTGTAGGAGGTTACGCCGGGAAACCTACTAACCTGCAAATTAAGGCATTGGATAATTATGAGAAACAGGTTAAGGATTTTAAAACGAAAATTGATGCAATGATAAAGACTGATATCCCAAAAATAATTAAGTAAATAAACCCGGAATAGAGCAAAAGGACAATGATATCATTGTCCTTTTTTTTTTATACTTTTAGCTCTCCAATTAACCTTTAATTAAAACATTTTATTATGGATCCGAGAGTACAACAATTCATGGCGATGATCAAAGCCAGAAATCCTGGTGAGAACGAGTTCCATCAGGCTGTTCAGGAGGTTGCAGAATCCCTGATTCCTTTTATTGAAGAAAATCCCAAGTATAAACATGCAAAAATCCTGGAAAGAATTGCAGAACCTGAAAGGACAATAATATTCAGGGTTCCATGGCTGGATGACAAAGGAGAAGTTCAGATCAACCGTGGTTTCAGGATCGAGATGAACAGTGCTATAGGTCCATATAAAGGAGGACTCAGGCTTCATCCGACTGTTAACCTGGGTATCCTTAAATTCCTTGCTTTTGAACAGGTTTTCAAAAACAGCCTCACTACATTACCTATGGGTGGAGGAAAGGGGGGATCTGATTTTGATCCAAAAGGCAAGTCGGATAATGAAGTAATGAGATTCTGTCAGAGTTTTATGTCGGAACTTTTTCGTCATATCGGCGCCGATACTGATGTTCCTGCAGGTGATATAGGAGTGGGTGGACGTGAAATAGGGTTTCTTTTCGGTCAGTATAAAAGACTGAAGAATGAATTTACCGGCGTTCTGACAGGCAAAGGTATTGAATGGGGTGGTTCTCTCATCCGTCCTGAAGCCACAGGATATGGAGCCACATATTTTGCACAGGAGATGCTCTCCACCCGTGGTGGCAGCTTAAAAGGGAAAGTGGTATGTATTTCAGGATCAGGTAATGTAGCCCAGTTTGCTGCTGAAAAAGTAACAGAGCTTGGGGGTAAGGTAGTTACATCTTCTGATTCAAACGGTTTTATTTACGATCCTAAGGGCATTAACGCTGAAAAACTTGGGTTCATAATGGAGCTTAAAAATGTCAGGAGGGGAAGAATAAAAGAGTATGCTGAAAAATATGGCGTTGAATATTTTGAAGGGAAAAGGCCATGGATTATTAAATGCGATATAGCTATGCCTTGTGCAACACAGAATGAAATAAATGAAGAAGAGGCTAAATTACTGGTCAAGAACGGGTGTAATTGTGTATCGGAAGGTTCTAACATGCCTTCCACACCTGAAGCGGTAGAGGTATTTCTCAATGCACAGATCTTATATGGCCCCGGGAAAGCTGCCAATGCAGGAGGTGTTGCCACATCGGGACTTGAAATGACACAAAACTCAATGAGATTGCCATGGTCGCGTGAAGAAGTTGACGAAAAGCTTCAGACTATTATGAAAAACATTCATAAAACATGTGTGAAATACGGCACAAAAGAGAGCGGGTTTATTAACTACGTTGATGGTGCCAATATAGGAGGATTTGTGAAGGTGGCAAATGCCATGATTGCTCAGGGGGTTGTTTAATGCAGTTTATTGATACTCATACACATCTCTATCTAACTGAATTCGATGCCGACAGGGATGAAGTGGTAAACAGGGCTGTGGGTAACGGTATTTCAAAAATGCTTTTACCAAACATTGATATACAGTCTGTTGACCAGATGCTTTCTGCAGTAACCAGATACCCGGGTATCTGTTATCCAATGACAGGCCTTCATCCCACATCGGTCAAAAAGGATTATCTCTTACAGCTTGATAATCTTGAAAAACTGTTCATAAAACATAAATTTGTTGCGATCGGGGAAATCGGAATCGATCTCTATTGGGATAAAACTTATCTGAAAGAACAACTCGTTTCTTTCAGAAGACAACTTGCGTTTGCGTCAGACAATGGGTTACCTGTTGTGATCCACTCAAGAGAAGCATTTCCAGAGGTTTTTTCAGTGCTGGATGAATTTAAGGAAAAACCATTAACCGGCGTTTTCCATGCCTTTTCCGGCAGCTTAAAAGATGCGGATAGAGCTATTAATATGGGATTTAAACTCGGGATTGGTGGCATTGTGACATTTAAGAATTCCGGACTGGATAAAATAGTAAAAGAGACTGGCACTGAGAACCTTATTCTTGAAACTGATGCTCCATATCTTGCCCCTGCACCGTACAGAGGAAAAAGAAATGAGAGTTCATATATTTGCATCATAAATAAAAAACTGGCTGATATTTTTGGATTGAGCGAAGAAGAGATAGCGTCCATTACATATTCAAATTCCGTCAGGCTTTTCAATTTGTCAGAAAAAAAATGAAAAATAAAAAGGAAATCTCCATACTCATTATTTATACCGGAGGAACTATCGGTATGGTACACGATCCTAATACCGGATCGCTGGTCCCAATTGATTTCCGGCATATTTCAGATCACGTACCGGAGCTTCGTAAATTCGGCTATGATCTTCACTCTATATCTTTTGATCCGGTTAAAGATTCCTCAAATATTGATCCCGGTGTATGGATTAAAATAGCCGAGATTATTGAAGAGAGCTACGATGATTTTGATGGTTTTGTGATCCTTCATGGAACTGATACAATGGCATATACTGCGTCTGCACTAAGCTTTATGCTGGAAAACCTCGCGAAACCTGTTATACTTACCGGTTCGCAATTGCCTATCGGCCTATTGCGTACAGACGGAAGGGAAAACCTGATAACGGCAATTGAGATAGCCGCAGCCATGGAAAATGGGTTGCCGGCTGTTCCGGAAGTTTGTATTTTTTTCGATAATAAACTTACCCGTGGCAACCGTACAACCAAGATGAGCGCAGAGCATTTCGATGCATTCTATTCTCCGAACTATCATCCCCTTGCGGAAGTTGGATTACATTTAAAATATTATAATAATCTTATCAGTTATCCGGATAAAGATCAGAAACTTATTGTTCATAAAGAATTTGATACTAATGTTGCCATTCTTAAACTTTTCCCCGGCCTCAACAGAAAACTGGTAGATGCAATTACCAAAACCGAGGGATTACGGGGACTTATAATTGAGACGTACGGATCGGGTAATGCACCAACTTATCAATGGTTTTTAGAGGATCTGAAACAATATATTGATAAAGGGGGAATAATATTTAATGTCACTCAATGTCATGGAGGAAGTGTTGAGATGGGATTATATGAAACGAGCAGGCAGATGCTTGCTGCCGGAGTGGTTAGCGGAAGAGATATTACATCGGAAGCATCTGTTACCAAGCTGATGCATCTGCTCGGAAGATATTCGTCGAAGGAAAAAGTTGTACAATCTCTGAATATGTCATTGGCAGGAGAAATCTCATGAGAGGTAGTTTTGTAAAAATATTTTTGTATTTTGCGCCCCTGTTTTTTGACCCCATTGCATTAATAAGGAGAGATGCAGGAGTGGTTTAACTGGCACGCCTGGAAAGCGTGTGTACCTCAAAAGGGTACCGGGGGTTCGAATCCCCCTCTCTCCGCAATAAGGGATCGCCGAAGGCAATCCCTCTGTACTTAACACCTTTATCTGAACATGTATCTTTTCACTTCAGTTTGAGCTCTTCCTCAATGTGATCAACAGTAAGCTTTATTGCATTCTCATATTTGTTTATATTCAAATAGACCATATTAGACTGGTCACTATAGAGGCTGATTAGAATCTGATTCCTGATTTTGAAATTCCTTGGCTTTTTATCTGATCGGTAAAGAAGGTCAAGACGGATTTCATAACTGTCTGTTGAGACCTTAGACAGACTGCCCGAAAGCAGCTTATGATTAATGTAAATCTGAACTCTGTCGCTGAAATACTTTTTGATCAGTTCATCCGGAATTTTTTCATTTTCACCATTTTTCTCAGGTTTAAAAGCAGGGTTATACAACTTATAGTCCCTTAAGAAGTCATCATAGTACATTCTGAAAAATACTTTCAGAGTATCACTTTCCTGAGCCTGGTTAATAGTTATCAGGGTAACATGCACAGGATGAAAAAAAAGCAATGCATTTAAAATTAAGACTTTTAACATCTTACTTTGATTTCAGGTCAAAATGACGGAATATTTATAGTCTGGTTATTTTATTCTGTTTCCCCTCTCATTAATGTCTTCAATATCAAAACTTTTACAATTCATTGTGTCAATGTAATTCGTCACCATCGTTTTGTTATTTTATAAAGAAAGTCTCCTCGTTGTGTTCCTGGGTAAACTTCATTTCTGAATCATAATTCCTGCTCCTGATAATAGTGAGATTTTCCACATTGCTGTATAATCCGGTGAGAATGGTATTTCTCACAGTAATGCTTTTCAGCTTCTTCTCCACACGGTACAGCATACTAAACCTGACATCCCCGTCATACTCTTCGAACTTTAGCAACTTCCCAAAAATCAGTTTTTTGTTGACAAAGATGTTTATTTTTGAGTTTAGGTAATTGTTGGCCAAATCAGAAGGGAAAGGCTGGAAACTACGCAAAGCCTCAAGATCAAGATCATCAAATATAGTCTGCTGGTAATCGCGGAGAAAAAGTTCATAATTGATCCTGACAGATACTTTAAGTGAATCAGTACCCTGTATATATTCAATGCCGGTAAATGTTACAGGCATTTGCTGAAAAAAAATAAATAAGGGAAGAGTTAATATCTTTAACATAACTCTTTATAGAATTAATGATTTCAATAAATACACACAAAATATCAAAAGTAAGGGTTTTTTTCCCAATCTCATCGACTTCCTCTTTATGTATAAAGCTGCGTCTGCCAACAAAAATTCCTTCTTATTCACAAAATGGTTAATTTTGAAGTGGCATCAAAAATTTAAAAACAATATGGAATATACAGAATTAATTCGGATTCGTGAGAGTATTCGTAATTACGATCCCGACCGGCCCGTTCCCTATGAGGTTATGTCTAAAATACTGGATGCGGGAAGATTAGCTCCTTCAGCATGTAACTATCAGCCATGGAAATTCCTCGTGATCTCTTCCTCTGAAATGCTTAAAAAGGTAAAAAACTGTTACAGGCGCGAATGGTTAAGTAATGCACCTCATATTCTTATTATAATCGGATTGAAAGACAAGGCATGGACCCGTAGTTACGACGGATACAACTCGCTGGAAACTGATGTTGCAATTGCAATGACACATATAATACTAGCTGCAACAAATGAAGGGGTAGGTACTTGCTGGATTGCAGCCTATGACCCTGCCCTGTTGAGGGAGGCGCTCGGACTTGATGAAAAACAGATGATATACAGTATTACACCCCTGGGATATCCAAAAGCCGGGTATAAAAAGTCAGCAATAAAGAACAGGAATCCCGTGGAAGAGGTCGTTGAATTTCTGTAAGAATATTGCGGCAGAAACAAATAGCTGGCTACAGACAGCAGTATGATTTTATTGATGGATATACTTAACTTTACAAGGATTTCCGATTTAGAAGTTCACAATATATGGGAAGAGTTGTCTACATAAAAACCTAATTGTAATAAATATTTAACCTGATGAAAACGAAACAATTACTTCTTGCAATTCTGCCAATTATATTTTCCGGATATGTCACAATTGGTCAGGATGTGCATCCTGAACCTAAAACTCTCGAAATAGGGTCTCAAGCTCCTGATTTCAGGCTGAAAGGGGTCGATGATAAGACATACTCTCTGGCTGACTTTGCTTCATCAAAAGTACTGGTTGTCGTTTTCAGCTGCAACCACTGCCCTACTGCACAGGCCTACCAGGACAGACTGATTGATATATACAACAAGTACACATCAAAAGGTGTGGCATTGGTTGTAATATCATCAAACAGTTCCAAATCGCTCAATTTATGGGAACAGGGCTGGTCCGATCTGGGTGACACATTTGAAGAGATGAAAATACGTGCAAAAGACAAAGGTTTTAAGTTTCCTTATCTGTACGACGGAGATGATCAAAAAACAGCCATTGCGTATGGTCCTATGGCAACTCCTCATGCATACGTTTTTGATAAGAACCGAAAACTTCAGTATGTTGGCTGCATTGATGAATCGATGGAAAACGGAAAAGGAGAAATACTTCAGAATGCAATAGATGCAGTTCTTGAAGGCAGGAAGATTGAGAAGCCTGTAACAAAAGTTTTTGGATGTTCTATAAAATGGGTATGGAAAACCGAAGGAACAAAAAAGCTTTATAAAGAATGGTCGGAACTGCCTGTTACTATAGAAAACATAGATTCCTCTGGAATAAGAGAGCTCATAAGAAACAAATCTGATAAATTGCGGCTTATAAATGTCTGGGCCTCATGGTGCGGTCCATGTGTCCAGGAATTTCCTGACCTGGTAATTCTTGACAGAATTTATCGAAGCCGCCAGTTTGAATTCATATCAATCAATGCTGATAAATTGGAGAGAAAAGACAATGTTTTGAAGTTCCTCCAAAAGAATGAGGCATCTAACAAAAACTACATTTTCAACAGCGACAATAATTCTGCATTGGTTGAAGCTGTTGACCCTAAGTGGTCGGGAGCACTTCCTTACACATTATTGGTAGAACAGGGCGGCAATGTGATATTCCGTATTCAGGGTCCTGTCAACATGTTGGAAATGAGAAAATTAATTGTCAATAACAGGTATATAGATGGTGTAAAATAGTAAGGAACTATTTAATCTCCTTTTCTATTGCACTCACGTTCCATCCATCAACTTTCAGAAGAGGTTTTTCACCATCCAAATTTTTCAGGTCGAATTCAACCTGCAGTACTCTCTTTTCCTTTGGAAGCAGAGATATATAATTGTCCTCCCAGAATACCGGAAGTACAGGTTCTTTTGATGTAAGCTTCAGTATCTTTGGGTTAACGGCAAAAGCGAGTCCTGTACCGGGGTTTTCAATTGTAACCGTGAGCTTGCATTTATTTCCTTCCTGTTGAATCGGAGATGCAGTAACATTAATATTCGTTGAGGAAAGTTTGCTGAGATCGGTAAAATCGGCCTTCTCATCACCATTCGAGCTTAACCAGTAAAAATTAGATGATAATTGTTTTCCTGAAGCATCCTGCAATTCCAGTTTCAGGAAATAAACTTTTGTGATATCCTTCGGAGTTTCGATGGTGAAAATTTTCTCGCTCCCATCAGAAGCTACTCTGGCATCCATCATGGTCGACATGACTTCCTTCATATTAAAATCAAAGATTCTCACTTTTGCTATCAATCCGGCAAAATCATGATAGAAGCAATTCACAATTTTAATTGAGTGGTCATCATAGCAATATTGTATATGAAGGGGTTCGCAGGCAGTCTTTGCTCCATAGAAAGCTCCGTTGGGCATAAAGTAATAGTCGTACAACTGCCAGTACATTTTGGGCCATGCGGAGTTATACATCCAGTAAATAATCCCGCTGGAACGGTATTTATTACCTGCAAAAGCTTCGAACATTGCTTTAACAGCCTCATTCTGAAATACCTGTGATTTCACACAATACTCTTCAACGCTGGCTGGTTTACCATAACGCGATTCAAGAGCTGCCCTGGCAATCGGATAAAATGCTTTATGCAGACGCAGATCCCATGAGGCGCTCATTGGCCAAAGATCCTTTTCAGGCATCATCATTCTCATTGTCTCTATTGGAGGAATTTGTTCGCCTGTCGGACCTGCTTCCGTATTAAATTCAAGTTTTGTATACCAGAATGAAGGAGTTTCATATGCATAAACATTCGGATATGGTCCCATATGAACCCCTGTTATCCCTGCAATTGAACTGGGAGCCTGAGTGGCTGAAGATTCATAAGGCCGGGTGTTGTCATATTCATCTAATACTTTTAAGTATCGTTTTTCAACATCAGCAGGCGGAAAATTATCGCTCCCGTACAACCATGTAAAAACAGAAGGGTGATTGCGCAGATGGACAATCAGATCTTTCCAGCTCGCCTCAGCAACATCTCCTGTATGAGGTGTCCATTTTTTCCATCCTTCCCATGAACTGCAGCAGCACCAGCCGACCATCAGCAAAATGCCTTCTTCATCGCATCTTTCAAACAGATAGTCCGAACCGCGTGGGGCTTCCATCCTCAAAGCATTCAGGTTCATGTGCTTTGCATATAATAAGTCAGCGTCTATGCGTTCGTTGGATGACCGTAACATCAGGTCCTGCACATAGCCTCCACCCCTGATCACAATGTTCTTCCCATTAATCTGGAAAACTTTTGTGTGCTGTTTATCGAAATCGTTCATCCATGTTGTGATCTCACGAATTCCAAAGCGAACCATTTTATTGTCTGTCACATTGCCCGAAGCCTCAAAACTAAGATCCATTTCATAAAGATTCTGTGGTCCGATGGTATGGGGCCACCAGAGGCGGGGATTGGCTATAACTAATTGCGGAAATTTCTCCGGTAAAAAGCTTATCAGCTTCGTTTCACCGGCTTCCATGGAAACTACCTGTGAAAAAGTAATATTTTCAATAGTCCCTTTTAATATGCCTGTTATCTTTTTCGCTTCAGCATTCCGTACTTCTGCAGTGACAGTCAATCTGGCCTGATCGGTTGACGGAAGATTTAGCTTTGTCACTACGTGGAGATTTTCAATTGCCACATTACCTGTCGCATGAATTGATACATCATACCAGATGCCCATACCCCTGTCCTGTGGCGTTGGATTCCAGTCAACCCATGTTATGGTAAGATCCATTTTCTTTGGAGGAAATATCTCGAGAGCCAGACAATTATTATCACCTGGCAAGGCTGCTTTTGAAATGTCAAGGTTAAAGAGACGATAAGCGCCTTCAATTGTGGTTGTATCAGCAATAAGTTTGCCGTTCAGCCAGATATTCGCTTTGTAATTAATGCTGTGGAATTGCAGCCATGTATGCATATTTTTATAATCGGCAGGAATTTTGAACTCGGTGCGGTACCACCAGGCAACTTTATACGGACTGCCATCGGGCATTTCCCTTTTCGGATAAGGAATTTGACCCGGAAGACTGTTGATATTGGTCCCGTAATAAGGATCGGGATAAACTTTATTGGATACTAATGCAGCCAGAACGGTTGTTGGAACAGATGTAGGATACCAACCCTCGGTTTTGAAACCAATTGTTGAAATGGTCTTCGCATCTGATTTTATTTCTTTTGAAGACTGGATTGCCCAGTTATCTTTGAGCAGAAGTTTCCCACTCGCAGGAATTTGTGCGAGGCAGTTAATAGTAAAAGTAACCAATAAGCTGAAAGTGATGACAATACGTGTTTTCATATTGCAGGCTATAATAGTTAATAAAAAACTCATTTCATGAATAATAAAGTTAGTTAAATAAATTGACAGGAATTACAATAAAATAGCCTCATAAAATTTCTTTCTGTTTATGAATATCCAGAATCATGTTTTAAATTCAATTATATTCTCTCTATCTTTTCCCAATTTTGTCATTAGATGCGAGATTCCTCATTTCATTCCGAGCAGAAGCGAGGAATCTCATGGTTTAAATTGATTACCGAAACTCATTTTTTATTTTTATTGCGATCAACTATTTGAATTCTGTTTATAATTA
This sequence comes from Bacteroidales bacterium, assembly GCA_003141715.1. GTDB lineage: Bacteria > Bacteroidota > Bacteroidia > Bacteroidales > VadinHA17 > LD21. The sequence continues at coordinate 60,325 of PLNF01000140.1, read as the reverse complement.
TTAGGTTTATGGTCATTATCTTTTTTATAAGTTAGCCATATGAGTGACACCAATACTTCATCTCCTCCCGGTCCGGGTTTGAAACGTGTTCTCGGACTCTCCGCACTGGTACTATACGGGATTATCCTTATTCAGCCAACGGCTCCTATGCCATTATATGGAGCTGCAGCAACCCTGGCACATGGTCATGTTGTTACAACGATACTGATTGGTATGGTTGCTATGCTATTCACGGCTATCAGTTACGGTCGTATGGCAAATGCTTATCCCAGTGCCGGTTCGGCATACACATATGTAAGCAGGGAAATCCATCCCTCACTTGGTTACTTTGTCGGCTGGGGTATGATTTTCGATTATATAATGAACCCTATTATATGTGTGATCTGGATAAGCAAAGCTGCTATAAACTTAATTCCTGAAATACCTTTCGGAGTTTATGCCATTGCTTTTACATGTCTGTTTACAGCGATGAACCTCCGCGGAATTGAATCAAGTTCACGTACAAATTCTATTATTGCGACTGGTTTGGGTGTGGTTATTATTCTTTTCCTGGGATCTGCAGTCCGTTATCTCTTTTTAAATCCTCCTGCTAATGCAGGAGAATGGACAAGGCCCTTTTATGATCCTAAAACATTTACGTTTCCCTCAGTATCAGCTGGTGCATCACTCGCAGTTCTTACTTATATTGGTTTTGATGGCATTTCAACCTTGTCAGAAGAGGTGCATAATCCGCGTCGCAATATCCTGCTGGCAACAGTACTGGTTTGTATCATAACAGGTATTTTGGCATCTGTACAGGTTTATTTCGCTCAACTAGTATGGCCAGGGACCAACTTTCCCGACCAGGATACTGCTTTTTGTTATATTGCCGGCAAGGCAGGTGGCCACTGGCTTTTCCATACAGTCAATATTGCTTTGCTTGTTGCAACAATAGGGTCTGGGGCTGGTGCTCATCTTGGAGCCGGACGTCTGCTTTATGGAATGGGGAGAGACAATGCTATTCCCGGTAAGTTCTTTGCAGCAATAAATCCAAAGACACGCATCCCATCTAACAATATAATTCTGATTGGTGTAATAATTCTGGGTGGTGTTTTCCTCTTAAGCTATCCGTTGGGGGCTCAGCTTCTTAACTTTGGGGCCCTGGTTGCATTTATGGGTGTCAATATTTCCTCATTCATGCGCTATTTTGTACGCAGTGAACACAAAAAATTCACATATTTTATTGTTCCTCTTCTCGGCTTTTCAATTTGTCTCTACCTCTGGCTCAGTCTGGGATTAAAAGCCAAGATTGTAGGAATAAGCTGGCTTTCTGTGGGTCTGATTTATGGTGCCTACCGCACAAACTTCTTTAAAAAACCACTTCAATTTGCAAAACTCGAAAGTACTGATGAAGTTGAAGAGACCAAGTGACTAAGACACTGGAGACTGGAAGACTGGAAGATTATGAGAACAACAAGACAACAAGACATCACTTTATTTTTCCAAAATCAATATTCATGCCAACAAAAAAACGTCTTCCGGGCGAAATAAAATCTATGTTTTGCGGAATTACTATATTGAATATATTATCCAGTCCTGTTGATATCCGAAGCCGCTTATATTCCTGCGAAATAGTTATCCTCCAGTCAGCATACGGCCTGTCCTGAGAAGTTCCGTCTGTAGTAATCTCATAGAATTTTTGCCCCATCAGCTTACAATATATTTGAGCCGTGAAAGAATAATCCTTTTTTCTGAAATTATAATCTGCTGCAATATTCCCCGAATGTTTTGTCGTACCATACAATTGAAGCTGTGTCTCATTGTCGTGTGAATGAACATAGCTATATCCTGCGCTCAGCCAGAATCCATTAATTATCTTTTGTTTCGATATGAAATCAATCCCATTAACTGAAGCGCTGGAAACATTTTCATATTGTTGGATCAGCTGCACGGTATCGGGTAGCCAACGATTTGTTATCATATTTGACAAAACATTCCTGTAAACTGTGACCGATAAGTTGTTCCACGGTTTTGAAAATTCAACTGATCCGGATATATACTTTGATGATTCAGGCTTTAATTGTGGATTGCCAATTACATAAAATTCACCAAAATGGTCAAAGTTGAAGTATAACTCTTTCAGGGCGGGAGAACGGAAACCTGTCCCGGCAGAAGCTCTGAAATTTAAGAACCCTTGTTTGAACATTACTGATATCTTGGGTGCGGCATTCAAACCATAATTACTGTGATAGCTTACCCGCATACCAGCAATCAGATCCCAGTGTTCTCCAAAACCAATATCTTCCTGTACATAAAACACGGACTCCCCTGCACTTTTCAATCCTCCCGCTACTCTTATTGAGAAGAGACGTTCAGAATTATATTCCAGTCCGTCCGTTAAGTTGTTTTTATCAGAAAGATGAAAATTCCCCTGCGTTCTGACTGTCTGAATGAAATCATAGGAAGCAGTATCCCTTTTGTTATTCAAAAGTTCGAGGACATCGTAAGTGTTATAACGATCGCGATAATATGAAAAATCGATGGAATTTTTTTCGAAATAGTATTGTCCTTTCAAACCGGCATTCAGGTCAATATAAAGGTCATGGGCAGGTCGAGCGCTTACATTACCTCGTTCAAACTGATAATAGGTAAAGTAAGGAACAATAGAAAGACGCGAGGAAGGTGTAATTTCAAATTTCTGACTTATACTGAATGAAGAATATGGATTCTGGGTCCAGTCGTGTGAAGTCTCCGGAGTGATGTCGTAACCATCGGTATGACTGAGATTAAAGCTTGTCCTTGATCCGATAATTCCTTGTTTCAGGCCAACGCTTCCACCTGAGTACAATTCATTATATTTTGAGTATCGGGAATAGAACTTTGCATCAAAAGGATCATCGATCTTTTTAGTTATAATATTTATGACACCCCCTATGGCATTGGAACCATAAAGAGACGATGAAGCGCCTTTGATAACCTCAATCCGGTCAATGTTCTCGAGGTTAAGCATTGAATAATCAATATCCCCATTTACTTCCCCGGCTATCCTTTCTCCATCTATAAGAAATAAGACATACTTTGCATCCATCCCCTGAAGTGTAACTGAAGTCAACGTCCCGAAATGGCTCACATTAAATCCTGGTACCATATTCTGAAGTGCATCAGTAACATTGGTAATACCCAATTCAAGCATTTTACGGGCACTGATTACCTGTGTAATAACAGGAACATTTTTTAATGCTTTTTCTGATTTCGTACCAGTCACCACAACCTCGTTTAAATCGATATTTGATTCATTGAGGGAAAAATCGACATGGTTATTTTCTTTAAGAATTGCAACCGACCGCTCCAGTGTCTCGAATCCCAGAAACGATACACGTAATGTATATGTCCCCGGTTTTATTTTGTTCATTTTATAAAATCCTTTTTTATCTGTTACCGTTCCGAATGTAGTTCCTTTTAATGTAATGGTTGCCCCTGTAACTGGACTGCTGTCTGTTCCGGTAACATGGCCGGAAATGCTGACTCCCTGGGAAAAAGCGATTGAAGGAATAAATAATAAAAAAATAACCGGCTTTAATATTCTCAGCATCTATTCAAGATTTTTTGATCCATCCGGTTGATATTTATACTGAAAAGTGACATAACCTGATATATTTTCAGGACTGTAGTAGCTTTTGAACCAGACCTTCGCATATTTGCCTGTACCGGTTTTAACAATAAATATGTAATCGGTTGGTACGATCTGCGTTCCCTGGGTTGCAAACTCCAGGGTGAACCAAGTATATAATACGGGATTAACCACATAGTAGGCATAGCCTTGCTGAATTGCAATACTTATTGAATCATCCGATGCAAATGTTGCGGTATCTGAAACGATCTTTAATGCATCAAAACCGATTAGCCCTTTCTGATAAGAATTTGCAGCACTTCCGGAGCCACTGCCCGATTTCCCCCCATTGGTTTTGATCCGGTAACGCTGGAAAGCAATATCCCATGCCGCTGAGTTGGCGGGGTCTGGCACGTTTATAGTGTCATTACTGGCAAAACTAAAGTATTTCCAGGCAGTTGAACCGGTGGAATTTATTTCAAAAGTCTGAGCTTGAATTGGCGCCTTGGTATCTTCCTTTTTACAGGCGAAAAATGAGACAATAATTATCGCTGACAAAAAAACAGTTTTTTTCATAATTCTTACAATTTTATGATGCAAAAGTAAAATGGTAAGACTATTGAAAATGGTAAAAATCAGGGTTTTTGTGGTACTAATCTTTTGTGAATATCGCGAAACCTTTTAGGGGTAAGGCCCGTTTTATTTTTAAAAACCTTATTGAAATAGGAATTATCCTCAAAATTCAACTTATAGGCAATCTCTGAAACTGACAGGTCAGAGGATAAAAGCAGTCTTCTTGCTTCCTGCATAAGCCTGTTTTGTAATATTTTTTTAAATCCACAGTTAAAATGCTGATTGCATAAATCATTTAGCTGGCTTTCAGAGATATTAAATGCCGAAGTATAAAACCCTAATTGTTGTTCCTGAATAAAGTAAGAATCCACCATATGCGACAAGGAATGGATGAGGATGCTGTCGTTATTATTTGATTTTCCTGATTTTGCCTCATACAGCTCAGTAAGTTTTAACAGCATGATATTCAAATGGGAACGAATTATAATAGCAGAATTATTGGAAGGGGTATAAGACTCGTATTCGCTCTCTATCGATTTTATTGTGGAAATGAAAAGGTTGAACTCGCTGTCAGATAAAGCAAAGCAGGGATTACAAACATTAACGCTTGTTTGTGATGTATATGAAAATACATTTAACAGCCGTATAAAACTGAATTCTTCAACATAAAAATCCTGACAAAAGAAAAAGATAATTCCCTCAACATCTTCAAGACCCTCAAATGAGTGCAACTGGCCCGGGGCAACAAGGCATATGGTTTGGGGTTGAATAGTATAACTCACATTATTGATTATTATACTGCCATAACCTTCGGTAAATAAAATAATAGAGTAAAAATCCTGAGTATGTTCCTTCCTCATGAAATAATAGAGGTTTAAAAATTTTGCAAAACTATTAAAGTAAATACCATTCACTTTAATATCCCCTAGGAAGCTAAAATGGTAAAGTGATTTTTCAGTATTTTGATATTGATGTAAACCTGATCCCATCTGGTCGGCAAAAGTACCAAAAATCTAATATGTCCATCGACAACTATAATAAATATCATATTTCAAGTGAAAATCAACTATTTGCCTGCCAGGCAAAATAGGCTGCATAAAGTGTTGGATTCATTGGATATTAGAATATCATTATAAAAGTTGCACCCTTATTTATAGTGGAACTTACTTCGAGACGGGCATGATGCAGCATCATTATCTGTTGTGACAGACTCAAGCCGATTCCCGAGTTATTAGCTTTTGTAGAATAAAAAGGGAGGAATATCCGTTCGAGTACTTCATCACTAATGCCTTTACCATTATCAGAAATTGATATCTGTACATGACCTGATTCATTTTTTCTCGCAATTATTGAAAGTCCGGGATCTGAAGTTTCCAGCATAGCTTCCAGTGCATTCTGAAAAAGATTTATGATTACCTGCTCAATAAGTTCCAGGTCGGCCTCAATAAAAAGGGCAGGGGGAATAATTTCCATTTCAAACTTTACGCCTGTTTCCTTAAACTTAGCCTTGTAAAGTATAAAAACCCGTTCGAATAGATCACGCAGGAAAATCTTCCGCAGGTTTGGCTTAGGAATATCAGTAAGACTTTTTGTAGCCTTTACAAAATTAATCAATCCCTGCGTACGGGATTCAATAATTCTTAAGCTGTAGTGAATATCTTCGGTAACCTCCTCGCCGATTTTATCGGGTTTCTGAACTACCCCCGACTCATCTTCAAGCATTTGAGCAGTCATCCCGGCAAGATTGGTAATCGGGATGGCTGAGTTCACTATCTCGTGAGATATAATATTTACCAGTTTCTGCCATGTATTGATCTCTTTACTGACCAGTTCATCCTTTTGCCGTTCAATCTCATCTTTCTGAGCTCTCAACTCTATATTTTGCAGGTCAAGTTCATTGTTCTTAGAGTTCAATATCTCCTCAAAATGGAAATTAAGCATCCGAAGGTAATAGATGCTGGCGTTTATAAACATGAAAAGTCCTATTTGCGCAATTTTGTAGAAAGGATAAAAAGTATTAATCCTGTCGACAATCGGGAAACTGGTTGTTCCAAACTTAACCATTATTTTGTCAATGAATATGACTAAAACAAAATAATAAGCCAGAGAAAACCAATAGAGAAGTTTTTCATTCTTTGGATGTAGTAAAAGTTGTGGGATTATCGAGACACAAATCAAGACGTAAGGGTAATAAGTATAACTTTCCTCCTCTACATATCCTATCAATGTCGGGCCAAGCAGGAATACTATTGGAGGCAGATAGATAAGAGAGAGCCTGCTAAGTTGAATAAAACCATATCGTGCAAGTAGCATGTTCAAAAAGGTAACAATCAGAAGGATCGCCACCCGTAGTGTTCCATAATAAATAGTATCATTTGTTAGCAGAAGAGTAACAATAGTTGTTAGTAGCAATAAAAACATAGAGAAGAACATCACAAAATTGAGCTGATTACTAAGAACAATGGTTCTGTTATTCAACTGTTTATCTTCTCCGGTCGTTCCAAGGTTTGAAATATAATTCCAGAGTTTTTGCATACTTAATGTTTCTTTAATTTTTTACTGACAATCTATCCGGATAAAGTATTGTTTAATTCCGTTAATTATTGGACATTGATCAGGTTTCTATCCCGAATCGGGCAATCTTCCGGTACAGGGTACTCCGGGCAATGCCTATTTCTTCCGCTGCTTTCGAAAGGTTCCCATTATGTTTGTTCATAGCTGTGCTGATTGCTTTTTTTTCATAATCTTCAACACTGATTGCAGGTTCATCAGTAAGTTGACCACGTGAAGATTTTACCCGCAGCATAAAATCATCAGGTGTTAGGGTACTGCATTTGCACAGGATGATCGCTCTTTCAATGGTGTGCGCAAGTTCCCTGATATTTCCCGGCCAGTGGTACTCTTTCAGTTTCTGTAATGTATCTTCCTTAAGTTTTATTCCTTGTTTGCCATATTGCCTGGAAAAAAGTTCAAGATAATAATCTGCGAGGAGGCTGATATCTTCTCTTCTTTCTCTTAGTGGGGGGAGCATTATCTCAACTGTGTTAATACGATAGAGGAGATCCTGCCTGAATTCGAACGCATCAGCCATTTCGTACAAAGGCATATTAGTGGCTGATATCAGCCTGATATTTACAGGTACTGGATGGTTACTTCCTATCCTGACCACTTCCCTGTTCTGAATCGCAGTAAGAATCTTTGCCTGTAATGGCATGCTGAGGTTTCCTATCTCATCGAGAAATAATGTTCCACCGGAAGCTACTTCAAATCTTCCAGCCCGGTCTTCCTTTGCATCTGTAAAAGCACCACGTGTATGGCCGAATAATTCAGCTTCAAAAAGAGTTTCAGGAATAGAGCCCAGATCAACGTGAACGAAGGAGTTCTGACTTCTTAATGATTCCCTGTGCAAAGCCCAGGCTGCCAGCTCCTTGCCTGTTCCATTTTCCCCGAGGATTAAAACATTGGCATCTGTCGCAGCAACTGTTTTAATGGTTTCCATTATTTTAGCCATGACTGGAGACCTGCTGATAATTTCAGGGTATTTATTGTTCCCCTGATTTACTGGTCTGGTGTGATTACCCTTAACCTTGCTGACACTTCTCTCCCCAGGTTCCATTGACAAAACATTACTTACACATGTAACAAGCTGTTCCCGGTTCCATGGTTTTGTAATGAAATCGACTGCACCTTTTTTCATAGCCTGAACAGCCAGGTTTATTTCACCGTAAGCAGTAGTGGTTAACACGCAGGCTGTGGGATCAATACTAAGTATTTTTTCAAGCCATTCCAATCCTTCTTTGCCTGATGTGCAGCCGCGGGTATAATTCATGTCAAGTAAAATCACATCATACTTGCATGTTTTCAGGTAATCAGGTATTAAACCCGGACGATCAAGCGTATCAACTTTGCCAAACAGGCCTCTTAATACAAGCCGTGCCGTATATAAAACATCATTATCATCGTCAACGACCAATACGCTACCAGATCTGTCTGATTTCATATAAGGTATATGAATGATTATTTGCTGTCAACAGGCAAATATTAGTAAAGATAATAATTGTAGCGTTCTGAATCAATTAATTGTAGTAAAACGCTACAAAAACAATTCAATTGAAAATGATCAGTGCTTCTAAATGACTGTATGTCATATAAATATATGAATTGGCCCGATTATTGAATTCCTCCTTTATCAATAGTATGTTTTTAACCTGATTAAAATTGCCTGCTTGGATGCAGGCAATTAAGGAGATACCTGAAAATCCTTTAAAGAGTAGGGAGTGAATGCTGAAAAACTTAAGAGTAAGCAAAACGCAATATTTCAGACAATGAAAAAAGTAACTATTTTAATTACGGTTTTGTGCTTAATTGCTTTATCAGTGACCGAAGCCCAAGTAAGCAAAGGCAGATCACTAATTGGTCTTTCAACATCATTTGGGTATATCAATTATGGATCGGACCTGATGAGCCTGGGATTTTCCAGCATTAAATACAAAGCAAACTTACTAACTAATGTAGATCCTGACGTTCTAAAGGTAACGACCTTAAATCTCTTACCTAAGTTTGGATATTTTTTCTTTAACAATCTGGCTCTGGGTTTGAATTTGTGTATTGGAACTTCCATAGATAAACCTAAGAGTGGCGGGAAAAGCACTATGACTTCTTTCGGTCTGGGACCATTTATTCGATATTACATTTCCGGAAGTAAGGTTATGCCTTTCTTTGAGATAAGTAGTCTATTTGGATCAGAGACAAACAAATATGAAGATCCATATTCCAGTAGTTCAAACAAGAACAGTCTCACGTCATTTGGAGGAGGAGCCGGGCTGGCCGTAAAACTTGGTGATAAAGTTACATTCGATATGATGGCTGGTTATAATTCGACATCAGAAAAAGCAAAAGAAAATAATCCGAATGATGAAAGGACAGTCCAGGGAACGATAGCTTTCAAACTTGGTTTCACGGTGTTACTGGGTTCCAACTAGATGCTTCATTTTGCCGGGGCTCGCGCCTGTTTTTGAAAAAGAAGGCGTCTTTCTTGACTTTGTTCTAATATTCTAAATATAAATAACTTACAACAGCATCAAATGAAAAAAGTATTTATATCAGCATTTCTCCTGTTAATCTATGTTATTAATTCGTCAGGGCAATGGTATGTTAAAAGGTATCAGGTCACAGATATTAATCTTCTTACAAGAGGCCAGCTTGAAGAATCATTAGTGCATTCAAAAACCGGTCTTAAGCTTGCTGCCGGATTTGCAGGGACAGGAGGAGCTATCTTTCTTATTTGCAAGTACCTGCATCCGGGAATGAGCGATGATCCATCTTTCTTTGAACAACTGCTTGGTGATGAAGGGGTAGATGATGTCGGAATGATAATCGGTGCAGGAACATTTATCGCAGGTTCAATTGCCAGCATAGTTTGTCTCGGCCGGATCGGCACGATTAAATCAGTAATCAGTAGAAATTATCCATCGTTAGGATCGGTGAATATCTCTCCGGCAATAATCTTAAACAGTTATACACGATCATATTGTTCAGGATTTAGCTTAACTTACAGTTTCTGAGTCAATATACCTTAATTTTTGTACGGATTATTTTAAAATCATCTGAAATGAGAAATCATTCACAACTTCTAAAGATCAGCTGTAAATTAGTGATCTTCATAACGTTTTTACAAATAACAGGTTGTTACAGCGCAAAATTTATTAATAAAACTGATCTGCCCGTTTCTGGCGGGAATTATTCATTTCACGGGAAAAAATCAACTTACACCTTTGTCAAAAACGCCGTAATCTCAAACGGGAGAATTTCAGGCAAAGTAGATTTTGGCAAGGGTAATTATTCAATAGATGAAAAGTTCAAAATATATGTCTCAAATGATTCGTTAATAAGAATAAATAACGATGAAATAAGCATTCCGCTTGATGGTATTACGAAAATCTCAATCGACACCAGGGCATACTCCTTTAAAAAGAGTGATCCATTTAATCCAATCAGTGCCGGTATTGCATCTTTGATAATTCCCGGACTGGGCCAAATGATATCAGGAAAACCAGGGAGAGGAGTACTATTCCTTACGGGTTTCACAGGTTGTCTGGCAGTTTCAGCAGAGGGATTATTTAAGTATTGGTCAAGCGCCGGTGGAAATTATGGTGTGGACCCATTTCAGGTATTCAAAGCCGGACTCGTTGGCGCTTTATGTATCGATCTATGGTCCATAGCAGATGCTGTAAACGTGGCTAAAGTCAATAATTTAGTCCTGAGAATCAAGCACAGATCCTCATATAATCTTAATATTAAGCCCTTCCTGAACACGCCTGATTATGGTCTTAAACACAATATTCCTATAGCTCTTGGTTTTAAGGTTACCTTTTAAATTTGGCAGATATGAATTAACAGATGAGAATATTTATTTTCGATTTGTCAACAGTCTGATACCTCTGTTTATGAAAATTTTAGCTTTGATAATAGCAGGACTAATTATTCTTAACCTGATGACAGATGCCCAATACAGCATCAATAAAACGAAGTATGATCTTAAGGCTTACCATTATCAGTATGGGGATCCTTTTAATCCCGGAGTTATGGGGTTTGCTTCTTTTGTTATACCCGGGTTAGGTCAGATTCTGGAGGGCGAAACAGCCAGAGGTTTCGGTTTTTTTGGAGGCTTTGTTGGTTTAAATATTATTAAATATAGAATCAGAAAGAGGCCTTTCAGTGGATCTTTTAGCAACGTAATATCGCTTAATACAGTGCGTTGGGTGTTGGGGGGACTTCATCTCTGGTCGCTCTTTGACGCTATTCATGTAGCCAAAGTGAATAATATGGTATTCAGAGATCAGGTCAAAACGACATTTAACTTTCAGTTATTGCCATACGTGGGTTCTTATGACTATTTCAAGTTTAATAATGAAGTTTCTGTTGGATTGACTTTATTAATTAATTTCCAATGATTTCCTCTAAAAGGTAAATCCATTAATGCTGGATGTGTCGGCAATCAGGTGTTAATGTAGTATTCTGAATCAGCTCACTGTAGCAAAACGCTACAAAAATAACTCAACTAAAAATGCTGATTGTTTTTAAACATCTGTGTGTCACATAGATATATGAATTGGCCCGATTATTGAATTACCCCTTTAACTTAAATCCCTAACTTATGTAAAGTTGCCTGCTTAAATGCAGGAATATAAGGAGGTACCTGAAAATCCTTTAAAGAGTAGGGAGCGAATGTCGAAAAGCTATACGAGTAGACTGACTAAAAACTATTCCTATGAAAAAATTTAGAATTTTTGTTCCCATTTTTATGTTACTCGCCATTGTCGCCTGTAACAAAGAGGACCAGGAACTGTGTTTTCAACCAGCGCCAAAATCCAATGATAACAACTTTATTTTCAGTCCTAACACCTTGAAAATTGCCGTTTTATCTGACCTGCACTATATGGACCCATCATTGCTTAAGGAAGACGGAAGTGCATTTCAGATGTACCTTATGCAGGACCCAAAATTATTGGCTGAAAGTGGAGCCATTCTGCATGAGATCATACACAGGTTATTGGTTGAAAAGCCTGATCTGGTATTAATTTCAGGCGACCTTACCAAAGATGGCGAGCTTATAAGCCACAAATCGATTATAAAACAATTACAGATTTTAAGCTTAAACCATATTAAGGTTCTAGTTATACCAGGGAACCATGACATTAACAATCCTGACGCAAAACTATTTAATGGAGATAATACTGTCCCGGTACCAACCATCACACCAGACAACTTTAAATCGTTGTATGCAGATTATGGTTACAAGACTGCTATAGCGAAAGATCCCGCCTCATTGAGTTATGTTTCGGAACCTTTTAAAGACCTGCGCATTCTGGCCATTGATGCCAATGAATATTATAACAATACACCGCTTTACTGTGTAGTGGCCGGGAATATTAAAGACGCTACCATGCAATGGGCAAAGAAACAGCTCGCTGATGCCAGAGCGAAGGGCAAAACCGTTATTGGAATGATGCATCATGGAATCGTCGAGCATTTCATGGGTGAATCAGTAATATTTCCCGACTATCTTGTCGATAACTGGGGTGCCAGGGCCGATGAGTTTATGAAGGCAGGCTTAAAAGTAATGTTTACGGGTCATTTCCATGCAAACGATGCTACACAACGCATTCTTGGTAACCTGTCACTGGTTGATATAGAGACAGGCTCTCCCGTGATTTATGCTTCTCCATACAGAATGATAAATCTGGTTAATAATAAGCTATATATCAAAACAGAACATATTGAACACATAAACTACCCTGGATTAAATGGGGTTCCCTTCCCCGAATATGAAAAAGCCTTTTCACTGAATGGGTTTGAAATTCAGGCTAAATATATGCTCATGAGCGCACCTTATAATGTGCCTGAAGATGTTGCAACTCAGATTTCTCCTGTTTTTGCTGAGGCTATGCTGACACATTTTGGGGGAGATGAGACTCTTTCGGCTGAGACAAATACAGAGATTCAGGCAATTGCTGCAATTTCACCCGATCTGGCAAATATAATTTATGGTTTGTATACTGATCTACCCCCTAAGGATAATGATTTAATCGTTGATCTGAATTAGATTCAAATTTCAGGTCATAATTCAAGTCCAAGTCTGCAAAAAGTCCGTAGGAACAAACAAGTGTTATTTCGGACTTTATTAGCCCCCCGTCCCCCCCTATAGGGGGGCTAATTTTTGCCCACAAATGTAATTCAGGTAAATCCACAAAATTAATCCCCCTTCCGAGCTTCGCCGAGGAAAGGGGGATGTCTCGCCTCAGCGGGACAGGGGGCTATGAATCAGAAGTTACTTGCTATCTACCATCATTGGAAGGTTTTTCCCGTTTGTCATAAAGATCAGCTTGGCATTAGGCGAATTAGTAATGGCTTTAATCATTTCATACTGCAACAGCTTGTCACTAAGTCCTGTGCTTAATATTTTCTGATAATCGGCTATACCTTGCGCCTCAACTCTTTTCCTTTGAGCTTCCTGGGTTTCCTTTTGCAATACAAATTGCATTTTTTGTGCATCCTGCTCTGCATTTATTTTTGATTCAATAGAGGCTTTTACCGAGGCGGGCAGTGTGATATTCCTTACTAAAAGTTGCTCCAGAAGCAAACCTCTTTCTTTGAAGTTTGTTTCAATAGTTGCAAATATTTTTGATTGAAATTCATCTCTTTTGGTCGAGTAAAGTGCAACAGCATCATAATAAACCGCATTGTCCCTGATTTTTGTTCTGCAAATCGGACGGACCAGAACATTCCGGTAATCGGTACCAACCTCTTTAAGAATCCTTGGCGCTTCGGTAGGGATAACTTTGTACAATACAGTAAGGTCGATCACAACCTCGAGTCCATCTGCTGTTAAAACGCGAATGGCATCATCGCCTTGTTTTGATCCCTCATCCTGTACCCCCGACATGGTATAATTTTCCGTCCTTACATCGAACATAACAACCTGGACCAATGGGTTAATAATGTTTAACCCGCTTTCAAGGATATTGCTATTTACTTTCCCAAACAACTTCTGTACACCCACCTGACCGGGTTCAACCTGAACAATACATGCAATAGACATTCCTATCAGAATGACAATTACACCTGCCGTTTTAATCATTGATCTGTATTTCCGCAACATGGGTTCATCTGCTTTTGCAGCCACAAATCCGATAATGAGAATTATAATCCCTACTACTATTACTGTCATAATTTTGATGTTTATTTATGGTAACTAAAAAATTAAAAGGAAGTTATAAAGGTAGTGAGAAAAACGATAATACTATGGTTTATGCTTTTAAAATCCCTTCGATTCAAGGATCACATACCATTGATTGTAGATCATGTTGTTTCATTTTAATACACAGTTCTCCTATTATTTGTACCGGAAAAGAGTAACTTTCTGGATACTTACCTTGTTGTCAGGAATTCTCAGACCTGTCCCGGTAAACAAGCTCGTATGAATTTCATCTCCGTTCAACCTTCTTCCATTTACCCATTTCCCGGCTTTAAAAGTACCTTCATAGACAGCCTCCAGCGCTATATGCATTGAATCATCCTTAGGAATAAAAAGAACATCAAGACCTTTGCCTGCACAAATATATTCCTGCTTACCTGTTTGTATTATTAAACCTCCGGCAATTTCAGACTTCTCTCCTCCTTCAAATCTGGCTTCAATTATATAGTCTCCAAGTTCGAACCTTTGAACCGGTGATTTCTTATCAACAAGTATCCCTTTCATAGTTCCATTGCCCTGATGTTCAAGAATAGCCTCAGACATATTTTGCAGTACCGCATAACTTTCCTCAAGCGGATTGTTTTTTGCATTTACAATGTCATCAATACCGAATGGAGCAAAACATCCGGCATTGTATTGCCCCAAGACATAAAATACCCTTGCGGCACCAATCTCCCCACCTCTTGTCTCAGGTATAAATAAAGGATTCCCGTTTCTGGTGTATTCCTGGCAAACCCAGCCAAATTCATCCATGTAAATATCCGGAGCAATAAAATCAATCGAAGTATTGGCTGCCCTCCAGACGTCAAGGACCTGAGGCAATGGACCTCCGGAAGGATATTTTCCGGGCCAGTAACTGAAAGGTTGTTTTAACCATGCGTTCACGTACATTGGCAATGGATATTCTTTCTTTCCTGATGATGCAACTTTTTCGACATACCGGGCATAATTCCATGCCATAAAAAGTTCTTCAGTATAATAAGAGTAAAATTGCCAGTCTTTCATTTCAGGTTTCAATACGCTTTTACCAAATACTTCTTCCCACGATCCGGATGTTTTAAAACCATTTGCCGACCATACCTTATAAAGTTCAGGGAACAAGCTATCTTTATGTTTAACAAGATAATCAATAAATATCTGAGGTACTGGGCCATGGAATGCCACATTAGCCGGATCGCTGAAATCCCTCCTTGCATTTCCAACAGTTTTCCCTAAAGCATCAACCACTCCCATCTCATTTTCAACCTGAATTATCACTACTGTCTGTTTTTCACTATCTACTTCTTTAATATGACCCATGAGAGCTGCAAATGCTTTTGCATCTGCATCACATGACGCATTTCCGAACGTTGATAAAATGTCAAGCGGTTTACCATTTTCATCCTTCACCCTGGGGTATTTTTCATAATCTTTCTTCACCCATGCAGGGGCATAGACTGAACTCCCATTTTTCCAACTGGCAAACCAGATTAATCCCAACTTAAGATTTGCTTTTCTTGCTCCTGCTATTATGCTGTCCACCAATGCAAAATCAAATTTTCCCTCTTCAGGTTCAACAAGTTCCCATGAAACTGTGGCAATAACAGAATTAAGGTTCTTTCCGGCTAATTGTTTCCAGACTGGTCTCATATAGTCAAATCCTCCGCAAGTGGAATTATGGAGTTCACCGGAGATCAGAAGTAATGGTTTTCCTTCAACGATAAGCCTGGTAGCTGAACCTTGCTTTTCCAGGTGAGGAATCTGAAGCTGATTTGTCCGAGTTTCTTTAGCTGAATTATTTTCTTTTACCTGGCTGAAACTGAAAAGTGTTAATACTAAAAAGAATACCGCTGAAATCCAGAACTTATTCAAAGTATTTTTCGTCGACATCTTAATTTGGCTTTACATGTTTAAAGCTTAAAGTTACTATTTCCCCCCGGAAACGTACTTGGTAACCAATAAAATTTCTGACGCCGATATACTGGTATTTGGAGCCATGCAATTTATAATACCTTCCCATTGTGCTGAAGTATAATCATCAGGAGAGTACAATACATGACAGCTGATAAGTTTTTTTGTTTCACATGGTTTAAACCTTTTTCATCTTCTTTTGTTAATAGTGTAACAATTGTTAAAATACGTTAAACTTTCATCACCTGTTCAATTTAAAGGAATAAAACTCCCAATGAACATGTCTTTATATGAACTTTGACTGAAAACAGCTAACTTAGTGAAACAAAAAAATCAGAAGTTTAAACAGATACTCGAATTCTAAATACAAAAGGACCAAAATCACAAGAAATGAATTACAGATTTTCAATTTCAATAATATCTTGTTTCTTTAGCATAACATCCGGTTGCTATTTAAATGCCCAGAAAAAAGTCTGGACCGTTGATGATTGCATACAGTATGCCCTTGAGAAGAATATACAGGTGCAACAGGCTCAGGTAAGCAGCAGCATAAGTAATGAAAACCTGATGCTGGCAAAAGCATCATGGTATCCTTATCTGAGTAGTTCCGCAAGACAGAGTTACAACTGGAACAATGTAGTAAATTCCACAACAGGAACTACTACTTTCAAAGGAACGGACGGAGTAAATATATCAGCCGGTTCTGCAATGACAATCTATAACGGATCCAAGATTCGTAATAATGTAAAGCTAACTGAAACAAATTATGAAGCTTCTCAATATAATATTGAGGTCATTAAAGAAACTGTGAGTCTTAATGTGCTGAACGCCTATCTGCAGGTTCTCTATTCGGAGGAACAGGTCAAAAACGATACAGATCAGATTGCTTCATTGGCACAACAATTGAACCTGGCAGGTGAGAGACTGAAGCTGGGTGCTATAGCAAATTCAGATTATCTGCAGGTAAAATCGCAGTTGGCTACGGAAAAACAAACTCTAGCCACAGCCCAGAGCCAGCTGGCCATTAACAGGATAGCACTGATGCAGATAATGGAGTTTCCTATAACCAGCGACTTTCAGATACAACATCCGAATCTTGACAGTCTTATCAATCAGAAGCGGATACCTGATCCTGTAGAAATTTATCAGACTGCACTGGGGATAAAACCGGAAGTGAAAAATGCTGAACTCATCAAAAAAAGTACTCAGTTCGGCATTGATCTTGCAAAGGCCAATTATTACCCATCTCTTTCTTTGAATGCCGGCGTATCAACTTCATATTCAGGTTATCAAACGAGTTATTCAACGAGTTATCGACCGGGAACTACATTCGGGGATCAGCTTAAAAACAATATCAGCCCGTCAATAGGACTTTCAGCTTCAATTCCCATATATCAGAACAGACAGGTCAAAACCGGAGTCGAAGTAGCAAAGCTGAACTTAAACAATGCAGAACTGAATGAACTAAACACAAAGGATATGCTCAGGAAGGCTATTGAACAGGCATGTCAGAATGTAGTATCAAACCAGATTGAGTATGAAGCGAGCGCTGAAGCTTACCAGGCAGTAAAGGAATCTTACGATGTGTCAAGTGAAAAGTATGACAGGGGTTTAATGAGTTCAGTTGATTTTCTGATTCAGAAAACGACTTTTATTGCATCTCAAAGCACTTTTCTTCAGTCAAAATATGCTTTGATCTTTAGCTACAAAATACTTGATTTTTATGCAGGTCAGCCTTTGTCATTCAATAATAAAAATAAATAAAAAATTAAATAATCAGAATTATAATGAAGAGCAGAAGAAATTTTACAAAGACAGTAATTGTCGCAATAATTGCACTGGATGTCATTTTAGCCGGTTCATGCAAGAAAGGATCAAAAGAGTACGCTTATGAGACCGCCCAGGTTAAAAAGGGTACCATCATAAATACCATTACCGCAACCGGAACACTGGAAGCTGATACAACAGTCTTAATAGGTACACAGGTTTCAGGAGTAATTAATAAAATATTTGTAGACTTCAACTCCGTTGTAAAAAAACATCAACTTCTAGCAGTGCTCGATACAACACCTTTACAGACCCAGGTTCGACAGTCTCAGGCCGCATTGGACCAATCAAAAGGTGAAATGGAATTTCAGAGTGCAACATTCGAAAGGTACCAGGCTTTGCTTGATAAAAAGCTTATAGCACAGGCTGATTATGACCAGGTGAAATACAATTATTCAACAGCACGCGCTAACCTTAAGACTGCCCAGGCCGGATATGACAAAGCTGTAGTAAATCTGAACTATGCATACATAACTTCACCAATCCTTGGTGTTGTCCTTAACCGTGCCGTAGATCAGGGTCAGACTGTGGCATCCAGCTTTAGTACACCGAACCTGTTTACGGTTGCAAATGACCTGACGCAGATGCACGTAGAAGCAAATGTCGATGAGGCTGATATCGGCCAGGTCAAACAGGGACAACCTGTTGATTTTACTGTCGATGCTTTTCCTACAGAGATATTTAAGGGAGATGTAAGGCAGATCAGATTACAGCCGATTGTAACATCAAATGTCGTCACATATACTGTAATAGTGAACGCACCCAATCCTGAAAAGAAACTTATGCCCGGAATGACTGCAAACATAACCGTTCTTGTTCAAAAGGTAGACAGTGTTCTTATAATACCCGGGAAAGCCCTAAGATTTACTCCGGATGCAGCCTTTTTAGCTGAGTACATGAAGAATAATCCAATGGGACAGAGACAGGGAACGGGTGGAGCTGGCAGACCAGCCGGAACAGAAGGAACAGCGGGAACAGCAGGAACTGGTGGAACAGCTGGAACAGCAGCAAACCAGCCTAACCCCGGAGGATTCCAGGCAGGTGGTCAGACAGGTAAAAAACCGGTCATTGTCTGGGTAAAAGAAGGAGACAAGGTTCGTCGCGTTCGTGTTGCAACCGGAGCTATAGACGGCAGTAATGCTGAAATAAAATTTGGCCTCAAAGAAGGTGATGAGGTTATTCTTTCAATGACTCTTGGCGGAAAATCAAGTACAACTACTGCAGCTGCACCAACTACAACAAGTCCATTTATGCCAACAAGACCACCGGCAGGCGGAAGAGGACGATAAAACTGATATCACATTTATGAAAAAGCTGATTGAAATAATAAAGCTGAAAAAAGACTATTATGTAGGAGAAGTAACAGTCCATGCCCTCAGAGGGGTTGATATGGTTGTTAATGAAGGTGAGTTTGTGGCTATAATGGGAGCCAGCGGTTCGGGAAAATCAACAATGCTGAACATAATAGGATGTCTTGATAAACCTACTGAAGGAGAATATATTCTTGACGGTATCAGCATCTCCTCACTTAGTAAAAACGACCTTTCAGGTCTCAGGAACCAGAAACTTGGTTTTGTTTTCCAGACCTACAATCTTCTCCCGCGAACAAATGCACTTGACAATGTCGAATTGCCTCTCCTTTACAATAAAACAGTAAAAACCAAGGAGAGAATTGAGAGAGCTAAATCGGCTCTTGAATCAGTCGGGCTTTCTGACAGGATGCATCATAAACCGAACCAACTTTCAGGAGGCCAGCAACAGAGAGTTGCTATTGCCCGATCGCTTGTTAATGATCCTGTAGTAATTCTTGCCGATGAAGCCACAGGAAACCTTGATACCCGGACATCTTATGAAATAATGGCTCTTTTTCAGGAGCTGAATAATAAAGGCAAAACAATTGTCTTCGTAACTCATGAACCGGATATTGCCAGATGTGCAACCCGAAATATAATTTTTAAGGATGGTGTAATATTGAGAGAGAGTGAAGTAAAAGACAGAATTAATGCACTCGAAATGCTTGCCAGTATTCCACTCGAAGCAGATTAGATAACACAGGAACAATGAGTATTAAAAACCTTTTAAAAATTGCAATGAATGCGTTGTTAAGAAACAAGCTCAGGGCCTTTCTGACAATGCTCGGTATAATTATAGGTGTTGCTTCGGTTATTGCCATGCTTGGAATAGGTCAGGGATCTAAGCTCAGCATTCAGCAACAGATAGCAGGAATGGGATTAAATCTTGTTACTGTGGTACCCGGATCACAGCAGAGAGGAGGAGTACAGTTCGGAGCTTCAACTATGCAAAGTCTGAAAGAAACAGATGTTGCTGCAATTTTATCAGATTGTCCTGCAGTGCTTGCAGCCTCACCTGAAGTGCGTGGCAACGGACAGGCCGTATTTGGAGCATTAAACTGGCCAACATCTCTTTACGGCGAAAATGAAAGTTACCTCCAGATAAGGGAGCGGTCAGTTACCAACGGCCGTATGTTTACTGATAGAGAACTGAGCAGTGCCGCAAAAGTATGTCTTATGGGACAGACAGTTGTGAAAAATTTATTTGGTGAAGGTGCAGATCCTGTCGGACAGGTTATAAGATTTAAAAAAATACCGTTCCTTGTTATTGGAGTACTTGATTCAAAAGGATTGAATACTTTCGGACAGGATCAGGATGATTTAATACTTGCACCTTATACTACAGTTCAGAAAAGAGTACTTGCAATCACATGGGTACAGAGTATTTATACTTCAGCCGTTGATTCTAAATCAACCGCCGATGCCGCAACACAGATAGAAGAAACTGTCCGCAGACAACATAAAATTAAAGCTTCTGACCAGGATGACTTTACAATAAGGAACCAGACGGAATTATTATCCACATTCAGTTCGGTAAGTAATATCCTGACAATTTTACTAGGTGCAATAGCCGGGATTTCCCTCCTGGTAGGAGGTATTGGAATCATGAACATAATGTATGTATCCGTTACAGAAAGAACCAGGGAAATTGGTCTGCGTATGGCAATCGGGGGTAAAGGATTTGATATTTTGCTGCAGTTCCTTACTGAATCAATTTTACTGAGTATAACTGGAGGTATTATCGGTATTTTATTGGGTATTGCGGCATCAAAGATAATCGGATCCACTATGGGATGGCCTATAGTTGTATTGCCAAGTTCGGAAATTTTATCTTTTGCAGTATGTACGGTTATCGGGGTATTTTTTGGCTGGTATCCTGCAAGAAAAGCAGCCAGCCTCGATCCTATTGATGCTCTGAGATATGAATAAAATGGAAACTTAAATGGAAATGCCTTATCAGGAAATCTGATAAGGCATTTCCATTTTATTATACTTTAATAGTCAAAGTATTAACTAACGTTTTTCATGTCCTGCCTGTGTATTTTCTTTCATTTGTGACCTGACTTTTACAGGTTGTCCGATATTTTTCCCATAGTAGTTTATATTTTGAGGAGGTCTTGTTGTACGGGTTTTTTGTACTGGTGCATTCGTTTTACGTGCTTCTGTTATCCTGGTTTTGGCTTCCGGTGTCCAGTAGAATGGTTTCCGTTGATTTTCGTTGAATCCTCTGATATTTGCTATATCAGTCTTGTTATAAAGGTTTCGGTAATAGTATCTGGGATAATTTGAAACATAAAGGTGAAAATGCATCCAGGGTTGGAAAACATTCAGATCCAGTGCCACAACATATGCATTATACAGATCAAATCCGCTATACATGGGAGGTAATCCGTCTGAGAATTGCCATTGTCCGTCATCGAGGTAGACAAAATCCTGGTTCACTAAATCATAGAATGTTTCGATATCAGGAATATAATAATATCGCACTCCTGAATAATAGGCAGGCGCCCAGGCCGGATTTGTATATTGCCTGATCTGAGCTTGCAATGAAGTAGAATAAACACTGGTCAAAGCAGTAAAAAAGATCACACTCATAAGGGTAATCCCTGATTTTTTAATTGTTTTCATAATAGTCGTTTATTTGTCTGTTTAGTAAATTAAACAATTTAAATTTGATTTAGTTAATTACTTCCATCCTCCACCCAGGCTTCTGTACAATGCAACCATAGCCTGTAATTGCTGTACTTTGTCGCTAACACTGCTCAACTGTGCTGCTAGAAGGCTCTGTTCAGAAGTAAGTACATCTGTGTAGTTGGTATTTGCTGTGTATTTTAGCAGTTCTTTGGTAAATTCAACTGATTTCTCCAAAAAACCAATCTGTAGAGAACGGATTTTCATCTTATCCGTCGCTGCCTGATAATTATATAAGGCATTTGATACATCCTGTCCGGCAGCCAGTAATGTTTTCTTAAATAATGCAATATATTCTTCCTGTTGTGCCTGTGCCACTCTTAGTCGTTGTTTATTCAGTCCCTGATTAAAAATGGGTTGTACCAGTCCTCCAATAATATTTCCAAATAAAGAAGATGCACTGAACAACTGGGAAATATTCACATTAGATAAACCACCTGCTGCCGTAATTGTCAATGAAGGATAGAAATATGCTCTGGCTACATTAGTCAATTCAAAATAATAACGTAACTGATATTCGGCTTCCTGCACATCGGGTCGATTGGCTAAAAGTTGTAAAGCAATGCCAGTTTGTAAATCTATGCGAACCCGTTGATTATTAATACTGTCCCTTGCAATGCCACCCGGGTTTCGGCCAAGTAAAATGCTTAACGCATTTTCAGTTTCCCGGATATTTTGTCTCAGGTCCGGAATTGTCACTTCGGCCGAATAACGGTTGGCTTCACTTTGCACCACAGCAGCGCCGGTCACCACATTACTTTCCTTTAACTGCTTCATGGTAGCTACATCAAGTGTCCTATTCTCAACCGTTTTTAGAGTCACCTGCAACTGAGCATCGTAAGACAGTAATTCATAATAATCATTTGCAATATCTGAAACCAGCTGCGTTAGTACGGCTTTTTTGTAAGCGTCGCTTTGAAGCAATGCTGCCAGGGCCGCCCTTTTGGTGCTTTTCAGTTTACCCCATAAATCTGCTTCCCAGCTTGAACTACCGTACAGCTGAAAGAATTCCGATTTGCTCCCGGTATTGGCAAGCTTTTGATCGGTGGCGCTGAGCTGTCCATACAGCGATGGGTAAAATGCGGCATTAGTTTGCCGCAGGTTGGCCTGTGCTTGTTTTATACGAGCCATGGCAATCTTAAGATCAAGATTATTATCAATTCCCTCCTGTATCAATCCTTGCAGCAAAGTATCGCTGAATATCTGCTTCCACGGAATATCAGCAATGGTGGTGGTATCCGTTGTATTTACATCGCGATATAGTTTAATATCTGCAATACCAGAAGGGCGTTTATAGTTTTCCGTAACCTTGCAAGAGACTAAAATCATTATAGCTACAAGCATAAGCCATAATGTATTAATTGTCCTTATTTTATATTTCAGGTTCATTATACTAATTTTCTTCAACTCTTTTCTGTTGATATGATCTTACTGTCATCTTCCGGTTCTTTAATCGTATTTGCATTGCCACTGAACTTTTCCTGAATAGTTTGGAAAATCACGAATAATGTAGGTATTACAAAAACGCCCAATAATGTTCCAAAAAGCATTCCTCCTATAGCACCTGTGCCAATCGAATTATTACCATGGGCCCCTACTCCTGTGGAAAACATCAGCGGCATTAATCCGAAAACAAAAGCGAATGAAGTCATCAAAATAGGACGAAGACGGACCTTTGCTCCATCAATAGCCGCCTCTAAAATAGTCATGCCTTTTCGTCTTCTTTCTAAAGCAAATGTTATCATTAAAATAGCGTTTTTCGCCAGCAAGCCAATAAGCATGATTACCGAGATCTGAACGTAAATATTATTATCAAGGCCAAATATTTTTGCAAACACATATACTCCGGACAAACCTACAGGTAATGACAAGATCACTGCAAATGGTAACAGATAACTTTCATATTGTGCGCTCAGCAAAAGGTAGACAAACGCCAGACATAAAATAAATATGTAAAGTGTTTGTGAACCGCTGTTTTGTTCTTCCCTGCTTATACCAGAATATTCAAAGCCATAACCTGCCGGCAGTGTTTGTGTCGCAACCTTCTGGATAGCTGTTAATGATTGTCCTGTGCTGTAACCATCATTGGGAGAACCCGTTACCGACATTGAAGTGAAAAGGTTGAACCTGGTAACGCTTTCGGGGCCATAAACCCTCTTAAGTGTTAAAAATTCATTAATAGGGGCCATATTGCCAGTCTTTGTTTTTAAGCCTATCTTGTTTAGTCCTGCAGGGCTTGCCCTGTAATTGGTGTCGGCCTGTATGATCACCCGGTATTGCTGGCCAAACTCATTGAAATTGGAGATATACGAGCTGCCATAAAACACCTGCATGGCATTGAGTACATCAGTTACCATTATACCTGCGTCTTTGCACTTCGCCACATTCACATCCAAAAGATATTGCGGAAAATTAGGATTGAAAGAAGTGGTGGCATATTGAACTTCAGGACGTTTATTCAACGTTGTTAAAAATGTTTGTGCCACCTTATAAAACTCAGCTGTAGTATGCCCGCCTTTATCCTGTAACTGAAAGGTAAAGCCGCCACTGGTTCCAAAACCGGTAATAGTAGGCTGCGACATAAAACGGATATCTGCTTCCCGTATATGAGATGTTTTTTTAGTAAGTTCTTTTATCACATCGTCGTTACTTATCCCTTTGCGTTGGTCCCAGGGTTTTAGCCGTATTATCACCATGCCGTAAGAGCTGCCGCTGCCGCCAATATAATTTTGCCCCATTGTACGCATTGTATTTGCCACCTGTGGTATGCTGCGTGAAATACTGTCAACCTCAATAGCCACTAACTGCACCCGCTCCATTGTTGAGGCTGGCGGAAGACTGATGTTTATAAAAATAGTTCCCATATCCTCACTTGGTACAAAGCTGGATGGCGTGGATTTCATCAGTATATAGAAGCCGGCACCAAAAAGGCCGATTGATAGTATAACAATCCATCTTTTTGCTGACAAAAAACGTACAGATTGGGCATATTTAGCCGTGAGGGCAAGATAAGCCGCATTGAAGCCCACACGAAAACGCTTCAAAACTGTTTTATTTTGAAGGTCTGATCCATGATCTGGTGGTCTTAAAAACATGGCTGCCAATGCAGGACAAAGCGTCAGAGCATTTACCGCTGAAATCATTATGGCAATGGCCAGTGTAATACCAAACTGTTTATAAAATACACCTGCAGAACCCGTTACAAATGTTACTGGTACAAAAACCGCTGCCATTATAAGAGTGATGGATACAATGGCTCCTGAAATCTCACTCATAGCGTCTATTGCAGCTTTGCGTGACGACTTGTAACCGCTTTCCAGTTTGACATGCACGGCTTCTACCACTACAATGGCATCATCCACAACAATACCAATAGCCAGTACCAGAGCGAACAATGTAAGCAGATTGACGCTAAAGCCGAACAGATATAAAAAGAAAAACGTACCGGTAATAGCCACTGGTACAGATATGCCATGAATTATAGTGGAACGAAAATCCTGCAAGAAAATAAATATGACTAAAAAAACTAATAAGAAGCATTCTATGAGAGTATGAATTACCTTGTTAATAGAGGCATCCAGAAACTGGTTGATGTCAACCAGGTAAACAAACTTAATACCTGCCGGAAATGATTGTGCCACCTGTTCTATTACCGTCTTGGAAGCATTGACTACATCCCTTGCATTGCTCCCTGGTGTCTGGCTGATCGAAACACCTACAGATTGTTTGCCATCGGTGGCGGTGGAACCGGTATAAGTTTGTGCCCCCAGTTCTATCCTTGCAATATCCTTCAACCGTAGGTACTGCCCCTGCGATGTCGACTTAATGATAATATCACCAAATTCTTCTGGCGTCTGCAATCTTCCTTTATAAGTAATCACATATTGAAAACTTTGATTATCATTCTCACCAAACTTTCCAGGGGCCGCATCCAGATTTTGTTCGTTCAATGCGGAGGAAACATCGGCTGGCATGATACCGTAAACTGACATTGCATCAGGCTTCAACCATATACGCATAGAGTATGTCATGGCTGAACCGAATACCGAAGCTACCCCAACACCATTTACCCGTTGAAGCTGGGGAATTACATTTATGGCTGCATAATTCTGTAAAAATTTCTGGTCGAAGGCAGGGTTATCACTGTAGAGCGAGATTATCAGGAGGTTGCTGCTTTGTTGTTTTCTAACGGTAACACCCGTATTAATTACATCCTGGGGCAATAAACTTATAGCCGACGACACCCTGTTCTGCACATCCACCGCCGCCTGGTCGGGATCGGTCCCAACAGCAAAATATACACTTATGGAGGCAGAGCCGGTATTAGTGGCAGAAGATGTGATGTAGGTCATACCTTGCACTCCGTTTATTTGTTGTTCTAATGGCACAATCACACTCTTCAGTACCACATCGGCATTTGCTCCGGCATAGTTGGCAGATACCTGCACTGTAGGCGGCGATATATCAGGATATTGTGCAATGGGTAATTTCATCAGACCCAATAATCCCAATAAGACTATCAGCACTGAGATAACCGTACTCAGCACAGGACGTTCTATAAATCTTTTAAGCATAAAACCAATTATGATTAGTTCTTTTTTATTTGATTATATAGGCTATCCGCATTTACATTTTTAGGCATGACCAGTGTACTGTCTTTCAGGTTGGAGCCGTTTATCAATACCCTGTCGCCTTTCTTTAAACCTTTCTGCACTATCAGGAACTGCCCGTCATTAGTGGGTTTGGAAATAATAGCCGTACCCAGCACCCTGTTGTTAGTGGTAAGGGTATAAACAAAGCGCTTGTCCTGTATCTCATATGAGGCACTTTGTGGCACAAGCAATGCTGAATCCACCGTACTGGGTACCCTTACGGTGGCGCTGGCGCCACTATGGATGATGCCAAAAGGATTGGGGAAAATGGCTTTGAAACTGGCAGTGCCAGTTTCTGTGGTTATAAGCCCGCTTGCCGTTTCAAGTTTCCCTTTCTCAGCATATTCTGTTCCGTCTGCTAACAGCAATGTTACAGGTGGCAGATGATTAAGTTTGTCCTGCATCGTATTACCGGCAACATTGTCTGAAAAAGAAAGAAGCTGTTTTTCATTCCATGAGAAATAAGCATAAACATTGCTTATATTAGACAAAATAGTAAGAGGACTGGATGTAGTGCTACTCACCAATGCGCCAATTTTGTAAGGGATGGAACCGATGATCCCATTTTGGGGACTGCGTAATATGGTATAGCTCAAGTTGGTTTTTGCATTGGCTAATGTGGCATCGGCCTCGGCCAGTGATGCTTCTTTTGATTGCAGGGTAAATTGGGCAGATTCCAATTCAAATTTGCTTACAATATCTTTCTCAACCAGTGGTCGCACTTTTTCTACCTCCATTTTGGCGGCATTTACATCGGCAATAGCAATTTGAATGGCTGCATTTGCAGTAATTACAGCCTGATCATATTGCGGGTTTTTTATTTTGAAAAGCAACTGACCTTTTATAACGGTGGAGCCTTCCTTTACATAAATTGCTTCCAGATAACCATCCACCATCGGCCTTATTTCAACAACCTCCTCACCCTGTATTGTGGCAGGAAAATCATTATATGTTGTGGCTGGACGTGGCTGAAGCGTAAGGCTGGCATAATCTTTTGGAGTAATTGCTTTTTCAGGTTTCTTTTCACCACAGGAAAATAAAAGCAAAGCTGGAATCAATATTACTATGCCGTTTTTTTTGCTGAAATAAGCTATCATAACACATTTTTTTTGTATACATAAAATTAATCAATTTAAGTTGAAAATTAGATTATTTTGGTTTGATGTTATTACGGCATCAGATAATTGCCGATATAAGGGCAGGTCTTTTTTATCGGATGAAAATTATTCTCTATCAGGATTATCCTCAATAAAAATTTTACTTTCTTTTTTGTAATACACGGAGTTTAAAATAACAAAAAGCTTGGTAATTTCATTTATTATAGCCTGAATAAATACATGCTGATCATTGCTGATTTTATCAATGGGCATAATGCAAGAGACAAGGATATTTAAATTTGCCGGATTGGAAATAACGTAGGTAAAGGGTAAAATAGGTTGTTTTTCTATGATCATTTTATTGCTGACATGAGGATAACTATATGAAAATCCTTTCCTCGTTCCAAAGTGCTCGCAAATAGTTCTCTGAGTATTGCTGTCAATTATTCTAAATAAGACCCATTCTGAATTTACAATTCCTATTACACGCTCACCAAAAAAATTAAAAGCTTTTTTCAAACCATCTTTTGTTTCAGGATATTCGTTAATACTATTAAAAATTGATTTAATTTCCTGTATCTGAACATTCATAATGCCAATATATCGTTCTGAATCATTAAGCCTCTCCTCAACTTTCTTCTTTTCACCATTAATTTTATTAATCACTTCCTTTTGCTTATTAACTTCACTTTTATATAAATTGAATATTAAAATACTTATAATAAATAAAATACAGATAAGGCACCCTTCGAAAGTTTCCTCTTCTAAAATTAGTTTCGGAGTCAATGTCACCGGACCTTTAATTAAAGTCGGAGTATATATTATAAAAGCAAAGAGGATAATAAAAATTATCAAATATAAGATTTGCAGAAATGAAGGCCGAAAGTTTATCATTTTCATAATGTGCTTATTATTGCAAATGAGATTAATCCTTTTTAATGCATTGGTTAATCATTTTTTATGAGGATACTTGTGCCGGAGTGTTATAAGTAATTCTGAAGGTCATAAATCCTCTGCGTAATTACCCAAATGATATGTTGGAAAGGATAAAACAGGGATACAGGCCTTGTTTATCATTTGGTGAGCATATGTGCCCAAAAGCAAATTGGAAACACTCCTCTCCTGCTCGGTCATTATTGAAATAAGGTCAGCATTTACAGATACTGAATAATCGAGGATTATATCAGTCAGATTGCCACCCGTAAGATGCTCAACTTTATATGGAATGTCGTGATCCCCAAAATAAGAGCACACCTGTTCGGTATATTTATAAAGCTTTTTTTCAATACTTTTTAAATGCGAAGCTCTTACTGTAATCAGGTGAATTTCAGAATTAAACAGCTTTGCCAACTTTACGGTATATGGAACTTTTTCGCGTGTCTGCAGGGTAATATCCAGGGGCAAAACTATTTTATCAATATTTGATGATATTTTGCTTTTTCTGACTGTGATCACAGGATTCTTGGAATGGGAGGTTATTTTGTAAGCATTACCTCCAATGAACAATTCTTCAAAGCCTGACTCCCCATGAGTGGAAAGCACTATCAGAGAATCTTCAAACTTATCTGCCAGGTCTGTTATTTCACTGAATATCTTACCTTCTTTAATTGTGTAATTCAAGGCACAATTAATATTTCCCCCCTCTTTGCATTTTTTCAGGATTTCTTCAAATTTCCTGTTTGCCAGCTGATTTTCCTTTTCAAGAAGCTCAACATTATTATCGATATTTTTCCCGATAACATGTACCATTTGAACATTTGCCCCGGTTTTTTTAGCCAGCATCAACGCCATATTCAAACCTTCCAGTGACTCATTTGAAAAATCCAGGGGAACAATAATTGTTTTCATAATTATATAAATTATTTGATAATGATCTGATGGGTAAAAAAATACATCTTACAGGTTATCCTGTCGGTCGTATCCCCTCAACTCTCTTCTTTTTTTTGTTCTAATCATTAAGTTTTCCATGGCTGCATAATTTTAAAATTAATAAATAACTGTTTTTATGATTAATTAGTTTTAATATGAGTCAACCTACCCTTTCCTTAATTTGATCCTGACTGGTTACCCGGGTTTAATCGCTTCGTGTTTTTTTATTAGACATTTGAATATTTTAAATCATTCTGTCATAGCACCACTTTAACATAGAATTAACAGAGTATAAACTAAACCGTCATTTTAGAAAATTCATTATATCGTTTCTTTATCATTTCCCAATTAATAAGCTCTTAACTACTCCCCTTCATGAGACAACTATAAGAAATAAATATGTCGGGTAGAAGTTTAGATTCATTTTATAGTACAAATATTTTTATTTCGAGATGGCCATCAACTCTTTCACTTTACTGATATCAACTTCAATCTGAGGGTTAAATGCCTCACTGTTCATATAATTCAAAATAGAGATGAATAGTTGTTTTGATACCAGCCTCTCTTCAGAAATGTCCTTCATATCTATACTGCAAACAATCAGTTTGCCACCGTTTGTTTTTGCTTCAAAAGCCAGGGCAAGCCGCCGGTTCTCAAACCAGGTGTCGATTGGCTGAATTAATGGTTTTAAATTTGCCGGGAAACCATCGAGTATCATTACCTGCGAATGGGAAACCGGGTCCCACCATTGCCAGTTGCTGTGAAACTCTGTAGGAAAGTCACTGAAAACCGGGTGCTTGGGATCACAAAGAATTCCAAGCGTATGTGGTGGTTGATTATTAGTCCAGGCTGTGTTCCAGAAAACAGTTGAAAATCCGATTGCTACCTGTGATCCTTTCTCTTTTCCGACTTTTCCATAATTAAGTAACAATACTGAACCTCCGTTCTTCAGTGTTGCTTCAGCATTTTTATCAAGCTTATCTGTAACTAAAACATTTCTGTTATTCATCTCCTGTCCTGCAGGGTAAACCCAGAAATCCCACCTGTTTTTATAAGGTGTACCGGCTAAAAGCACTTCAAGAGTCAGTTTCTGTGCTTTTTTCAAATCCGAAAGATCCATTTGATATAACCCGATTTCTGAACAATTTCCAATTTCTATTCTATCCTTCGTAAAGATCTCCTTACGGATGATATCACCTTTTTCATTAGTGACCTGACATATAATTTCAGCCTTTTCAATCGGTTTTTCACCAAAATGTGCTATTTCAATATTTGCTTTAAAAGACTCATTATTATTGTAAACCATTTTTTGCATTCTTGCAAGAGGGACAGTCTCATTGCAGAACATCCTGAATTCTTCGGGTGTAATATATCCTTTAGATTCAAAGAAAGGATTAAGCACACCTACCAGGGCTGTTCCCTGTCCGGGGAAATCATGTAACTGCAACAAATGAAATCCCGCAAATCCGGGAGTGCGCAGAGCAGCTTCAATATCTGCTTTATAACATAATGCCTGGAGTTTTCCTGATGCCATCAGAAAATCTTCTGACTGATCTCCCATGTTATTTTCTGCAAGCGATTCCCTGAAGATCTCAAAATTTGTAGGTTTGAGTACCCCGGTATATTTTGCTATTTCTTTAAAATCGGGATAAACGCACCATTGTCCTATCTCATGACTGACAGTTGGAATGGTGTATTTGGAAATAATGTCATGATAGTCAAACATTGTTTGTGGTGCTTCCCTGTTTATTATACTTTTTAACCCTTCGCCCCATCGTTGTATCCTGGGTTCAGAGGTAAGGTTATAGTCGTTTTCAGGGATAACCGGCCAACCGGCTCCTGAAGTATATACTCTGCGATTATCTTCAGCTTTCCAGTATGTCAGGAGTTTCCCCAGGTAAGCATTCTGATTTATACCGGCAGGCTCATTTCCGTATGCAAGCATGCAGAATGACGGATGGTTTCCATAAGCATTAAGTATCTTATCACCTTCCTTATAAATATATTCATCAATAATTCCACCGTCACCGATTGAAGTTCCGGAATTGGCCCACGATGAACATTCTATCTGAAAATATATTCCAAGTTTATCAGCTGCAATGAAGGCAGCTTCTGGGGGGCACCAGGAATGAAACCTTACAGTATTCAATCCATAATCCTTAAATGTCTGAAGTACTCTGACCCACGATTTAACATCAGTAGGCGGATAACCAGTCAGTGGAAAAATACAGCATTCAAGTGTACCTCTTAAGAATATTTGTTGGCCGTTAACCTCGAAACGTGTTCCTTTAGTTTTAAACTCACGCATACCGAAATCCTCCGACTTATAGTCAAGCACTTCACCTTTTTGACCTTTAAGATTAACAGACAATTTATATAATGAAGGTGTAAACTCACTCCATAATGCAATCTTATCTCCCATCGGATAGTCAATTATAAGATGAATCTCATTTAAAACAGTATTGGCTGATACGACTTTGCTTTTCAGTTTTTGAGAGGTGCCTGAATTAAAACTTTCAGCCTGAAGGGCAATTTCTCCCTTAAAAGGAGATCCCGATTTGTTGATCAATGCAACAATTATTTTTGCCTTTTTCCCCAGAACATCAGGATACACACTTATATCACTGATAAATACTTTTGATGTAGCTCTCAGGCTTATATCTCCAACTATCCCATTCCAGTTCGACTGAGTATGGTCGCTTATACTATGAGAATTTATGCCAACAGGTATTACCACACGGTTATCGATATGAATACTGATGAGGTTTTTTCCCGGAATGAGAAGATCAGTTATATCGAACTGATGAGCAACAGCAAGGCTGTTCTCCACACCTGCTTTTTTCCCATTGACATATACTGTCGACTCCCAATGAGGTCTTTCAAGGAATAATATAATATTCTTCCCTTTCCATCCGGAGGGAAGATCAACCTCTTTCTGATACCAGGCAACTCCCTTATAATACTTTACCGGTTTAAGCCAGAAAGGAATTTTTATATTTCCCGGCTGACGATACTTTTCATATTTTTTATCGGTAAAATAAGACCTGTCAACTATTTCACCTGTCCAGTCTGTTTTGAAAGTAATCTCATCGCCTTTCCCGTTCTCTGCCATTGATCCGGGAAGTTTGATTGTTTCAACCGCCAGATCATTATACCACTTATTTTCAATTCCCTGGTCAAGAGAATCAATTCTGAATTGCCATTCACCTGCAAGTGATAATCTTTCCCTTACTTCAATGTTCGCTCTGATGCACCCGGTTAGTACAAGTAATAAGAACAATAATCTTTTCATTTTCTTTTTAATTAAAAGGCTCAAGGGCGTAAAGGCTAAAAGGCAAAAAAAGAAATTCATTTGAATCTTTTTATAGGATGCCATTGTGCCATTGTACCGTTGCGCCGTTGTGCCATTATTTCATTAATTCATGTTCAATCTCTTCAAGCGACTTGCCTTTTGTTTCAGGCAATCTTCTGAGAATAAACAGGAATCCGAGTAAACAAATACAGCCATACAGCCAGAAAGTACCTGATGCTTTTAACAACTGGTTTAATAATGGGAATGTATATGTCAGAATAAAACATGCTGCCCATAATGAAAAGGTCGCTATTGACATTGCAGTTCCACGCATTCGGTTCGGGAAAATTTCAGAAAGAACTACCCACGTTACCGGACCAAGTGACATGGCAAAACAAGCTATTGCAGTTACAACCATAATCAATAATGAAATCCCCTGCATATGAAAAAAATACATTGTCCCGAGCACTGCATAGATACCTGCCAGACCACCGGCTCCCAGAAGCATCAGAGCTTTTCTACCCAGCTTATCCACGGTAAACATCCCGACAAAAGTAAATATCAGGTTTACACATCCTGTAACTACAATATTGAAAAGAATATCGGAAATATTATAACCTGCATTTGAGAAGATTTCCTGCGCATAATTAAAAATTACATTTATCCCGCACCATTGCTGGAAAACTGCTAATACGATACCCAGGACAAGCAATTTTGATATGCCAGGCTGTTTCAGGAACATGAGATTTGTTTTATTGTTTGTCTCGTTGAGCGCTTTTTCAATAGAAGCAAATTCCGATTTGGCATAATCACTCCCGCCGATTTTTGCAAGAATCTTTCTGGCTTCGGAATGATGTACCATTTTTTGTGCCAGCCACCTGGGACTTTCAGGAACAAACCACATCAGAATGAAAAAGAGTCCGGCCGGGATTGTACATGCATAAAACATCCATCTCCAGCCTGTCTGTCCGTTCCATGATGCCAGAATATCGGAAGTTGTTGCTCCGGGGGGAACGGGCCTGGCAATCCTCCAGTTAATGAGCTGGGCTGCCAGTATCCCGATAACAATGGTTAACTGGTTGATTGAAACAAAACGACCCCGTACATTTCCCGGAGTTATTTCTGCTATATACATCGGTGAAAGATTTGATGCAAGACCTATCCCGATTCCCCCTATAATTCTGAACAGGACAAACACACTAAAGGAACCGGCAGCCCCTGTGCCAAGAGAAGCTGCAACAAATAATCCTGCTGCAAGGATCAATAACTTTTTTCTGCCGAATCTGTCACTGAGCCACCCGGAGATTACTGCACCTGCAAGGCATCCTGCCAGGGCACAACTCATTGCCCATCCCTGTAAAAAGGCATGGTTGGTAATTCCGAAAAACGGCTCATAAAAAGGCTTAGCGCCCCCAATTACAACAAAGTCATATCCGAAGAGCAGTCCGCCCATTGCTGATATGAGAGAAATGCTTATGAGGTATCTCCAGTTATATTTATATTCTTTCATATGAGTCAACCAAATAATTCATTAATCAGTAAGTTGATTACCCCCTTTCCTGTTTCCCCCAAGGGGGAAATGATTCAATTCAACCCCTTCCCCCTTGGGGGAAGGCCGGGAAGGGGGTCAACAAATAAATTAAAGTTCTTTCAAAGCATCCAGCATTGCAATGACATTCTCGAAGGGAACATTGGCCTGGATATTATGAACTGTATTAAAGACGAAACCACCATTATTGTTAAGTATTTCACACTGGATTTTTACCTGTTCTTTGACCTGGAAAGGTGTTCCGAAGGCAAAGGCACCCTGGGTATCGACACCTCCGCCCCAGAAAACAAGCTTATCGCCATATTTTTCCTTTAACTTCCGGGGATCCATGCCTGAGGCATTGATCTGAACTGGGTTAATGATATCAAATCCTGATTCTATGAAATGACTCATTAATGGTTCGACAGCCCCGCATGAATGTTTGAATGTTTTCCAGTTTGTATGCTGATGGATCCAGTCGTTCACCTTTTTATAATAAGGTAACCACACCCTGTCGTATGTCTCAGTTGAACAGAAGGTTGAATTCTGAGTGCCAAAATCTGTTCCACAGGTAAATACAACATCTATTTTATTCCCTATAACTTCATATAATAACCTCAGATTTTCTATAGCTATATCTGTCTGCCGATCATATATTTCCTTAATAAAATCCTCTCTGATGAGTGTCGAAATATACCACTCTTCGACGCCACGGATTCCCTTTGGATTCTTTAAATTGATTGCCGGTACAAGGGCAATATCGCCAAGAGCCGTACCACCAAGTGATGCAACTACTGCTTTTGAATTATTTTCAAGTGCCGCGACCTGATCCTTCCAGTATGCAAGCTCCGGTTCTGTGATATGACCAAATTCTTCGAGGTTATCTTCCACTTTAAGCGTCGAATCATCAATTGGTTTTTGCCTGTCGAGGGCATCAAAAAAGTAACCTGTCTTAGGCATCATTCCACTTGGAGGGACAGAAGTATCACCTTCAGGATACATCAGGATATCTCCGTTACTGTTGTAGGTATAATTAAAGCTGCCAGGAAAGAGGACTTCCTGACCCCAGAGCGTTTTATGGACTTTCCAGTTCTCATTAGGGACACCAAACATATTCTTTGCCGAAAACAATCCGATGACATCGATGTCCATCGCTTTAATCAACTCTGAGTCAATCTCACCGAGCATCTGGTAAGGCTCAACAACCTTAACAGGTTTTTTCTCCAGTTCATAGTGTTGACGTAGTTTTTCAACTATCAGAACGTGAATCCCTGTGACTGCCGTTGAACCAAAATCCACTACAACCTTATCCGGTTGTTTATGATTAATTGTTTTTAGAAAATTTTGTCTGGAAGATGAAACCATAATTTAAATTTTAAAGCAATTAATTAAGTAAATAAAAATAATAAGGCTAGTACTTATGAGGGTTACTTATTCCAAAGTTGTTCTATCTCTTCCAATGATTTTCCTTTTGTTTCAGGCACATACAGATAGGTAAAGAACCATTGGAATAATGACATGAGAGCCAGGAAGAGGAATGTTTTCGCACCGCCAATGGATGCCAGAAAGTGAGGGAAAAGCAAAACAACAAGAAAGTTAAATGTCCATTGGGTAAAAGAGGCAAACGCAAGTGCCTTACCGCGGATCCTGTTAGGAAATATTTCAGAGACCAGTGTCCAGAATACAGGACCGATACAGGAGGCAAAGAATGCAATGAACAACAGAATGCAGATCAGCGTAAAGATCCCTTCCATTTTTAAATAAAAAGATACGGCTAACATAACAAGTGTAATAACCATTCCCATTGAGCCTATCAGATAAAGGGATCTTCTCCCTATTTTATCAATGAAAAGAATTGCCACGAAGGTGAAGATAAAGTTGATTAAACCCACAAGTGATGTCTGAAGCAATGCATTATTAATCTCCACGCCGGCAGCAAGAAGTATTTTTGGTGCGTAGTCAACTATTGTATTTATGCCGCTGATCTGAACCAATACGGCCAGCAGGAAACCAACTATCATTACTCTGCGTGCTGAGGGTTTAAATAATTCTCCAATAGACACAGATGCTGAATTTCCTTTCAGTGATTCAGCAATCTCCAGAATCTCAGCTTTTGCAAGTTCTTCACCCCCAATTCTGCTGAGAACTTTCAATGATTCTTTCTCCCGCCCGGCTTTAAATAACCAGCGGGGACTTTCCGGGATGAAAAATAAACCCACAAAAAAGAGTACAGACGGGACAATTCCTGTCGCAAACATCCAGCGCCAGTTATTTTCAATATTATGCAAACCGTAATTTATGGTATACGAACATAATATTCCCAGGACAATGGCAAGCTGATAAATGGCCACCAGCATTCCGCGGTTTTTTGGTGGAGAAACTTCTGCCACGTACATAGGCGACAGTACCGAGGCAGCTCCGACAGCCAATCCACCAAATAAGCGGGCTGAAATAAAAATTAAAGACGAAGTGGCTAGAGCAGTGAATGTACAGGAAACAGCAAAGAAAAGTGCTACAATAATAAGGACACTTTTACGACCATATTTATCAGAAAGCACACCTGACCCGAATGCGCCTACAATAGCTCCTACCAAAAGCGAACTAACTCCCCAACCCAACTGTAGTTCATTCCACCCGAAATAGGGTTGTATAAAAGGAACTGCACCTGATATTATTGCTATATCGAAGCCAAACATCAGACCGCCCATGGTCGCAATCATACAAATAAAATATAGATACAGAGAGTTTTTATTCATCATCTTGAACAGCATTAAAATATTATTAGTCGTTGATTACTAAGGCATTGCCGGCAGGTTCCATCCATCCCGGTAGTTGTGCCTGATATACCCATTTGCACTTTCCAGGGCGTTGAAAGTATCATATTTTTTATCGAAAGTCGGATGTCCGTTAACGACTTTAAAATCATCACTTTTCACTATTTTTAACTCCTCTGTCGGAGAGATATTAGTGAATTTCATGTTCTCACCATCCCATGCCAGGGCTTTATTCAGTCCCTGCAACCGTATAGCAAGAACCCCTAACAAAACCATTTCGTTGAAAGGCCCGGCATAGGCAAAATTTGAAGTGCCCTGGATTCTGTTTTCCGGCGATTCTTTACAAGCGCGTATCCAGTCCTGTTCATGAGGACCATCGGGATAAAAAACCGATCCTCCGGGAATCCTCCTCAGGTATGGTTTTACATCCGGTACACGTCCGGAAAGCAAACGAGCGTTGTAACCACCGCAACCGCACATAAGGGTATCTTTGGAACCTATAAACAGGCAACCGCCTAATCCGTCTGCCATTAAATTTTCACCTGCGGGAAGCAGGTCGGAAAGGTTTGGAAGCAAACCCCCGTCATACCAGTGTACTTTAACAGCCGGCATAGCTAACTTCGGCATATTCTCCCTGGCCGGAAATGAAAACTCTACTGTTTCAGCCTGGGGAGCTGACTCTGTATTGATGCTGGTTGAACTGCCCCGAACTTTATCAGGATAACCTAATTTCAGGGAGCGGTATATCGGGTCCATCACATGACAAGCCATATCACCAAAGGCTCCGGTACCGAAATCCCACCAACCTCTCCAGTTCCATGGAGTATAAATTTCATTGTAGGGTCGCATCGGCGCCGACCCAATGAACAGATCCCAATTGAGAGTTTTTGGTACCGGCATCACCGTTGCCGGTCGGGGGATACCTTGCGGCCAGATAGGCCTGTCAGTCCAGGCGTGTACTTCTCTTATTTCACCTATCTCATTGTTCCATATCCATTCACAAAGCTGACGCACACCGTCACCGGAATTACCCTGGTTACCCATCTGGGTGGCAACCTTATATTTGGCAGCAAGCCTGGTCAGCAAACGCGATTCATACACTGAATGCGTAAGCGGTTTCTGGCAATAAACATGTTTCCCCAGAGTTAAAGCATGTGCAGCTATAAGAGCATGGCTGTGATCGGCAGTGGCAATCATCACTCCGTCAATTGAACCGGCCATTTCGTCGAACATCTTGCGCCAGTCCCAATATTTCTTTGCCATGGGAAATTCCTTAAAACAAGTATCGGCATACTTCCAGTCTACGTCGCATAATGTTACGATGTTCTCTGTTGCCATTCCATGCAGGTTGGTGTGTCCTTTACCACCTATTCCAACACCGGCAATGTTAAGCTTATCACTAGGGGCTTTGTGCCCGAAACCGCTCATGACCTTGCCGGGAATAATTGACATCCCCGCAGAGATCAGACCGGCTTTCTTTAAAAACCCTCGTCTGGAATTATCTGATTTTGACATATGAATATATTTTTCACTTATTATTAAATCTTTTTTAGCTTAATATTCCTGAACCAGACTTTGGTTCCATGGTTCTGAAGAGAGATATATCCTTCATCAAACTTTCCCCAGTCAGGGTAAGCTGACCATTTTCCGCTATTCCGCAACTTTTTCCATTCCTCCGAATTTTTCACATATTTAACCATAACTACACCATTAAGAATCTGTGTAACATCATTTCCTTTAACATAAAGGAAGAGCTGATTCCAGTCACCCACAGGCTTGTAAGGCTTTGCCATTGGAGGATACATTGCATAATTTGCACCGTTGATCTGCCAGTCTTCAAGTTTATCGGGCCAGTTCTCGTGATCAATAACCTGAAATTCAGGGCCCGTTTCATAAGGGAACTTGTATATGGTATCTTCCGCAACCTGAAAAATTACCCCACTATTTGCAGCTTTGGTCATTTTATATTCAAGGCTGATTGCAAAATCACGGTACTTACTATTGGTAATGATATCCTGGTCCTCATGGCTTCCTGTACTATTCATAGTAAGTGTCCCATCCTCAATTTTCCAGCAATCAGGGAATATTTTCATATTATATCCATGCCAGCCTTCGGTTGTTTTCCCGTCGAAGAGCAATTGCCAGCCATTTTTCTTCTCTTTTTTAGTGAGCGTGTTAGGTGTCTGATCCTTTGTAATCTCATCATTCAGTGCTTTTGGATCATTGTTATTGGTTTTTCCGCATGAAATAATCACTGCCATCACTACCAAAAGTAAGATCCCTGGTTTCAGCTTTTTCATAATATTTGATTTTAGAATTTTGTTTATAATATGAATTGAAAAAATTCACATGAAAAATACAAATTATATTATTATAAACGTAATTGATTATAAATATTAAGTTATTCGATCTCTGACAAACTTTTACCCTGTTTTTTCCTATTGTGTATCTTTGCATTATGAATACTGATTATCAAATACCTGAACCCTTTCTATTTAATCCGATCAAACACCATCTGGGATTTATAAAGGAATTCATTAATCTTAATATCGACAAGTCCGGCACTGATATTCAAGAGCTTGCCAGAGACCTTAAGCATCTTGGAACATCTGTAATGGATATTTATTCAGGTTCATTGTCAATCAGGAATATTTGTATCGAAGCAAAAGAATTTCTTAGGCAGAAAAACATTTTTAGAAGTGAGCCTTACTCTGTTTGGGTCGGGACAAAGATGGATTGCTTCAGGATAATTCCATTATCAGACGGTTCTCAATGGACTTTAAAGTTTCATGACAATCCTCAGAGATTTGTACATATCTTCCCTGCACGAAACAGTCTGCATACTTTCAGGGTAAAATCCAATACTCTGAAATCAGCATTGATATACATTATTATCTTGGGAAAGGATCTCGTTACAGGGCATGATCTTAATAAGGTGAGGCCGCTTTTGGGTCTCTCTCCGATAAAAGATGCTATCGATACAGAAGCTATTCTGGAAATGATTGAAATTCTTAGGGGGTGAAAAGATCCAGGTTAATGAATTCATTTTATCACAGAATTTAGAGTAAATTTAGTCCAGACAGAAGTAAAAAAAATGACCCAAAAGAAATCCAAATACAATTAACTTAAAACAGAAAATATGAATTATATGAATCGCAGGACTCTGCTCAAATATGCAGGCACAGGCCTGGCTGCAGGAGTGTTTTCAGGCTCCATAGGAAAGGTTATGGCAGCAACGCTGCCAGGTATAGATAACGTATCCACAGGCCGGGGCTTCGCCGGGAAAATTCCTTTTTCTCTAATTATTGACGATGGATCACCGGTGGATCCTCTCTTCTATGAACTGCCGGGCTATGAGACTCCATTCCTTGTTCCTGCCAAATTCACCCGGCGGGTGGCAGATACTCTTGACCGTTTCGATCTTCGTGGCAAGTTTACTATAATCCCCATGCCGAGTTGCCTTGGGCGTATTGACCAGTCACTCAAAAGAGTACCTCAGGATCACCTCCTTGAGTTTCTGAAGCTGATGCGTGAACGGGTCGCTCCGCGATTTGATATAACTCCCGAGTTTCTGACCCATTTAAGTTCGTACGATCTTAAGACCGGAAATTACCGGCGCCACATGTACGAGGATACATGGATCACACAGGCACCTAAGGAAGAGATTGTGGAGTATTTTACACTGGCCTTTCAGATTCTGAAGAATGTGGGAATAGAGTCTACAGGAATCACGTCACCATGGGTCTCAGGTATAGATGTGGAAGATAAATATGCCCAGTCACTTGCTGATGCGCAATGGAATATCTATAAACGTAAGCTGACCTGGTACTTCCTGTATGCCGCATCAGATACTGAGAAACCATATCAATGCAACGTGAAGTACAAAAACTCCGACCGGGGTCAGGTCGTAATCAGTGTTCCTGCAAACGCAGGTGACATTTTTTGGTCTATGGATCTGCCTGACAAAAAGGATCGGCCGAAATTTATTAAAGATGGCATCGACAGACTAGTATCACCCGATGGAAAAACAGGCAGGATCCGCCAGCTCATAGATTCAGGTTTCCCCGTTGTAATTGTGACTCACTGGCAGTCACTATACACACAGGGTACGGAACTGGGACTGGAAGGTCTGACTACACTCGCTGAACGGATACAAAAGGTATTCGGATCAACCTTCGAATGGGTAAAATGTTCAGAAATGGCCCGGCGATACGCTGAATCTAATCTTTAACAACGCCTGTTAATTCGTGTTGAATATTGCCTGGCTCATTGCTATAATGAATGGTAACCAATATTTTATTCTTATCAAACTTGCACGTAATCGTTTCGGTATGCGGACTTTCTATATAGCGCAGCACCAGTTCCAGCGTATTTTCATCCTTCCAACTGAAACTCCCTGCTACTTTTGCAGGGGGAAGACCAACAAAATGGGCTTTAGCCAATAGTAATAAATTGGGACCGTGAAGGGTTGTTTCTCCTGTTATCCATTGTCCTGATCCTAAAGAAAAGTTATAGCGGACGGAATCAATCATCATGGAAAGGTGGCACATACTATCAAACTGTAAGCTCATTGTTTCCAGGTGTCTATCATTTGGCTCGAGCGCAAATGTTTTGCCTGAAATCTGAGAAGCAGCAACAGAACCATTCCCTGCAACAGGTAACGGAAGCGCCAGGGATGATAATTTTTGCTTAAGATTTGAGGACAGTGCA
Organism: Bacteroidales bacterium; assembly: GCA_003141715.1. Classification (GTDB taxonomy): domain Bacteria; phylum Bacteroidota; class Bacteroidia; order Bacteroidales; family VadinHA17; genus LD21. The sequence goes on along the minus strand of PLNF01000140.1, from coordinate 18,724 downwards.
GTGTTTTCAGCCAATTTGGCCGTATTAATTGCTGGCAGTAAATATTCCCAAATAAGGTTAATTTCATCCTGCATATCACCGGTTTCAGCAGTAATGGCGATTACAGCATCCTGATCGGGTATAACAATGATATACTGTCCATATGCTCCGTCAGCACGGAAACAATTGTGGCGGCAACGCCACATCTGGTAACAGTAGCCTTGCATCCAGTCACTGGAATCCTTTTTGGATTGAGGGGCATCGGGCGCCTGGTAAATCTTTAGCGTAGTAGCTTCTTCAATCCATGAAGCCGGCAGCACCTGTTTCCCGTTCCATTTACCTTTTTGTAAAAAAAGTTGTCCGAATTTAGCCATGTCTTCAGTTTTCAGCCTTAAGCCCCAACCTCCGCAATTAATTCCATGGGGATCAACTTCCCAATCCATTCCCTCAATTGCCAGAGGATCGAACAAGCGTGGTTTAAGAAAGTCAATAACCTTTTCTCCTGTTACTTTCTGTATAATGGCCGATAACATATAAGTGGCCAGTGTATTGTACAGAAATTTCGTACCAGGTTCATGGACAACAGGTACGGCAAGGAATGTCTTTACCCAGTTGCTGTCATTAACTACCGTTTTAAAAGTGGGATCAGGATCCTGTCCTGCTGACATGCTCAGCAGATCCTTAACCTTCATATCGGACAAAAACGGACTCACCGTATCCGGCAATGCTTCCGGAAAAAAAGAAATGACTTTATCATTAACTGACAATCGTTTTTCACTCACGGCAAAACCAACAGCAGTGGCTGTAAAGCTTTTACTGGTGGAATATAGTGTATGTTTAAGTTCAGGTTTGTATGGATTCCACCATCCTTCGGCAATTACCTTACCATGACGCAGAAACATAAAACTGTGGAATTCATGCCGGCTCTTTGCGGCTGCATCAAGAAAATCAATGATTCCCTGCGAAGAAACTCCTTGTGCTTCCGGTACGCTCCGAGGAAGTGACGTTGTAACCTGTTCTTTTTTACATCCGCTGAGTAAAAAGAGAAACAGCAAAAATGCATAGCTGAATTTTCTCCCTGTCATTTTCATAGGAAATTGAGTTTAGTGATTTAATCTGAAAAGAATTATTAACCAATAAATGTAACTATTTTTATTTTACTTCATGAATCGCCTTTGCAAATGTTTTAACGGATCGTGAAATATGATCTGATGTGGTTGTCCAGGGATAAATCCATAAAATATTTAGATATGATGCAGCTTATTGTTAAGTTGACCGTCTATCCATAAGAATAACATTATATTTATTTTGAAAACTACTAATTATGAAAACGAAAACAATTATTTTTTCACTTTTCTTTCTTCTGCCATCGTTAATTTATTCTCAGGACAATAAGACACATGTTTTGCCGGGTTCATGGATGGGTAAGGTTACTACTGCCCAATTTTCAATGCGCGCGCTATTAAGATTTGAAGTGTCAAAAGACAGTATCAAAGGATTCCTTGATAGTCCGGACCAGGGATTAAAGGATCTCGCCATGGATAAAGTATGGACTGTCCGCGATAGTGTATTTGTAGATGCTACATCCTTAAATGCAGGAATTATTTATAAAGGGAGAATTCTTCCCGGGGACTCGGTTATTGATGGTTTATGGGGTGGTGCTCTTGGTTTAAGGCTAAGCCGTACAAATTATGTATTTACACTTAAAACCAATTTAAACCCTGAAATTGAGGGATATAAAATCATTAAATTGATTGAGAGCTCCCCTATTAAGGATCAACAGGCAACTGGTATTTGCTGGAGCTTTGCAACTACATCTTTTATTGAAACTGAAGCCATAAGACTTGGGAAAAGTCCTGTTGTCCTTTCGCCTATGTTTTTTGTGACTCCAACGGTAATCAATAAGGCTGAGAAATATATAAGGATGAATGGCAAAAGCTATTTTGATTCGGGCGATTTGACATTTAGTGTTTTGAGTGCATACAAGAAATACGGGGCAATACCTCAAAAAGTCTATTCAGGGAAAAAAGACTCCACTTCTAAATACGATCATGGAAAGATGGACAAAGCATTGCTCGAAAAGGTCAAATATTATGTGAATTCCGGTCGGGGAAATATGACAACTGAAGGATACAGAAGAGATATTAGTGAAATTTTATCCGGTACTATGGGAAAAGCCCCTGATACTTTTATATATAAACAAAAGAGTTACACTCCAAAATCTTTTGCCAAAGAGATGGTTGGAATCAACCCCGATGATTATGTGGAAATAACCTCATTCAGTCATCATCCTTTTTATTCAAAATTTATTCTGGAGATTGAATCAAACTGGAATAATAATTACTACTTAAACCTTCCTATAAATGATTTTAGTAATGTTGTAGATTATGCTTTATTACACAATTTTTCAGTTTGCTGGGATGGCGATAATTATGAATATAATGATGGTTTTGCAGTATTAAACGATACAATTAAGAACATTACACAACAAATCAGACAGACTGCTTTTGATAATTACACTACCACGGATGTACATAACATGCATATTATCGGCATTGCTGAGAACAATAAAGGAAAGAGATTCTATATTGTAAAAAATTCAAGTGATCAAAGGAATTGCGGAGGGTATATATATATGTCAAAGGAATATTTGCTATTAAAGACTATATCTGTAATGGTAAATAAGAGTGCAATTCCCAAAGAGATAAAGGACAAGGTTTCCTCGGCTTTATAGCAAGCTGGTAATCAAATTGACTTCGATTGGTATCTGGGGCCTTTTTACAAACGTATATCTGTTATAGCTTTTGAATATCGCTTCTAAATTCTTACGTCAGCCTGCTTATAATAACCATCCATCAGAGTAATCTTTGGTCGATGGTTTTTTATTTGACTCGTGTCATTGTCTTTCTTAACTTTAGCATAATGAATCGCTATCATGGCAAGTCTCATCATATCAATCTTATGAAAACATTTTGTTTAACTACGTCGATTGTTGTATTCCTTTTGCTCTGCACTAATGCAGCACTGGCACAAACCACACAAATAAAACTTAACCAGGTTGAGTTGATGAAACAGTTTATAGGTAATTGGAAGTGTGAATATGCTAAAGACACGACTCGTTTTTGGGATGTAAAATCATTTGGAACTGGATTTGAATGTTATTTAAAAGTTGTTGCAAAAGGGAAAGTAGTTATGGAAGCGAAGCGTCTTTGGGGTTATGACAAAAGAACCGATAAATACATTGGCTTAGAACTAACTAAGGGAATGGATATGAGAATTTATGCACAATGGTTTACATCAAATTATAAAGGTGAAGCTATACTGTATAGCGATATTTCCAATCCTGAAATGGCATCCTTTAGGGGTGAGGCAGAATTTAAATCACCTGATATGTACGTAATTACTACTATAGTAAATAATAAGCCAGTCAAAACTGATATTTGGACGCGGGTAAAACAGTAGTTCTTAAAATGAGTTGAATGTCCCGGGATTGAACATTTTGAGGCATTTCAGTTTTTATTAATATATTAATATACAGTTGGTGACCATCTTTGCGCCACAAAAATGTTCGTTAGATTTAGCTATAAGTTAAAATGTGGTGAATTAGATTTATTTGATTTTGTGTTTCCCTTGATGTAAATTTATCAACAAATTGATTCCAGTTATAATACACAAGTACATTTTATTTATTCTTTAAATAATTACTGGTATGGAAACAGAATTAGATGATAAAAGAGGAAAAAGCAAAAACAGAAGTCTATGGACTCTGCGCATTCTACTTAGTGTCTATGCTATACTTTATGTGGTTGTTGGGAGTAGTGATTTTTTATCTATTAATGCTCCGAATTCATGGAATATTGAGTATTCTGCATTAAAGATACTATTTGCTATATTCGTTATTGGCTATGTCATTTCATGGAAGAATGAGTTAGCATCAGGTGTTATCTTTATTATTTGGTTTCTTGGAATGTGTTATGAGAATTTTTTCCTATGCACAAGTGATTGTGGTGCTGGGATTGCCATGGGTATCCCGTTACTCATCCTAAGCATCTTTTTCATTGTTCATGGAATAAGGGAAAAAAGGTGAAGGTCGGGTGTTAATCTTTGATGAACTGTACAATTCATTACACCAGTAAACGCATCGTAATTTCCATTTGGAGCATTTTTATTTTACAAAACATTAATATACAGATATAACCATCTTTTTACCGAATCAAATTACGTCAGATGTTGCCATAGTTTAAAATGCGGTGAATTATATTTAATTCCCTTTAATCAATATTCCATACTATATGCACTATCCAATAGTGCTATAAATAATTGTATTTCAATACTTAACATTTCAATTTGTAAAAGTTTATTTGACTTCGGCTTTTTCTTGTCGTAACTTGCATCCGAAACTGTAATTCCGATATTTTAGTTTTATCAATTGACTAAAAACCAATAATTATACACAGGGAAAATCATGGCTGATTGAGATAAGCTACAAATTCAAAACAATTCAGCAATATCCGGGGAATCCAAAATAAATTTCAGGTGAAAACCAGATATAAAAAAATTGATTTCGATTTAAATAGGGCATAGTTATGTTTAAGTAAAATCAAGCGGACATGAAGAAATTTGTTTTTAATACAGTACCTCATATCTTTATTTTTTATTAACAAATGACATAAATCTGGAGACAGAGAGGAAAACTTGCACGCCAACTAGGCACAGTATCCGATGCTGTTAATTAGGGTAATACCTAATTACTGAATTTAACATAGAATAATTAACTACTAATACAGTTACCAATACATACTGTAGTGACCTATTTCAAAATTATGAAAAAGATTTTCTCACTTTGATTAATAATGCTCATCTTAACAAGGAGTAAAAAACATGAAAAATAAAAATTACTTAAAACAGATCTCATTTTTCTTTTTATTAATTGTCTTTTCAACTTCTCCCATAAAGGCACAAATGGGCTCACCGGTTTCTACTTATGATGTCGTGTGGGATTCTTTGGGAACAAATGAAAACAGTTCCATGCCGTTAGGCAACGGCGACGTTGCTTTGAATGTCTGGACTGAGCAGAATGGCGACATTGTCTTTCTAATTGCGAAATCTGATTCTTGGAGCGAAAACGGAGAATTGCTCAAGCCTGGCCGGGTGCGCATCAGTCTCAAGCCTAATCCGTTCGTAAATTCAGCCTCATTTACTCAAACATTGAGATTGGAAACCGGAAATGTGGAACTTCATTCGGGTAAAAATTTCGTCCGCATCTGGGTAGACGCGAATAATCCGGTGGTGCACGTGCAAGTTCAAACAGAAGCTCCCGTCGAGTTGAAAGCAGCATCTGAAGTCTGGAGAACCAAGGAATACACTTTCGATTCTCAAGCTATTAATCGAACCGGATTGGGAATGTTTGAATGGGGAGGTTACCCTGGCAGTTTAACATTTTATCCAGATATTATTCTCCCGTCAAAAGACAACCGAGTGTCCTCGTGCCACTTTAACACGCATAGCATTTACCCGATGGTTTTTAGAGAAGAACACTTGGAATCGTTGTTGCCTAAGTTTCCGGATCCGCTAATGCATCGTTGCTTCGGCATCACTATAAAAGGGGACAATCTGGTAAGCAGCGATAATCAGACCTTAAAATCGTTGAAGGTTTCAAGCTCACATCAGCTTGATATTTATACGCTCACCGAGCAAGCGGAATCGCCCGAGGCATGGCTTGCTGATCTTGATAAGAAGATTGAGAAAATTGATGCGATTAAAACAAGCAAAGCCTGGACGGCGCATGAGAATTGGTGGAAAGAATTTTGGAATCGCAGTTGGATTAACGTGACAGGCACACCGGATATTGAAAAGGTTACCCAAGGCTACGCTATGCAGCGCTTCATGACTGCCTGCGCCGGTCGTGGCGCGCAGCCGATCAAGTTTAACGAGACGGCGTTCACGGTGGGGCATGATCTGCCGCCGGGCACGCCTTCGACCCGGGCAAACCATGATCCCGATTACCGAGACTGGGGCGCATGTTTTTGGAATCAGGACACCCGCCTTATTTACTACCCTTTGATCGCTGCCGGGGACTATGACTTGCTTGAGCCTTGGTTTGATATGTATTTGGAAGCGCTGCCGCTTGAGAAGGCTCGGACAAGGGTTTACTACTACCACGATGGGGCGTATTTTCCAGAAACAATGTATTTCTGGGGCTTGCCCAATCTCCATGATTTCGGTTTCAACAATCCCACTAACGAATTGCAGANNTTGTTCCTTTTGCTGACGCCATTATCACCTTCTATGCGAACCACTGGCCGCGCGATTCCAAGGGCAAAATTCACATGTCGCCGGTTCAATCGCTGGAAACGTATGAAGACGATGCAGTCAATCCCACACCTGACATTGTCGGACTCAAAAGCGTCATCCCGAGACTGTTGGCTTTGCCCAAAGAATTCACCTCGGCAGAGCAGCGAGATTCTTGGGCCAAGACGCTCAATGATTTGCCTCCGATTCCAATGGGCAAAACCACAGGCGGCAAGTTGCCTCCCGATGGCGTTGGTGATGCCGATGGCCGGCCCACCATTCTGCCTGCCGAAAAATACGGCATAACCCACAACAGCGAAAATCCTGAACTCTATGTGGCCTATCCCTATCGCCTAAACGGTGTGGGCAAACCTGATCTCCAACTGGCACGGGACACTTACAATGCCCGGCGTTTTCCAATGGATAGAGCTTGGGGGCAGGATGGCACGCAGGCCGCGGTTCTGGGCCTGACGAATGAGGCTCAGCGGGTCGTGGTGAGAGAGTTTACCGCTTACGGGAGCCAGCAGTTTCGTTGGTTTTGGGACCCTGAGTGCGGCGGCTCGGGCATGATTACGCTGCAGCTGATGTTGATGCAATGTGATGGTAATCGCATCCAACTATTACCGGCCTGGCCAAAAGGCTGGACTGCCGATTTTAAATTGCACGCTCCTTATAAAACCATTGTTGAAGGGCATGTTGAAGACGGCAAAATAACAAAATTGAAAGTTAGACCCAATAGCCGTGCAAAGGATGTAGTAATTGTAAATTAAAAATAATATGTAATAACTTTGAAAGCACCGGTTGTCGCCGATTTAATGTTTTTCAAAATCCATAGTATGACATCGGTTTTAAATAAGCATAATCTGCATATGCATGTGTTTATTAATCTTTCAATAATGGTTATTAACTCATGTTACGCAATTTGTTTGGAATAATGGGGAGATGGAGGGTTGTCCAAAGGACTCCTTAGGAGGAATAAATCCGTTCATCCATTTTTCCACTATTTCAGTATTCCAAAAGTTGAATTTGCGTAAGATTATTTAATAATTATTTCTTTGTCTTTTCTATCTTAGATTTGATACATAGCCATACCATGTAAATATTATAACTATACTGAAACCGTTTGAATTTTCATTACAACTACGTTTTCTTACTATAATTTTCATCTTATTGTTTTTGGTCTTTTGTAAGAATCGTTGGTCTATTTCATAAATTGAATTTGTGAAATAAATATGAAAAGAACTGCAATTTGTTTTTTACAAGTGTACCGCCACTAACACTTCTTTACATTATCTCGATCATTGTGGATCAAACTATTCAGAATAATTATTGATTTGTTAAAATTTAATATCACTTGATAACCGGGGATTTAGCCATCGAGTCGTTTAAAGACCCCCAACCCGTGATGAATAAAACATGACAAAGGACTCTTTTACAGTTTTAAAAATTGGCCTGAAATGCTAACACGGTCAGTTGGGGTAATTTGCTTAGCACAATATTTGCTGGCTACCTTGACAGTTTCATCATGACACCAAACGCTCATCCACTTATCGGGACTTTGCAAAAAGGCATGCCAACCCTGATGGGGACGGCTACATTAAACCGCCGGGCCGTCAGCTATAAGGCTATGGGCCGCAATACCATGACTGCCAACGCGCAAGCAAGCGTTTTGCAGCCCTTCCCTGCAACCGTCCCATCGCTGCAAAACACATGCTTTTGTGCCAGGGCAAACCTTTTCTATTAGCTTTAATTTAAAATGTCAATTCCGACACTTAAACAGGACATGTTCATCGTGACCCATAACTTCGTTCCCTTTCCCGGACTTTTTTCGACCTTGGGCATTATCATCTCGCCTATTTCAGCATGTCATGGCTTCTCTTATCCATCTATTGGAATTTGGTAACAAGATGACAGTATTTGCCATTGACTCCACGGTAATTTATTTTAAATTATATCGCAGAAAACAATTTAAGTTAATCCTTGTTAAGTCATATATTACAATTGATTAGCCTATTTGAAGGGCTCTTAAATCAAAAAAATATTATATGGGAAAAATACATCCCAATCTAAATTTAATAAACGAATTTTATCAAGCATATGCTAATAGTGACTTAGACGGCATTTCAAAAATACTGGCTAAAGATATAAAACGGCATATTCCAGGGACTCATCCACTTAGTGGTACAAAGATTGGCGTTAACGCGGTTTTAGAGTATTTTCAGCAGTTAAATAAGTGTTATTTTAAAGCAGAACCAATAGTCATGGGCGTTAATGAAAATTTTGTTATTGACTGCCACCGGAATTGGAGCAATCTTGAAAATAAGGATAATTTGGATAACATGTCTTGCCTATTATGGAAATTTGAAAATAACAAAATCGTTGAAGTATATAATTTCCCGGAAAATCAACAGAATGTAGATTTATTTTTCTCAAAAGTGTATTGCTAAATCCTGCTTAAAGGGTTGCGTGCCGAGGCGCAAGTTGTTATATGTGCACTTAGATTAATCCCAGGCTTAGTAACTGCTCTTTCAGACTTTGGGTTCCATTTAAATGAATTGTGTTGAACCCTAGCTCATTTGCTGTTTCAATATTTTTCAGACTATCGTCAATAAACAACGACTCGTTTGCAAGAAGACCGTATCTGTTCAACAGTAACTGATAAATTTCCTTCCCTGGCTTTACTACCTTTTCTTCTCCTGATACTACGATACCTTCAAAATCTTTAAAAAACTCATATTTAGAATAAATAATAGGAAATGCCTCCGCCGACCAGTTTGTTAATCCAAACAATCTGTATTTTGATTTTAGGGGATTCAACAATTTTGTATTTTCAGATATTTCACCTTTTATCATTACCTCCCAATTATACTGATACATTTCAATCTCTTTCCTATACTTAGGATGAAGCTCCTGAAGTTCATTTGTAATCTCAGAAAATGAAAATCCAGCATCATGCTTCATATTCCACTGGGGACTCCATACATCACTGAGGAAGTACTCCATCTCTTTTATGTCACTGAAGACATCTTTATAAAAGTACCTGGGATTCCAGTCAATCAAAACCCCGCCAAAGTCAAAAATTATATTTTTAATCGCCATTTAATTAATATTTGTTTCCTCATGTTTTTCACTTCATCCGCGACAATTGAAATGAATACAAAAATGGGGGAAATATATGAAATTTAAATGTCTGTCAAGAAGTAATGTGGATAGATATTTATGCACCATAGAAAGAAATATCAAGGATGCTAGACAAACTAATTCACGATTATCCAACTGATTGTGCTTGTCGTTATTAGCTTAAAATTATTAATCTCAAATTAATGTTTTATTAATTGTGACTTAATGTTCCAAACCAATGGTATTTTTAGTTTTGTATAAAAGGCATTTATAAACTTTCGACCATATTAATAAATCTTCAAGTAATTCATAAGTATTATGTATTGAAGTATTTAAATCAGAAATATAAATACCAAAACGAGCTCTTTTCATACTCATGTGTTCCTTCCCGAGCATAATTCTTCCACTCAAATTTGCATCTACAATATCACCTTCTTTGGAAAGAATAAAATAACCTGTTGGAGCTAGTTCGAATAAATTAGTAAACTTATCTGCACTTTCTATCACTAATTCGTTAGCAATTCTAAGTTCTTAATTCTTAAGAGTAAGCTCTATCTGATGGACCTCAAGTTCATGGATGAGCTTCAACTGATCAGTCTCGGATTTTACTGTAGGATCTGGCGTTGACGTTATTTTAAGTAATTCCTCAGCCTTGTTACGCAAACTGGATGATTCAGAAATGTAACCATGTTTCATATTTTTATAGAGTTGCTATAATAGACTTAAATTAAAGGTAATGTTATTTACTTTATATAAGCAGAAGATGCTAAATAACATGCAAATGAGAATGTAACAAATACCTAATAATATTATATCTTCAAGACCGTCCCTTCGCTGTCAGGCACATTACGCAAACAAAAGCATCCGTTTAATAATTTAGTTATATCTTTTGCACAAAGAGCCTTCCAGCCCGTCCCTGCCACTCGACGAGACTGGCGGCTAAAGTAGAAAATGTCGACATATCAAGACAATAATAAAATTTGCCCTAACAGCTAACTCGCAGGATGCTATGAAAAGCATGCCTCCCACGCAGCGAGACAAGTCCCGGAGAAATCTGGGATTTTCTGTTTATATCAGGACTAAGGAACTGATATGCGGACGGATTATTTACATTACTTCCCCGGTTGCAACACACCAGGAGGATAATCCAAATATTTGATAGGTTTCTTAGGAGCTAACTTTTTATTCACTTTCACTTTCGTGGCTGGTTTAAACATCTCCAGATCTTTGAGGCTATCATATACCATTTTTTCATCCAATTTTATATACTTCTCAAATGCTTCAAACGTTTTATGACCCGAGATCTTCATAACCATATAAGGAGACACTTTTTGGTTGATCAGATTAGTGCAGAGTGACCTTCTGGCTGTGTGAGTCGAACACATTTGCCATTTTTTAAATCTATCTGGGACAGCTTTTCTCTTGCCTCCTTTTGTAAATGGCTTCTCATATACTTCATTTAAACGGGCAACCCTACATATTACTTTAATATTTTCGTTTGTCTTTTGATTACTTAACTGTTCAGGCATAACTCCATTGTACTTTTCTAATATCGCTTTAACATATCGATGAATAGGAATTTGAGAGACTTCATTTGTCTTGTGGGCTTGTATTCTGATAGAATTGCCTTTAATTAAGTCACTTCTAACTCTTCCAAGATCGCCAAATCTTAATCCAGTAAAACTGGCGACAATAAAACTGTCCCTTGTGCGGTCTAGGTGTAGATGATTTTTAAAATCAAGATTGTATATCTTGTCTAATTCTGAAAGAGTCAGAAAAATATTTACAGCGGGTTCTTTATCCGTATTGAAATTCTTAAAATCAAGGTTTTTGTGGAGCTTCAATTTATATGCTTTGCCCACAATAGCTTTGATATTTGTGAATTGTTTATTTATTGTGTTCATTTTGTAGTCCTTGGTCATTTCAAGAAACATTGTGAACTTATCTTTAAAGTCTTCCCCCAATTCATCAAATGTTGGTTTCTTTTTACCAAAAAATTCTACACAGTTATTATATGTCGTCTTATAACTCCTGAAATTTGATTTCTTGTTATTTTCAAACTCCTTAACCTTTGAATCAAAGAATTCTAAAAACAGTTCTTGTTTCACAGCCAATGCTCCTCCACGGATCACCACTCCGGACAATTTTGTACGAAATGTCTTTTTTAAGTCACCGTGTGTCACTTCACATTCTTTTACCGCATCTGCCATTGCATTTCGGTAACGAGCCAAGGTATCAACAATCTTAACCCCATTTTTATCTTTCTGATTTAAATCAAATGGTTGTTCTTTGTCTTCATCCCACTCTGAAAGATCATTAAGTTTTACCCCGGTGCTTCTTGGAAGTCGTTTATTAAGAGGTAACCACTGAATTATGTAAATGTATCCAGATTTTTTATCAATGTTGAAATGCGCCATGATTCAAAAGTATATTTCCTCAAATGTAGAGAATCAATATAACAAAACCTACTACTTTGGATGTGACTTTGGATGTTATGCCGTATATTGGAGAGCTATTTTTGATATTTTCAATCGGAAAAAAGAAGAGGAGATCGTTATAATCTCCTCTCTTTCATTTTGTTAGTAATATTTACAGAAAATCTGCATGTGATCCCGGGGCGACTCGAACGCCCAACCAACAGAACCGGAATCTGCCATTCTATCCATTGAACTACGGGACCCGATCAACACCGCAAAAGTATAACCAAAAGCCCGGTTTTACAACTAATTGAAATAAGTTGCTTGATAGTGGCTGCAAATTATATTACAAACCACTGTATATCAACTATAAACAATCTCTAATATCCGGGAACTGCTGAAAGATCCAGAAATATTTACTAACGATTATTGGTTTTTGAAGTTCATATTTCTATAAAAACTTCTTATGCCTTGCGTGTTTCATCTTTTAATCGCTGAATATGACCACGGCCAAGCCCCTTAACTTCACAATCGAGCTGGAAATATCGTCTGATTTTATCATCTGATAAGATCCCAAAGCAATCAATGATAGCGGCAGGATGACCGATTGTTTTTATCAGTTCATCAGGATCTAAATTAAGATATGCTTCATGTGGTACAGCAAAAATAACTGCCTCAGCATTAATGAGCGCTTTATTCAAATCATGTTCTACATGAATTTCTTTTAGTTTTTCCTGATTACGGAAGAATTGCGCTTTGCTCTGTCCTACAGCTGGATAAGTGTCCTGCTGCTCAAATTCCCACCAGTGCTCAACATAAGGATCATGAACTCTGATTTCAGCACCCATCTCAGCAAGTTTTCGAATAACAATTTCCGAACCACTATACCGGGTATCACCTACATCCTCACGATAAGCTGCTCCGAGAACTAAAATATCTGCAGAGGCAATTGGTTGGCCCATATTACGAAGTGCGTCACGGATAAGTTGCCCGACATGTAAGCCACGGGTATCATTTATATCAATTGCCAAGGGTGTAATTTTGAAAATATCATCTTCAAAACCCAGTATATGTTTGTATGCCCAAACACCAAGGCCACCGTCCTTCGGAAGACAATACCCTCCGATTCCAGGTCCCGGGAAGAGAATATTACTGTGTGTGGGCCGCATTTTAATCGCTTTAATTACTTTAATCAGATCTACTCCATTACGTTCGGCAAATAGACTCCATTCATCAAGAAAAGCCAGAATGGTGGCCCTGTAACTGTTTTCTACAATTTTAGCTGTTTCTGATTCTATGGGCCGATCCATAACTGTAAGGGGATATTTATCTGTATTCAATACTTCATTTAAAAATTTTACTACCCGATCTTTCGCTTCTTCATTGATTCCACTGCAAACCCGCCAAAAATCACGAATACTGGCAACATAATTACGTCCGGGCATAACTCTCTCATAACTATGGGCTAACAATGGATCGGATTCAATTCCCCGTTTTCTAAACACTTTTTTCATTATAGGATAGGCAACCTGTTCTGTAGTTCCCGGTGCCACGGTTGTTTCTATCAAAACGAGAGCTTTGGGTGGAATGTTCTCGGCAATAACACCAAGAGAAGATTCAAGAGCAGCCATATCGGTTTGTCCGTTACGGACATTCCCTAAATCTTCTTTTATATAATCACATTGCACATCAACGACTACAACATCAGCCAGTTTCAAAACATCATAAGTAAAAGTCGCCATTAATGTCTTTTTCCTGTTGACACAACGATCAATCATTGGATCCACTTCAGGGTCTTCTGCTTTTACAGGGGAAATGCCACGATTGAGTAAAGGAATTTTCCAAAAACTTCTGGCACTTGGACGTTGCATGCCAATTACAAATTTAGAGGGCTTACCGTTTTTGTCAACAGTATCGGCTACAATAGCAGCCATTACTGCACCAACAAATCCGACTCCCATTACAACAACAATTTCACGGTTCTTGTTTCGTTCAGCTTCAACACGTTTTTTAAGACTTTCAAATTCAGTTTTATAATCCTCTGGTTTTGGTAATGGAAATTTTTCTCCGCCGGGACTGATAGATAAATTTTCGCTCATGACACATCTATGATTTTAGTTTGAAAAAAAACACTCTTAAATAGCCCTAAATATACATATAATGCAATTTATTTGATTTTACTCTTTGATTTTTATTTAAATGAACTTATGTACACATCAGTCATGTACATTAAAGATGTTAATAAAGATTTGTAAGCTAAGAGAAGAAGCTTGTAAATTAATGATATCTGCCAAAGTTTTTCTATTTTTGCCCACTTATAATGAAGAAGTACTTAGAGTGAGCTAAAGTTTGGAGTACTTAAAGTTGAAAAACAAATTCTGCTTTAACATATAACTTTTATTAATCCAAGCACTTTAGGCACTCTAGGCACTTTAGGCACTCCAGGCACTATTTATTTATCAGTTAATATTTCTCAAGATAAAGGTATATGGACTACAATTTCCACGAGATCGAAAAGAAGTGGCAGAAATACTGGGAGGATGATAAAACTTTTAAAACCCCTGAAGATCTGACAAATCCTAAAAAGTGCTATATCCTCGATATGTTCCCTTACCCGTCAGGTGCAGGTTTACATGTGGGTCACCCTGAGGGATATACAGCAACAGATATCTTCAGCCGATACAAGAGAATGAAAGGATTCAATGTCCTTCACCCGATGGGCTGGGATGCATTCGGTCTCCCTGCAGAACAGTATGCCATTCAAACCGGAACACATCCATCTATCACCACAAGGAATAACTGCAATACTTTCAGAAGACAGATAAAAGAACTCGGACTAAGCTATGACTGGGAGAAGGAGATAAATACCACGGATCCAAAATACTTTAAGTGGACCCAGTGGATATTCATTCGTCTGTATAATACCTGGTTTGATGATAAACTACAGAAAGGCAAACCTGTTTCCGAATTAAAGATTCCTTCAGAATTAAATGAGAAGGAAAAAGTAAAATTTACAAATTCAAAAAGACTTGCTTATTATGATAATGCCCAGGTTTGGTGGTGCCCAAGCTGCCGAACTGTCTGTGCAAATGAAGAGGTCCTTAACGACGGCTCCCATGAGAAATGCGGCAACAGAGTCGAAAAGAAAAATCTCAAACAATGGATGCTTCGGATTTCTCTTTACGCGGAAAGGTTGCTGACAGGCATTGATAAGCTAGACTGGCCCGAAGGTATCAAAGATATGCAGCGCAACTGGATAGGCCGGTCAACTGGTGCAGAGGTTGATTTTAAAATAGAGGGACTTGATGTTAATCTGACCGTCTTTACCACCAGACCCGACACTCTGTTTGGTGCAACATACATGGTAATTGCACCGGAACATCCGCTTATTGATACTATTACAACAAGCGAACACAAGAATTCAGTTAACGATTATATTAAAGCCACTTCACTAAAATCTGACCTCGACAGGACTGATCTGGCAAAAGAAAAAACCGGAGTCTTTACAGGCAGGTATGCAATTAATCCTGTAAATAAGAAGAATATACCCATCTGGGTAGCTGATTATGTATTAACCGGTTACGGGACCGGGGCAATTATGGCTGTTCCTGCGCACGACACGAGAGACTTCGAATTTGCTCAGAAATTCAACCTCCCGATAGTCTGTATCCAGGATCCCGATGTCACATATCCTGAGCAGAAAAAAAGAATTATTGCCGGGAGTGAGTGCTGGACTGAAGACGGGAAATACATTAACTCATCCGATAAAACAACAGGCATTGACATAAACGGGCTGAATAAAGAAGCCGGTATTGCTCAGATAACAAGGTGGCTCGAATCTGAAAAACTTGGCGCATCAAAAGTCAATTACAAAATTCGCGACTGGCTTTTCAGCAGACAGAGATACTGGGGCGAACCATTTCCGGTAATTCACTGGGAGGATGGCGATGTTACCGTAATGAACGATTATGAACTCCCCCTTGAGCTGCCTGAGCTTGAAAATTACCTTCCCGGGGAATCAGGAGAATCTCCTCTTTCAAACTCAGAAGAATGGTTCAATGTAACAGACAAGAACGGCCGTAAAGGTAGAAGGGAAACCAACACAATGCCGCAGTGGGCAGGATCGTGCTGGTATTATCTGCGTTTCATTGACCCAAAAAATGATACTCTTATTTTTGATAAGGAAAAAGAAAAATACTGGATGCCCGTTGATCTGTATATCGGTGGCGCGGAACATGCCGTTCTTCACCTTTTATACAGCCGGTTCTGGCATAAGGTATTGTTTGATCTGGGAATTGTATCGACTGACGAACCGTATCAAAGGCTATTCAATCAGGGAATGATCCTTGCCTTTGCGTATGAATCAGAATCGGGTTCTAAAGTCTCCGGGGATTTTGTTGAAGAGCGTGAAGGCAAGTACTTTCATAAAGAGACAGGTGCTGAACTTAAGCAGATCGTAGCCAAGATGTCAAAGTCGCTTAAGAATGTTGTCAATCCTGATGATGTTACATCAAAATACGGGGCTGACTCCCTCAGGCTTTATGAGATGTTTATGGGACCACTTGATGTTACAAAACCCTGGGATGAAAAAGGGGTAAAAGGAGTTTTCGGATTTCTTGGAAGAGCTTTCAGGTTCCTGTCAAATAAGGAGAATATCTTTAATGGAGAGGAAGATCCGGAAATCCTGAAGGGACTTCACCAGACTATCAAAAAGGTTGAATGGGACATAGAGAATCTCCATTTTAATACTGCCATTTCAGCGATGATGATCTTTCTCAATCTTGCAACAAAAAAGGGCAAAGTTACAACTGATACAGCCTGTACTTTCGCTGAGATCCTTTCCCCTTTTGCACCACATATTGCTGAAGAACTATGGCAGATTCTGGGAAATAATAAATCTCTGGCATTTGAACCATGGCCAAGCTTTAATGAAGAGTATCTTAAAGAGGACACTTTTAATTATCCGATATCATTTAATGGGAAAATGAGGTTTAACATTGAACTACCGGTAAATCTGACCAAAGACGAGATCATTAAAATTGTCCTGGCTGATGAAAGAGCACGGAAGTGGATTGGAACCTCCACACCTTCGAATATAATAGTAGTTCCTAACCAAATTGTTAACATTGTTATTAAAAACTTATCTGCAGGAACTAATGTTTTGTAATGGAAAAATCATAATCGCATTTACTCTTGTTTTTCTTCTCCTTTCCTGTACCCATTCAGAGAACACTAAAACTGAGCCGGTTTCAGTTGCGTCAGACACAAGTGCCAGTGAACAAATTAACAGTCCGGTTTTTATGTACGGGATCCCGACCGATTCATTCGACCTGGTTTCCGGTCATATAAAACGAAACGGATACCTTTCAGAGATCCTTCTCAAGCATGGTGTAAGTATGCAGGAAATTGATCAGGCATTAAGAAACTCCAAATCGATATTTGATGTGAGAAAAATCAGGTCGGGCAATAATTATATCCTGTTTTGCGACAGAGACAGTATTGCAAGGGCCAGGTACCTGGTTTACGAACATGACCCCACAACCTGTTATGTATTCAGCTTTAATGATTCACTTAATATTACTCCTTTCAGAAAAGAGATAAAAAGTGAAATAAAATATTCATCAGTGACTATTGAAACCTCTCTCTGGTATGCGATGATTAATGGGGGTCTGCATCCTTCTTTAGTCGGTGAGCTGTCTGAAGTTTTTGCATGGACTGTCGATTTCTTCGGATTGCAGAAAGGAGACAGTTTTAAGGTTATTTATGAGGAGTTTTTCATTGATGACAAATCCTTGGGAACCGGCAAGATATATGCAGCGCAATTTAACAGAACAGGGTCGACAATAACGGCTATACCTTTTATTCAGAATGGGAAAGAGTCATTTTTTGATATTGATGGCAACAGTCTCAGAAAAGCATTTCTGAAAGCTCCCCTGCAATTTTCGAGAATCAGCTCGCACTTTTCTTCAGCCAGAATGCATCCTATTCTGAGAATCGTACGTCCACATTATGGAGTTGATTATGCTGCTCCTGTCGGAACTCCGGTACATGCAATTGGTGATGGCAGGATTATTTCAACTACAGATGAAGGAGGAGCAGGGAAAATGGTCAGAATCCAGCATAATAGTGTATATGCTACTGGTTATTTGCATCTTAGCCGGTTTGGAGAAGGCGTTTCACCCGGTAAATTTGTTAAACAGGGTGATATTATTGGTTATGTTGGCACAAGTGGACTCTCAACCGGACCCCATCTCGATTTCAGGTTTTATATGAACGGTTCACCTGTAGACCCGTTAAAAGTCGATGCACCACCGGTGGAACCGGTTTCAGAGGAAAACAAAGGTAAGTTTGAAGAAATCAAGACTGTCGTTTTAAGCCTCCTCGGGACCTTTAATTAAAAAATCAGGCAACTTTTTCACCAGTCCCTCAATAACCTTTGGATAATGCAGATATTCAAGTGCATGAACTTTTTCAGCAAGTGAATCGGGTGTATCGGAAGGATCAACTTTGCAACGGGTCTGAAAAATTATTTCTCCCTTATCATACAATTTGTTGACATAATGAATCGAAATACCTGATTCTTTGTCATGACTGGCTATCACAGCTTTATGAACAGTCTCTCCGTACATTCCCTTTCCACCATAAGCAGGCAATAATGCGGGGTGAATGTTTATTATTCGTCCTGCATATTGTTCAATTATATTTTCAGGTACCAGCCATAAGAACCCGGCCAGAACAATAAAGTCTATCTTATATAGTAAAAGGTAACGGAGTACTTTCCCCGTGATATAAAATTCTTTATGTTCGAAAAAAACAGTGCGTATATTATTCGCTTCAGCCCTTTTTAGAACCGGAGCCTGACGCCAATTAGATAAAACCAAACTTACTTTGGCAGTATTTTTGTTCGAAAAGTATTT
>PLNF01000084.1:3024-26056 GCA_003141715.1 Bacteroidales bacterium | reverse complement strand
GAGATTATAACTGCTATTGGGCAGCATACCCCACAAAAAGAAGAAGTACCAAAGGAAGTTTTTAAACCAATATCAGTACCTCTGAAAAATAATAAAACAAAAATCATCATTGCAACTGTCGTTGTTCTTGCACTGATTATGATTGGGTATTTCTTAATTCCAACCCTATCTAAACCTAAAGTACAGCTTGAAAAATCAATTGCAGTATTACCTTTTAGAAATGACAGTCCTAATGATTCTACGACCTACTTCCTGAATGGTGTCATGGAAGAGATACTCAATAATCTTCAAAAGATCAGTGATTTCAGCAGGGTTCTTTCTCGAAATTCAGTTGAACAATTCAGAAACAATACTACCAAATCTACGCCTGAAATAGCAAAAAGACTGAATGTGAATTATATCGTTGAAGGAAGCGGACAAAAATATGGCAACAAGTTCGTTCTTCGGGTACAATTAATTGTTGCTAATAACGAAAAACATTTATGGGGTAAATCATATGATCGTGAAATACGTGAGACAAGTGATATTATTAGTATGCAAAGTGAAATTGCACAGTCAATAGCAGCAGAACTGAAAACAATTATAACACCTGAGGAAAAACAACTCATTAATAAAATACCAACTACCAACCTTACAGCATACGATTTTTACCAACAGGCAAGAGAAGAATATACAAAATATTGGATCAATGGGAACAAGGCAGCGCTGCAAGAAGCAGAAGACTTATATCATAAAGCATTGAAATATGATTCAACATTCGCTCAAGCATATTCAGGTCTGGCAATGGTATATTGGGACAAGCACTATTGGAAAGAATATTTCTCAGAAAATTTCATGGATTCTGTTCTGATCCTAACAAAAATTGCCCTTTCCTTTGATAATCAATTATCAGAAGCATATACTTTAAGAGGAAGATATTATAATGAAATCGGTAAACCAGAACAGGCTATTGAAGAATTTGATAAAGCCATAAAATTTAACCCAAACGATTGGATGGCTTACCACGAAAAAGGAGCATTCTATTATGCTACCGATCTTGTTAATAATATTAATTATCTTCAAAAAGCTGCATCTATCAATCGTGGAGAAGAATTACCTCAGTTATTATTAGCAATTGGTTGGGCGTATTTTAATGCTGGATTTCCTGAGAAATCTAAGCAATATTATAATGACATATTGAAATTGAATGGCGATTCATTGGCATATTATGGTATTTCAAGTTGGAATGAATTCTGGCTAGCAAATTTCAATAAATCTATTGAATATGGGGAAAAAGCTTATGCTTTAGATTCAACCGATATTGGAGCATTAGCAGATGATTACGCATGGCTTGGTCAGTATAAAGAATCATTAAAATATTATAAAAAGGGGTTTGAAAAATTGAAAACTAATGGAGAATTCGCTACAAACGGTATGCACCGTATGGGATATGCTTACTGGCAAAATGGCTATAAAGAAGAGGCTGAATACTGTTTCAATGAGCAAATAAAATATTGTTACAGAATGATTGAATTGAAGCGAGAATCGGGACAAAAATTTTATATATACTACGATCTTGCAGGGACATATGCTTTCAGAGGAGAGAAGGTTAAGGCGTATAAAAATTTAAGAATTTTTAATCAAATCCAACAAGTACCCCTATGGATGGCAAATTTAATCAAAACAGACCCTTTATTTAACAGCATCAGAAATGAACCAGAGTTTCAGCAGATTGCCAAGGATATTGAAGCAAAATATCAGGCAGAGCATGAAAGGGTAAGAAAATGGCTCGAAGAACAAGGGACATTGTAAGCATTTTATGGTTTAGAATAAAAGTGTTCGGGTTACTCTCTTTATGACCTGTCTCTATGTTTTTTTATGGGTTTTATATTTTGAATATGCTATGAAAGATAATGCCGCCAGAACAATAACAACAATATAAACAAACGAGGGTACAGGAACCGTCTCCCCTGCTGCATAAGAGTGCATTCCCGATAAATAATAATTCACACCAAAATATGTCATAAGCACCGAAGAGAATGCAAAAAGGGAAATCAGATTAAATGTGAAGATATCTTTCATTCCTGGTATCCTGCGACTGTGTATTACTACGCCGTAAATGATTATAGTTATTAATGACCAGGTCTCTTTCGGATCCCAGCCCCAGTATCTCCCCCATGATTCATTTGCCCAGACTGCTCCCAGGAAAGTCCCGATTGTAAGAAAATATAACCCGAGAGTAAGGGTCTTAAAATTGATTACAGTGAGCTCATCAATAGTATTCGTGATCCTCTCCCGGTTTGTATTGTTCGATAAAGAAAGAAGTATTAATGTAATAAGTCCCAGTATGGCACCAAGTCCCAGGAACCCATAGCTGCCTGTAATAACCGAAACATGCAAGGTAAGCCAGTATGATTTAAGAACCGGTACAAGGTTGGTGATCTCCGGGTCCATGAAGCTCAGATGAGCTACCATAAGAGTCATTGAAGCGAGTACCGCAGTTGCAGAAAGAGCAAATGCCGATTTACGGCTGAATATAAATCCTGCCAGAAGCGTAGCCCACGAGATAAAAATCATCGATTCATATCCATTGCTCATTGGAGCATGACCTGCAATGTACCATCTGAGACCAAGACCCAGGGTATGGAACAGGAACCCGGCAAATAACAACCATCCGAGAACCTTAACAAATATGGAGGTTTCTTTCTTTCCCCTGATCACCATGGCAATAAGCCCTATCAGCATTATCAGACCAATTGTAGCATAGAAGGGGAAGAGCCGTTCAAATATGCCAAGTTTATAATACAATAGTTCTGCATTGGTTTTTGATTCTGAAGGAAGAGCATATTGTGAAAATCTTTTCTGATACCCGGTTATTGATTCAGAAACCTTACGGACAGTGGCTATGTTATTTGTCTGCAAGGCATCTGACAAAACAGGAATAATACTCTTAAGAAAAAGCGAATCCTCTTTGCTTGGAGCTTTTTGAAGTGCCTCCTGTGGCAGGCCCCAATCACGTGTTCCATTCTTCAATGGAAAAAGTTTCATGAAATCCCCATTATATATCATGTACACGATATTTACCCGTTCATCGATTTTCATCATCTCCTTATCCGTCTTACTCCTTTCTCCGGGAGCTTTCGAATATGCAGTATTTACTTCTTCTGAAATTTTATAACTGCCATTACCTTCAATATTAACCAGGTCGGAAAATGAAGCAAACTTTCCGCTGAT
Organism: Bacteroidales bacterium; assembly: GCA_003141715.1. Taxonomy (GTDB): domain Bacteria; phylum Bacteroidota; class Bacteroidia; order Bacteroidales; family VadinHA17; genus LD21. The sequence goes on along the minus strand of PLNF01000084.1, from coordinate 22,843 downwards.
ACCCAGCTTCTTCTGGAGATCACTATTCGAAATCCTGATCAGGGGAACATCCTTCCAGTTATTAAAATCGAAATACAACCCCAGGAAGACCTGCATGGAGGTGAGTCCTTCAAATTCATTCTCTCTGGTTACCTTCCGGAGAATATCATTACTAAGGGTAAAAAATGGTTTGGTCCTCCCCTTCTGATCCTGAACAAGCACTTTACCAAACTCCATGGCAACAGATTTTTCAGGAACCAGTTTCTGAGCATTGGCATTTTTCGCGCCCGACAAAAATAGAATCAGAAGGATAACCGAAGCACTTTTCCTGATTGATGAATTCCAGTATCCGGCATTAATATTACGAAATACTGAGTTCTTATTGAGTAATGAAAGAATAATGAAAAAGAATAACAACGCATAACCTGTATATGTAACCAGCATGCCTGCCATATCGTGGTTAACAGATAGTATTGTCCCCTTTTCATCGCGGTCGAAAGAGGACTGATAAAAACGGTACCCCTTATATTTGAGGATATTATTCATGAAAATCATGAAAGGTTTTTCAACATTTTCTCTCTTATCGAGAAGAACGACATCGCTCTTATAACCCGAAGGACTGGAAGAACCGGGATATCTCTCAAGAATAAAATCATTAAGCTTAATTGAGAAAGGAAGTGTTGTTGATTTTGATCCATAGCTAAGCTCCACTATGTTCCCATCCAACTCGCAGGAAGCTGAAGCAACCTTTTCTCCCTCCCTGTCCCAAAGGTACACTGTTGCCGATTTTTTACCGCTGATGAGATGAAATATAAAAGCATTCAAACCAGTAGTCTGCTCCTCAGGTTTAACAGCTACTGCTCTAATGACTCCTTTAACCGACATCTGCTGAGGTACTATTTTAATGTCATCTAATGTTAAAATCTGCATCGTTTTTAATTCAATCGGCTTGCCTTGCTCTGTTGATTTTACTGCCTGAGATATCATGCTCCTTTCACCTAAATTGAATCTGGATTGCACAAAAAACTTTCCCGAGTCAAGTGATATATTTACATCAGCCTGTTGAAGTGAAGCAAAACCGAAAGAGATTCCATTTGAAGTTTTTGTATCTCCCTTTTTGAGAGTAAGGGTTTCTCTTGAGGTCATATTTTTTGTAACAAGCATTGAAACAATTGGTTCTCCTTCAGGGCTGTCAGCAACAATCTCAGATGCATTCGGGATGATCTTTGCAAGCAAGAGTTCATATTCCCTGCCATTGATTTTTATCCTTTTGTTAAACTTATCGGCTGAAACTGAAGTCATTGAATATTTCCGGGTATGGCTTGCAATAATAGTTCCATTATTATCTTTAACAGAATATCCGATATATTTCTCATTTGAAAAGCACAGTTGCTGTTCTTCTCCTTCTCGTATATGCATCGAGCCTTCCCATCCGAAATACCTTGTTATACCTGCACCAATTATCATAAGAATGAATGAGAGATGAAAGAGGCCAACCGACAGTTTTTCTCTCCTGAGGAGCTTTAAAACAACAACCTGACCCACAAGGTTCAGAGCTAGAAGGAATAATATAAGTTCGAACCACCTTGTATTATAAACCATGCTGTAAGCTGCGGCGGAACCAAAATCATTTTCAAGAAAAGTGGCAACTGCCATGGCAATAGCAAACAGTACGAAAAGTACTCCCATAAAAAGCGGGGAATAAAGAAATTTCAAATACTTCATAAACTGAATTTGTTAAAAACTTTAATTAAATAATCCGTAGCCAGAAGACCGGAGACAGTACTACTTACTGCTTACTTCTTACTACCTACCCCTTTGTTGATATCTGAACAAGCCTTTCCCTGTCAAGTATTTTGATTTTTGACGAATCAGAATAAATAACTCCGGAATCCTCAAGCTCTTTAAGAATCCGGACAACACATTCCTTGGCCATATTTGTCATTTCGCCAAGTTCCTGACGTGAGAGTATCATTTCATACTCATCATTTTTGAACACAACATCTGAAAAGTACAATAAGGTTTCGGCGAGTCTCCCATGCATTTTCTTCTGCGACAGGTTGACCATGCGTGTGAGAGATCCTAATGATTTTGCACTTATATCTTCGAGGAGGCCCTCAGCAAACGCTCCATTTAACCTTACAATCTGCTTAAATATCTCAAAATTTATGAAACAAGCCTGAACAGCAGTGATTGCGGCTACAGTGTAGGTATGCCGGGAGTTGACGTAAGCTCCAGGCCCTAATATAAGCCGGCCGGGCAAAGCAATACTTAATATGAAGTTTTTCCCGTTCTGTCCCTCAATATATGTTTTTGCCATTCCTGATGCTATAAATAGTGCATTTGATGTAGGAGAGCCTTGTTTCATCATTATCTCGCCAGGTTTAAAGGTTGCTTCATACCTGTTATCGTTTATAAGGTTAAGTTCTTCTTTTGTCAGGTGCTGAAAGTTTTTCCATCGACGGGTGCAAGTCTCACAACTGCTGATTAAATTGACCACTGACATATTTCCGTTTTTAAAGGATTTAAAAATAGTTTTTTTAAAACACTAGAATCTACAAAACTAACAAATATCACCCTATTAATTGATATTTATCACCGGGAAACACTATATCTATCAATTATATATATCATAAATAACATATCAACTGTTAATAAGATAGTGTAGCTTTTTAGTAAATTGCAAGACGAAATTTTAACAAATTAGCCGGATATGAAAACCCTAATCAGACTATTCTCAGTTTTATTCACGACTGGATTCCTTATTACTGCATGTGAAGGACCGATGGGCCCTGCCGGGACTAACGGTGCAGATGCAAATGCAACCTGCACTCAATGCCATAATTCTGCCGGAGTTGATTCCGTGAGTACCCAGTTTGCATATTCCAAACATGCCTATGGCGAGGCAAATTTCGAGGAAGTCGGTAGTACAGGTTGTGCCCCATGCCACGAATCAGAAGGATTTAAATATGTTGTTAAAAACAATGTATCAACGGTCTTCACAATTGTACCACCTGCAACTACTTATTCCAATCCTTACGCTTCATCACCTGATAAATCTTACGGCCCAATGCAGTGCAGCATGTGTCACGACAATTTACATACTACTTATACCTTTGCTGATTTCATGCCTCTGACAACTACTGCAGCGGTACCAATGACCTTTTTTGGCGGTACAAAAACCATTGACCTTACGCAGGATTACAGTAAAAGCAATTTATGCGCTAAATGCCATCAGCCTCGTCCACTTACAAATTCAAATACTGATAAGAATGTCATGAATTATGCCGGGCTTGTAAGCAATCCGAATGCTGTGTTCTACGATGCAGCACAATCCAGTAGTTTGAATGTTCTTAAACCCAGTTACAGAACAAGTACGCATAATGGTACTACCGCAGCAATATTTGCCGGTATTGGTGGTGTGGAATTCGGAACAGGTTACTCCAATTCACAGCATACAACCGTTGCTTCATGCCAGGATTGCCATATGGCACCAATGTCAGGAAAAGCTGGTGGACATACATTTAATGCACAGGGAAACTTTAACGGATGCAATGTTGCTGGTTGTCACGCAGCAAACCCGATTTCTTCGTCAACAACAACCACATACTGGAAGCAGACAAGAGATGGTGTTAAAGCTCAACTCGACCAGTTAGCAGCAAAATTACAGGAAAGAGGGATTGATATTCTGGGTAGAAATGGCGATGCAACTGCGAACCTCTGGGCAGGACTCACAACCAATAACTATGACGGAAATCTGAATATATATGACCCGGTCAATAATCCTGCTGGCCCTACCTATAATACAACTTTGTTTCAGAATCCAAGCACTACGGGCTTCACAGCTGACCAGATTGCAACTAATAGTGCATTACCAAAACTTACTCTGACAAACGCGCAGATGGGAGCTATTATCAACTTCCAGTTATGCCTCAGAGATTTTAGTTTAGGTATTCATAATAAGGCGTATACAACAACTTTGCTGGCTAACTCACTAGCTGTACTGCCATAAGCAATTTGCATGTAGAGAAAGATTTAATTATTAAAACCTCTGAGGTCAAGGCTTTGGGGGTTTACTTTTTTTAGGCCGATAAAAAAAGGCTGAACAATTTAGTCCAGCCTCCGATCTTGAAGAATTACTATCTTCCTATAACTTCTTTAACGTTCTAAGATAATTAACAACATTCCAGATATCATCATCTGCCAGTTTTCCGTCGTACTTCGGCATATCGCCTCTTCCGGTTTTAGTTCTGTAAAAAATATCCCCATCAGAAAGACTCTGGAATACAGCTTTGGAAAAATCACCCGGAAAATCTTTAAGTGTCCTGGCTTTTACGCCATCACCCAGTCCGGCTTTTCCATGACAGGCTGCACAATTCTTTGTAAAAAGAGCCGTTCCGGTTTTGGCACTTGCGTCACTCTGAGCAATTGGGTTTTTCATTGACTTGAAGTTAGCGGGAACAACCCATGGTTTAGGCTGGGCAAACAAAGAAACACTCATAAGCATAACTGCCGAACCGATAAGAAGTAATTTAATCCGTTTCATAATCTTATATTAAATTTAAGTATAAAGATAATAATAACCGTGCAAACTAAATTCCCAAAATTAATTTTTGTTATTCCTCATCCGAAATATGGTAACCCGTTATGATCCCTCTGAAAAGAGAGGTTGGCTTCGCTCCAAGAGTACATGTATAAATATGAATTATCATAAATATTGAGAGCAAGAAACCCATTGTGATATGAAGGATATCTGTAAGTATAAGTCCGCTTATACCAAAAAAAGTTTTTATTGTTATTTCCGGTAACAACAAACCAATACCTGATATAATTAATAATGGGAAAGCAACGTACATAGCAAGTACGTAAGTTAATTTTTGAAGCGGATTAAATTTGCGTTCTTCGGTCACCGGAAAAGGGTGTTTTTCACCTTTGAACATACCCCTTGAATAATATTTAAATTGCTTCGCAGGATTTGATAAAAAATCTTTTCTCCCTATTCTGTAATATCTTCCATTATTTGTCAGCAGGTTTCCGGTAACAAAAAATATATAGTTTAAAATCAGTATAATGGCTGCAAAATTATGCCACCTGACAGCTTTTGCAAACCCTACAACATAAGAGGCATTTTCTTTATCAGTATATTGCATACTTAAGCCTGTAACAATAAGAATGAGAAACATTGCTGCGTTTATGACATGCCAGGCCCTGATCCATTTTGGGTAGAGATACATCTTTCTTTTCTTTATTGATTCTTGCCTTTTTCCCTTATTCTGAATATGATGTGAATGGCGATCACAATCATTACACCAATAAATATAATCAAACTTAACAGGTTCAGGTATTCGTTCCTGTTTGCTCCAATTACATACGATGCATTTAAGATTATGCCGTTAAAGAATCCGTCGCGGCGTTGTTCTTTAGATTCAAATTTATAAAGTGAGGCCATAAGTATTGAGTTTTTCGAATGACATTCATTGCAAAGCCTGACCTCAACCTTGTCACTCAGAATCTGACATGAATATTAAACCCTACCAACCATTGACTTTCTCTCCAATCATTTGTGTTGAACACGAGATTCCGTTGATTAATAATCTGATCATAGTTGGTCACAAATATCTGGAAAGAGTGTGTTGCTGTACCAATTTCCCACCCCAGTGAGAGATTTGGTTTTGGCTGTACAGCAATACTTTGCTTTGTAAGTAGTTGATCATATTCAATTATCAGAGAATGGGAACCGAATAAATTTGCACGCGCTCCTGCTGAAAGTCCTATGTTAAGATTTTTATAACCTGCAGTAGAATCCATGTTTTGAGGCACGGAATTGAAATATGCCAGCGAGGGAGCTATCTGAATCGAAAACATGTTATTTATTTTGCGGGCCACAATCAGTTGAGTGAAATAAGATAACCTGTGAATTTGCCTGAAGCTTGCAGCCGGTCCAAAATCCGCTGACTGTTGTAAATTAACTACGATATTACCATAATATGAAAGTGAAACAGGCATTTTGTTATCTTCTGTCTGCCGCAGTATAAGATACTTCCACTGAATATCCTGGAGCTGATAATTCTTTGTCGTCCCGGCGCCGATCATCAACCTGTCGGTGATGCCATAGTTCAATCCTATTCGTGTATTTGCCGAACCATAAATGCCAAAAAGATCATGATAATTTTCAATCAGGCTGAATCTATGACTTATTTCCAGTTCCAGACCGCCTTTGTATAGTGTTTCAACTGTATTATTATCAATAAGAGTGGCCGTTCCAAAAGTAAACCGAACAGGTTTTGACGTTACCTGTTTCAGAGTATCTTCCTGCGCGAACAAAGGGGAAATGAATAACGATAAAGTCAAAAGGATAAAAAAGTTTTTCATGTTATTTGGTTTTAACAGGTTAAGATATTTCTAATTATTATGGGCTCCCTGGTTGATCCAGTAGCGAATTTCAAGTTTTTGTGCATCGGTTGTCCTTGGAATATGGGCAGAATTAGTAGTTATTTGATGATACAGTATACTTGTCTCTCCGGGAGGAGTAATATAGCCCCCGCTGCTAAGGGATGCGTAAGATTTGCCACTCCTGAGGTCAGGGAATTGGGTCACTCCATTATGACAAGTGACACATTTGGAGTTGATGAATATTAGCTGAATATCTGCCTGAAAATGCCAGGTCTGATTAGGGTCGACAGCAGGTGGAGGATATGAATCCTTCTCACATGAAGAAAATCCTTCAACTGTAGCAATAAGAATTAGTGCAACGAATATCTGTTTGATCCTTTTCAATTTCTGATTCATGTTTCTGATAGTGTTAATTTGTTCACAAAGATATCTGATTATCCTGATTAATAGTTTTTTATATGTCACAAATTTTATGGTTATGCATGCTCTTTATCATGTAAAGAATTGATCTTTATCACTCACCCTGATGATATTTATTTCTAACCAGAATTTACAAAAAGGATGTTGTAATGTATGTTGAATAAAAAAGGCTTCCTAAAAAGCCTTTTCCAAATTCTAATTTATGAAGATTTAGAACTTATATGCATTATTTTCAATAAGTTTGTTTGCGATTCGCCGTCTTGCATCTTTTACATTTATGCATTCCACTCTTGAAAGGTTTTCAATTGCCTTAATTAGTGTCGGGCAGGATTCCGGTGCTGAGAATGAGCCGATTGCCTCAAAAGCCGATTTTCTGATGATACTGGCCGTGTCGAATACGTTGACATCAAACATATCTTTATAAAGTGATACATTTCCTTTAAGTGTTGACATTTTTTCGACTCTTAATGCAAGTGATTCAGAAACATATGTTTCCATCATCATTTCAGCAATATTATTAAGAACTTCCTGTTCGTTTATGAGGTTTTTCCCAAATCGTTTTGTTGCACCATGGATACAAATCAGGATAGCCTTTTTGAAGTTCTTGATATATCTTGTTTTTTCCTGGAAATAACCTTCACCTGCTGTTTTTCCATCGGTGATTTTATCCAATCCGGAGTAGAGTTTTTCAGCTTCTCCGAACAAGTCGAACTCACCTTTCATTGCGCGTTTCATTGCAGTATCAACTACAAGGAGCCGGTTTATTTCATTAGTACCTTCGAAGATTCTGTTAATCCTCGAATCCCTGTAACCTCTTTCCACTGCCATCTCAGCTGAGTAACCCATTCCACCGTGTATCTGAACTGCCTCATCAGCAATAAAATCAAGCATTTCGGATCCTACCACTTTCAGAATAGCTGCTTCAACGGCATAGTGACTGATTGCTTCGATCGATGCCCTGCCATAATCACCACAGTCTGCCGTAAGCTTCTTCATCAGGTTATCGATATCAGCACTCACTCTGTATACAGCTGATTCCGAAGCAAAAAGACGAATGACCTGTTCAGCCATTTTGTGTTTCAGTGCCCCGAATGTTGAAATTAAAACTCCGAACTGTTTTCTTTCGTTAGCATATTTAACAGAATCATTAATCGCCTTTTTACCAGCTCCGATGACGTTAGCTCCAAGCTTCAGACGTCCCATGTGAAGGATACTAAGAGCAATCCGGAAACCTTCTCCTCTTTTACCAAGCAGGTTCTCCACCGGTACTTTAACATCATTAAAATAGATCTGTGCTGTTGAAGATCCCTTAATTCCCATTTTGTGCTCATCGGGACCCACAACTACACCCGGGTATTTACTTTCGACGATAAATGCACTTAGTACCCTGTCGGTATCAATTTTTGCAAATACCACCAGTGTATCTGCAAATCCGGCGTTTGTGATCCACATCTTCTGCCCGTTAAGGATATAATGTTTCCCGTCTTCGCTTAATTTAGCATTGGTTTTACCGGAGTTTGCATCACTTCCGGCACCGGGTTCGGTAAGACAATATGCTCCGATAAACTCACCTGACGCCAGTTTTGTAACATAACGCTCTCTCTGATCTTTGTTCCCATAGTACATGATAGGTAATGTGCCTATACCACAATGTGCCATGTACGCTACTGAAAATGAATAGCCGGCGCCTGTTGTTTCAGCTACAAGCATCTGTGTTACGAATGATTGTCCGAATCCGCCAAACTCTTCAGGGATTGATATACCCATTAATCCAAGTTCCCCTGACTTTTTAAGCATGCTTTTCATTAATTCCCTGTCGCTTTTCTCAACTTCTTCGAGATTGGGATATACTTCAGCTTCAAGAAAGTCGCTGCATGTCTGCGCGATCATTCTTTGTTCCTCATTGAATTCCTCGGGGATAAAAATATCGGTCGATTCAATTTCCTTTACCAGAAATTCACCGCTTTTCAAGAGTTTAACGTTTTCCATTGTTTTCAAATAATAATTTGGACTATTCTATAAATCAATTGATTGTGCAATAAGTTCAGCAATATCAAGGTTCCTGATCTCCTGTTCTTTGTTTTTATACTTAAGACCATCCGTGAGCATTGTCATACAAAACGGACAGGCTGTTGCAATTACCTTAGCATTAGTTTTAAGAGCATCCTCCGTTCTCTCGATAAAAACCTCCTTGTCGCCTTTTTCAGCCTCTTTGAACATCTGAGCTCCGCCAGCTCCACAACATAATGCAAAACTTTTATTACGGTGCATCTCGACTAAATTGCCAGTCAGTTTTTTAAGAATGCTTCGTGGTTCGTCATATATGTCATTTGCCCTTCCCAGGTAGCATGGATCGTGATAAGTTATTGATATGTTGTTTAATGAAGCCATATCAATCTTCAATTTACCATCCTCAATATTCCTGTTAAGAAACTGAAGGTAGTTGATAACTTCATATTTGCCACCAAGATCGGGATATTCGTTTTTAAAGACGTTAAAACAATGCGGGCAGATAGTTATTATTTTTTTTACATCGTACGTTCTGAATATCTCAATAACCTGAAGCGCCTGCATCTGGTAAAGCATTTCGTTGCCGGCCCGCCTGGCAGGATCGCCGTTGCAAGTCTCTTCTTTCCCTAGAACAGCATAGTTGACATTCAGATGTGTGAGTATTTTTGCAAATGCCCTTACAACTTTTTTGTACCTGTCATCGAAAGCTCCGGCACAGCCTACCCAGAAGAGGTATTCAGGTTTCTCTCCTCTGGCAAAAAGATCTGCCATTACAGGGACTTCAATTTTCCGGGTTTCCATTTTTTCAATCTTTTCTTTTATTAAATAAGCCTTGTAAATATTTTTTGATTCTCCTTTTAAAACCCCCTTTCATTTTCCCCCAAGGGGGAAATGACTCAAAGGCTTGTTTGCTCCTTCCCCTGTGGGGGAAGGTTGGGAAGGGGGTTAATGAACCTTAATTTCCAAATCCTTACTCCAATTCAACCTGTCTTCAGATGAGTATTGCCACGGTGCACCGTTATTTTCTATATTATTAAAAAGGGCTTTGATCTCCCCGGGAGCAGATGCTTCTTCCATCACAAGATATCTGCGCATATCGACTATTAATGTCGGATGGTTGATATTGATAGGGCACTCTTTTGCACAGGCGTTGCATGTCGTGCAGGCCCATAGTTCTTCCTCCGAAATATAATCTCTTAAGAGAGCATGGTTATCGTTGAAATCTCTTCCGTTTTTGACCATTAACGGGCCCTTCTCTTTCATTCGTTCCCTGAGGTCCATCATCACTTTCCTGGGTGATAATTTCTTCCCTGTGATATTTGCCGGGCAGACAGATGTACATCTGCCGCATTGTGTACAGGCCAGCGAATCAAAATAGTTTTTCCAGGAAGCATCTTCCGCATCCTTTACTCCAAACCGTTCAGGAGGAGCATCGGTAGCAGATGCAGCAAAGGCAGTATTTGGATCAAGCATCAGCTTAACTTCTCTGGTAATATTATCCATGTTCGGGAGTTTTCCCAGAGGATCTAGTCTCGATAGAAATACATTCGGTATTGACATGAACACATGGAAATGCTTGGAATAGGGTAAAATGTTTGCAAACAGAAATATCAGAAGTATGTGGGTCCACCATGATGCTTCATACATTAACCTGAAACTTTCTGCCTGTCCATTGGTAATGAAACCTGCAATAACACTGCTGACCGGGAAAAGGCCGACTGACGCTTCACCCGTAAGTGCCTTATATTCAATATACCCTGTATTCATTGTCAGAAGTGAAACCATTAATAGCAGGATTATTGAAAGGGCGATATTTGCATCGATATGAGTAATCTTTTTCATCTCGATACCCTCGAATCTTTTAATATGAAAAAAGAGCCGGCGACTCAGGAAAATAATAATTGAAATGGTAACAAGAAGCGCAAAGATATCGCCTGAAGCTATAATTATATTATATACAGGCCCCAGAAATGTTAAAACCCTTTCCGTACCTGTAAGTCCGTCAATGACCATTTCAATGCTCCCGAAAATAATTACACAAAATCCCCAGAAGACTAAGGCATGGAACAGACCTATGACAGGACGCCGGAATATTTTTGTCTGACCAAAGGCAACTGTAAGCACGACATTTATTCTCTTTCCGAAGTCTTTTATGGGGAATGCAGGTCTGGTAAATCTAAAAAACCGGACAATTCTACTAATTGTGTAAGAAAATGCCCCTATTGTTATCAGGAGAATGGTTGCAAATACTATCTGTTTTGTCATATTGATTTTCAAGCGATTCCGGAAAACAGTTAACAATATATAAAATAATTCCTATTTTTTCAGTTCTTTAACAGCTTCAACTAGTTTTGGAAGAACTTTCATTGCATCGCCAACTATTCCGTACTGTGCTGCTTCAAAAATTGGAGCATCTTTATCACTATTAATGGCGACAATATATTTTGATGAACTGATACCTGCCAGATGCTGCGTTGCACCTGATATACCGACTGCAATATAGAGGTTCGGGGCAATGATCTTTCCAGTCTGTCCTGTATGCTCTTCGTGAGGTCTCCATCCTTCATCTGACACCGGACGTGAACATGCAGTCGCGGCACCAAGCAGTGTGGCAAGTTCAACCAGCGGAGGCCAGTTATCAGGCGACTTCATACCTCTTCCGCCAGATACAACTATATCAGCATCAGTTAAAAGTATCTTACCTGATTGTTTCTGGACATCCTTTACCACAGTTTTCAGTAATGCTCCATCAACGGCAGGATTCAGATTCTCAATAGTCGCATAACCTGGTGTTTCAATCAGATCAAAAGAGTTCTGTGCCAGGGTGAGTATTTTAACATCGGATTTGATAACCAGATGAGCAAACGCATTCCCTGAATAGGTCCTTTTATAAACCGTGAATGGATTAAGATTTAATGGTAATCTGCTTACACCTGAACCTACGCCGGCTTTAAGACGCACAGATAACCTGGGAGCAATTGCTTTCCCTGTATTATTATTCGAAATTATTATAACTGATGAATTTTCTTTTCCGGAAATCTCAGAGATAACACTTGTATAGGCTTGGCTATCAAGAGTTGCAAGCTTCTCATTATTAACATTTATGATCTTGTTGGCTCCATAACTCCCAAGTTTAATTAATTCGCCATCATCAACCTTTCCGATTGATACTGCTGTTACCGTTGTATTTAGCATTTTTGCAACCCCTGTTGCATAAGATACCAGTTCAAATGAAAGTTTCTTGAATTTTCCGTCCCAATTCTCGGTATATACTAATACTGACATATCGTTTTGATTTACTGTTTTTTTAACTAATTATCAGATTACTTTTGCCTCATTCTGCAAAAGATCAAGAAGCTGTGCCGGATTATCATCATCAATAAATTTACAGGCTGCCCGTGGTGCTGGTTTTTCAAATTCCACAATTTGGGTCAAGGGATCAACAGCGACCGGCTCAATCAATTTTACAGGTTTTGACCTGGCCATCATAATACCTCGCATAGCTGCTATTCGCGGCTCTTTAGCTATACCTTTCTGGACAATGGCGACAAATGGTGCCGGAACAGTCACAACCTCTTTTCCTCCGTCTATTTCCCGGATCATGACCGGTTGTCCGTTCTCAAATTTTATGTCTGAAACGGCTGAAACTGAAGGAATCCCCAGGAATTCAGAGATCATCCCTCCCACTATTGAACCATTATAATCACTCGATTCTATACCACACATTATTACATCAAACTGTTCTTTTTTTACCACTTCAGCAATCTGTGCTGCTACAAACCATGCATCTGCCGATACTGCATTTATCCTTATTGCATCATCAGCTCCTATGGCCAGGGCTTTGCGGATGGTTGGCTCAGAAGCAGGCGGACCAACATGGATAACGGTAACGGATTTTATTCCGCTGGTGACGTCATCTTTAAGTTCAAGGGCACGGGTAAGAGACAATTCGTCCCATGGGTTAATGACCCACTGAATACCGGCAGTGTCAATTGAAGTATTTCCTTCGGCAAATTTAATTTTTGTAGTAGTGTCGGGTACGTTACTGATACAGACCAGGATTTTCATCTAAACTTGAATATTAATTAATTAACTTGTTTTAAATTGTTTAATAGAATCAATTTTGTATTTTTCAACCTATGAGGCGGCAAATATAATAATTTATGATTCACCATCAAACCTAAAATATATCATAAATATGACCTATTCGAAATAAATTATATTGCTAACTACTTACTATATTGACCTTTGTTTATCTCTTTAAATTATTAAAAATAAAATAGTCGAAACTATTCAAATCATCTGATTCAATCTAATTAAGTTTTTCTCCCAACAATACGGTAAATAGAAATATTAAAATTAAATTCGCCATTCCGTAAATTATGTATGGGATCAAAAGATAAAGTATTGAACAGCAAAGTAAAAACATATGTCGCAGTAGTTTTGTCAATGATCTTCTGGTCATTTTCTTTTATCTGGTTCAAGGTGGCAAATAAAACATTCCACCCCATCACAATTGTCTTTATCAGGCTTCTGCTTTCAGTAATTCTCATGACAATTTTTCTTGTTGTTACAAAGAATTATATGAAGATAAAAAAAACTGATCGGAAGCTCTTCCTGATGCTGGCTGTATTTGAGCCTTTCTTTTATTTTCTTGGTGAGAGTTTCGGACTTACCTACGTTTCGGCAACTGTATGTTCAGTACTGATAGCAACCATACCTGTTTTTGCAACTATCGGCGCCTGGCTGATCTTTAAAGAGAAGCTGAAAGCAATAAATTATGCAGGAATAATCACATCATTTGTCGGAGTCGTTGTGTTTATTCTTAACGCCGATGGAACTATTTCATTCAACATTAAAGGATTAGGACTACTAACACTTGCGGTTCTATCGGCTGTCGGCTATAATCTGACTCTCAGTCGCCTTGTTGGTACATATACACCGGTATACATAGTAAATGTTCAGAATTTAATAGGGGCAGTTCTCTTTTTACCACTCTTTCTAATCTTCGATTTTAAACATTTTGTCGTTACGCCTTTCACCTTTGAAATGTTCAAACCGATAATTGAGCTTTCTATATTTGCATCTTGCGGCGCTTTCATTCTCTTCGCCTATTCCGTAAGAAATATGGGTATTACCAGGGCAAATGTTTTTTCAAATTGTATTCCTGTATTCACGGCTCTCTTCTCATTCATTCTTATGGGAGATAAGCTGACTGTTCAGAATGTTGTCGGGATGGCTATTGTTATAGCAGGTCTTTTAATGTCGCAAATGAATGGAACGAATAAGAGTATTGACGAAGCTCTTGCGCTTACCGGCAAAACCGCCTGATCTGCTTCAGATAGTTATATACTGTTCATTAATACTAATTTACACAACTTCTCCGTTTAGATAAATCATGCTATATTTGACGTGCATCTGTAATTATGAAAAAGAAAGTCCTGAATTTTCTCATTTTCATTGTAATAATATCACCTTCCTTTTCTCAGACGGGAGGTGATAATATCTACGAATTCTTAAACCTTACACATTCCGGACTTGTTTCCTCACTTGGAGGCACAAATGTTTCATTACAGGGAAACAATCTCAACCTCGCGTATCACAATCCGGCTCTTCTTAATTCAGGCATGAATAAGAGTCTTGCATTAAATTATGTCAATTATTTCGCCGGTATCAATTACGGGCTTGCCATGTATTCAAGATCATTTCCCGGAACAGGAAATTTTGCAGCAGGTTTAACCTACCTCAATTATGGTTCTTTTACCGAGACAGATGCCTCAGGAACAATAACGGGTGACTTCAGCGCTGCTGAATATGCTCTTTCATTGATATACTCGCGTCAGATTGATTCGCTTTTTTCGGTAGGAGTGAACTTTAAACCGGTATTATCCCAACTTGAAAAATACACCTCTATCGGTTTTGCATTCGATATCGGTGCTTCCTGGCATAACAGCACCAATCTTTTTTCTGCAGGTATGGTAATTAAAAATGCAGGTTATCAGGTTACTACTTATGCAGGCGAACAGCGTGAGAAACTACCTTTTGAGATACAGGCCGGTATTTCACAAACACTGGCCCATGCTCCGTTTCGCTTCTCATTAACGCTGAGACATCTTGAAAAATTCGACCTTACTTATCAATACCAGGAACCTGTTTCAACAGAAGATAACAAGGTGTCATCCGGCTTTTTAGAGAATTCCATGCGACACGTCATTCTGGGAGTTGAACTTATTCCCCATAAAAACTTCTATTTAAGTGCCGGATACAACTACCAGAGAAGAAGAGAGTTGGAGATCGAATCAAAAGTCTCAACTGTAGGATTCTCCTGGGGTTTCGGTATTAATACCTCATTCCTGAATATTGAGTTTGGAAGAGCTACATATCATCTTGCAGGATCTTCAAACAGTGTTTCCATAATTGTCCGACCGGATCTTCTTTATAAAAAGTACCGGAATTAGATAATCCTTGTCTTATACCGGTTTATTTATCACCTTTGTGAAGTTTTTTCACAGGGCATAGTGCACAGAGCACGGAGCGGACCCTGAGCCCTGAGCCATAAAATGAAAACAAATATGAATAAGAAACTTATCATAGCAATCGACGGATATTCGTCGTGCGGAAAAAGCACATTTGCGAGATTAATTGCAAAAGAACTGAGCTATATTTTTATTGATAGCGGAGCGATGTATCGTGCAGTAACACTCTTTTGCATGAGAAAAAATTATATAAGTATCCCCTGGTTGAATACACCGGGGATCCTCTCTGAACTTAAAGACATTCACATAGATTTTGTTTTTAATCCCGATATAAATGAATATGAGACCTTTCTGAACTCCGAAAATGTTGAAAAGGAGATAAGGAGTATGGAAGTGACCGCCCATGTAAGCAGAATAAGTCAGATACCTGAAGTACGTGCCAGGATGGTTGAGCTGCAGAGGCAGATAGGTGTTTCAAAAGGCATTGTGATGGATGGAAGGGACATCGGTACAGTTGTTTTTCCGGATGCAAACATAAAAATCTTCATGACAGCCTCAGTTGATATCAGGGCTAAAAGAAGACACAATGAGTTGAAGAATAATGGAGTAAACATTGATTTTGAAGAGATTAAAAGAACCATAATAGCCCGCGATATTGCTGATGAAAACAGGGATATAAGCCCGCTCAGAAGAGCAGATGATGCTATTATCCTCGATAACAGCAGAATGACTGTCGATGAACAAATGTTATGGATAAAAGAGATCATTGATAAGAAGAGAAATGGTAGTTGAGATTGATAAACAGTCGGGGTTTTGTTTTGGTGTGCAAAATGCCGTTGAGATAGCAGAAAAAGCTCTTCTTAAAGGAGAAAAGGTTTTTTCCCTTGGCCCGATCGTTCATAATGATAAGGAAGTGGACCGCCTTTCATCTCTTGGACTGGAATCAATAGATCACGAGATGTTCAGAAATCTGAAGGATTGCAAAGTACTCATCAGGGCTCACGGAGAACCACCGGAAACATACATAACTGCCGAAAAAAATAATTTAACAATAATTGAGGCTACATGTCCGATAGTAAAAAGACTGCAATCTAAAATAAGAGAGACGTGGATCAGAACCAAGGAGGGTGACGGACAAGTTGTGATTTTTGGCAAACCGGGTCATGCTGAAGTAGTAGGATTGCTTGGGCAGATTAATAATGAAGGTATTCTTGTATCCGGACCTGATGATTTCGGGAAAATCGACATCTCAAAGCCTGTATATCTTTTTGCTCAGACAACTATGAGCGTTAAAGAATACAGTAATCTTATAGATATTCTGTGTACAAGAATGGGAGAAAACGGGATTTCGGATCCGGCAAAAAAACTGATAATAAATAAAACGATCTGTGGTCAGGTTTCAAACCGTGAACCCCATCTTAAGTCGTTTGCAAAAAAACACGATACCATAATTTTTGTCAGCGGACGGGAAAGCTCCAATGGCAAGATGCTCTATTCAGTCTGTAAAAATGTCAATCCCGATACACATTTTGTTTCCAGTAATGAAGAACTTGATAAAACATGGTTCATTGGTAAAAACTCGGTAGGGATCTGTGGAGCAACTTCGACACCTAAATGGCTTATAGAAAACATACGTGATATCATTTCAAATATCTGACTATTGGAATGTTCCGGCATTTGTCAGGCTTAAAAAATTGTATTACCTTTGATGCCTTATTTTACAAAAATTATTTATGGCAAAGATTAAAAAAATCGGGGTACTGACATCAGGAGGAGATGCCCCGGGAATGAATGCAGCTATCCGTGGTGTTGTACGTACTGCAGTTTATAACGGACTGGAAGTTATAGGAATACGTCAGGGTTACCAGGGTATGATAGATGCAAACTTCATACCTATGCAGTCATCCAGTGTCAGCGATATTATACAGAGAGGCGGAACAATACTGAAAACTGCCAGATGTGAGGAGTTCAGGTCCCCCGAAGGCAGACTCAAAGCTTATAATAACCTGAAAGAAGCTCAGATAGATGGAGTCGTGGTAATCGGCGGGGACGGGTCATTTACCGGTGGCAGGATTTTTAACGAGGAATATGATATACCTTTTGTCGGGATCCCCGGAACAATCGATAATGATATATATGGTACTGATTATACCATTGGTTACGATACTGCACTTAACACAGTTGTGGAAGCTGTTGATAAGATAAGGGACACCGCCAGCGCTCATAACAGGATGTTTTTTGTTGAAGTGATGGGTGCAGAAGCAGGATTCATAGCCCTTTACAGCGGAATTGCTACCGGAGCTGAAGCAATTATTATCCCCGAAATAGAGGGAGCTGACCAGGACCTGAAAACGATGATAGAGGCAGGTAACACGCGCAAAAAATCAAGCAATATAATTATTGTTGCTGAAGGCCTCAAGGAAGGAGGCGCTTTTGCAATGGCTGAAAAGGTGAAAAATGATTTTAAAGATTATGATGTAAGGGTTTCAGTATTGGGACATCTGCAACGCGGTGGTTCTCCATCGGCAATTGACAGGGTTAACGCAAGCCGTCTTGGACACGCTGCCGTTGAAGCCCTTATTGATGACCAAAAGAGTGTAATGGTTGGTATAATGAACGGGGAGATTACACTCGTTCCTTTCCGCAGAGCTGTAAAGCTTCATAAAGATGTGAATCACGACCTTGTGGATTTAGCTAAAATATTATCAGTATAGAAAAACTTATTGTATGACTGCATCAAAAGTCTACTTTACCAATCTAAGAGCAAAACCATCTCAAAATCTCTTTAAAAAGCTTGAAGCACTTATTGTTAAAGCCGGAATTGATAAAATTGATTTCCAGAGAAAAATAGTTGCAATAAAACTGCATTTCGGAGAGCCCGGAAACCTTGCCTACTTGAGGCCTAATTATGCCGCACGGATAGTTAAGTTCCTAAAAGCAAAAGAGGCTATCCCTTTTCTGACCGATTGCAACACACTCTATTTTGGAAGGCGTTCAAATGCACCGATGCATCTTGAGGCAGCTTTTGAGAATGGATATAATCCACTCACAACAAATTGTCCGGTAATAATCGGTGATGGAATAAAAGGGACTGATTACCGCGAAATTGAATTAAATCTTGAGTACTGTAATGTCGCGAAGATCGGAAGCGCTATTGCCGATTCAGATGTAATAATTTCTTTGAGCCATTTCAAAGGGCATGAAATGACAGGATTTGGAGGAGCTCTGAAGAACCTGGGAATGGGTTGTGCTTCGGTAGGTGGTAAACTGTTTCTCCATTCTGGTTCTTCACCTGAGATATTTGAAGCGAATTGCACAGGATGCAGGGTGTGCGAAAAATATTGTGCCCACGATGCCATTGTAGTTGGTAAAGACAAGATTGCACATATTGATTATGTTAAATGCGTTGGTTGCGGACAGTGTGTAGCGGTATGCCAGTACGATTCCGCCAGAGTCGTATGGCAAAATTCTTCCGAAACAGTCTGTAAAAGGATTGCTGAATATTCATTCGCTGTTGTAAGGGATAAACCCTCTTTCCATATTAATTTTATAATGAATGTCTCACCCGATTGTGATTGCTGGGGCTTCAATGATTATCCATTGGTACCCGATCTTGGAATAGCCGCCTCATTTGATCCGGTTGCTCTTGATCAGGCTTGCGCCGATCTTGTAAAAGCAGCGCCGGCTCTACCCGGGAGCAGGATCTGTGATGACCATAGTGAGAATGACTTGACCGGAGAAGATAAATTCAAGAAGGCACATCCGGATACATTCTGGCAGGCTGGTCTGGAACACGCAGTGAAAATAGGTCTCGGAAATACAGAGTATGAATTGATGACTGTTTAAACCTTTGTGCCTTAGTGTCTTATTGCATAAAAGAAATACAGCTGGAAATACCTTATTGATTTCATGAATGCCAAAGTAAATATTGCCCGTCTTTCGATAGTATCCAACACATTACTTATTTTAATGAAGTTGGCAGTCGGACTTATCAGCGGATCAGTGAGCATTTTATCTGAAGCGATCCATTCTTCGATGGATTTAATTGCAGCGATTATCGCATTCTTTTCAGTCAGGGTTTCTGATAATCCACCTGATTCGAGACACCCATACGGACACGGTAAGATTGAAAATATTTCAGGAGTGATTGAATCCCTTCTGATTTTTCTTGCTGCTCTCTGGATCATTATTGAAGCTGTGAGAAAACTCTTTGGAGAGAAGATCGAGCTTGATTCTATAGCTCTGGGCTCCATTGTGATGCTCATCTCAGCAATAGTCAATACTTTTGTTTCACGAAGAGTGTATAAGGTAGCCCGTTCAACAAACTCTGTGGCACTCGAAGCTGATGCCCTTCATCTTAAAACTGATATTTACACTTCGCTTGGAGTCGCAATTGGCCTTGGTCTTATTATAGTTACCGGAATTAACTGGCTGGATCCGGTAATTGCAATTCTTGTCGCACTGTTTATTATAAAGCAGGCATATAATCTTCTCACGAAAGCCTTCACTCCTCTTCTTGATACGGCATGGAGCAATAATGA
>PLNF01000084.1:0-2997 GCA_003141715.1 Bacteroidales bacterium | reverse complement strand
GTGACAATTCATGTGGAACCAAGCTAAAGAACATCTTCCGGTTTCTTCATAAACATTCCGCCCAATACTTTTTCATATGAAACATAAACATCTTTTAATACTAGTATCATTTTTAACCACATCTGTTATAAGTAGTTATTGTGCAACCCCCAAGACGGGCAATTCAATTTATACCAAAAAACCTGATGATCCTGCTGCTGTCTTTTTCACTCCTGAAAATTTCAGCATTACAGCCGATGGTAAGACCGATGTATCTGTTCAACTTCAAAATGCAATCAATCAATTAAAAACAGACAGGAATTTTGGCATTCTGTTTATCCCCGAAGGAAGTTACATTATATCAAAAACAATTTATATCCCTGCTGCAATTCGCCTGATCGGATACGGAAAAAACCGGCCTGTATTTATCCTCAGGAAAAATTCTCCGGGATTTCAGGAACCAAATCCCGATGATAAAGGAAAAGCTTCTTACATGTTCTGGTTTACGAGTAGTATTGTTGAAGCAGGAAAAGAGATAAGGGATGCAGGAGCCGGTACTTTTTACAGTGCACTCTCAAACATCGACCTGAAAATCGAAGACGGGAATCCTGCAGCTGTAGCCTTGCGGACTCATTTCGCCCAGCATAGTTTTATTTCACATTGTGACATTCATGTTGGCAACGGAAAAGCAGGTCTGTTCGATATCGGGAACATGATCGAAGATGTGAAATTCTTTGGTGGCGAGTACGGCATTTATACTACTAAAGCCTCCCCTGGCTGGCAATTCATGATGCTCGACACTTATTTTGAAGGCCAGCGAAAAGCTGCAATCAAAACTCATGAAGCTGGTCTTACAATTGTTCGTATGAGTGTAAAAAATGTTCCCTCAGTAATTATGGTCGATCAGAATTACTGGGAAAAGCTGTTTATGGAGGATTGCCGGTTTGAAAATATTTCAGGCCCCGCTATTGAGGTCAGTAATGAAGATAATGCACACATGCAGGTCAATATCCGGAATCTGACCTGCAGTAGTGTTCCGGTTTTGGTTCATTATCCGAAACTCAATACAAATACCATTGCGCCATCAGAGATATACAATGTGAAAAGGTTCATCTACGGACTTCAGATGGACGATTTGGATTCAGATCCACAGATCAGGACTACATACGAGACAGAAGTTCTTAAAACACTTCCGGCTGAAGCCGTTTCTGATATCCCGAAACTTCCTGAAATGGGAACATGGGTAAATCTTAAAACGCTCGGTGCCAAAGGTGACGGAGTGACTGATGATACTAAAGCAATTAAGGCGGCTATTGATCAGTATCCTAATATCTATGTTCCACAGGGATCATACAGGGTGAGTGAAACGCTTAAGCTCAAACCATCAACAGTTCTGATAGGGCTTCACCCGATAGCTACAAATTTTACTTTGATTGAAAACTCACCCGATTTTGGAAGTTTCGGACCTCCGGAAGCATTGATTGAGGCACCGCAGGGCGGAACAAATATAATCACCGGAATTGGCTTATACACAGCACAAAACAATTACAGGGCTGTTGCTTGTAAATGGATGGCAGGTGAAAAATCGATGATCAACGATGTGAAGTTCATAGGCGGGCACGGTACCATGAACCCGGGTCCGGCTGTACCCTGGAAATGGGAGGAAAATAAACCACCCCAGGGCCAGACGGTCTCAACAATCTCTGAACAAGCCTGGGATACACAATACTGGAGCTTATGGGTGACCAACAACGGTGGAGGAATTTTTAAGAATATCTGGTCAGCAAGTACCTTTGCAATATCGGGTTTTTACGCTTCAAATACTAATGCACGTGGTCGTATTTATGCCATGTCGGTGGAACATCATGTCAGGAATGAGGTGCGTTTAAATAATGTATCAAACTGGAATATTTATGCACTTCAGCTTGAGGAGGAGAACCGTGAAGGTTCGGAATGTCAGCCCCTGGAACTGGAAAAATGCAGCAATATGACGATTGCCAATTTATATATGTTCCGGGTAATCCGGGTTAAAGTACCTTATCCCTATTCAGTCAGAACCTGGGATTGCTCAAATCTTGAATTACTTAACATTCACAATTACAGCCAGATCAAGTACACAACAGATAATCCCCTGTACGATATCAATACCGGTATTGAGGTCCGTCCGGTTGAACTGGCCCGTTTATTCATAAGCGGCAATACTCCAAAATTGAGTTCAGCAAGGACCAATGAAACAGTTCTATTGCTTGCCAAAGGATTCGAGTTTGCCTTAGGATTGTGCCATGACTCGAAAGGCAATATATATTTCGCGGAACAGCGCATGAAAAGGATTTATAAATGGTCGGTTGAAACCAATTCCCTTTCTCTCCTGGCCGATTTCCAATGGGAACCTCTTTCCCTGGCTTGTGATTCGAAAGACAACCTTCTTGTAATATTCCGGTACAATCCGCAATCTGGGTTACTCATCAATGGTCAGCCGGAACGATATGTTAATCCACCGGATGCCAATGGAACATCCTTCAGCGGATGGGGTAATTCAGGGTTTGGAACCCTGGGTTACTCTGTAAATCCAGGGAATCCCGAGGTGACCATCAAAAAACTCGAGAAGGTCCCTATGGGATCAGTCGACAATGTTTTCAAAGCTCTTTATCCGTCCAACCGATGGCGCGATTCCCATGATTTCAATACTATTTCAGTAAACCGGGATCCAGAATGTTTTATTGCCCCCGACGGAAAAACCATTATTCCTGTTTGTTACGATCTTGCCAGATCGTGTGCACTCGTTGAAGCGTTCCCTGGCAAACCACTGTATGCGGCTGATGAGTATGATAAACGCACAGTGAGATTCGAGGTAGATCCTAAAGGGTATATTTCAGATCTGCATTACTTTGCTGAGAAAGGTGAATTCAGTTCAATACCTGATAATCAGGGCAATGTATATATTGCCGATGGTGAGATATATGTTTTCAATAAAGATGGAAAACAATCGGGATTAATACATGTTCCAGAGCGTCCATC
>PLNF01000003.1 GCA_003141715.1 Bacteroidales bacterium | reverse complement strand
AGGATTTGTCATGTCACGATAAAATTGTCAAGGTGGCACGCAAAAACCATGACAACTGAGCGTCGGCCCGCAGCCCTACTGACTCTGTCCCGGAAGCACGGAACAGGCTGGGTGGCAGAAGCTTGAAGAGCGGGTTTTATGTTTTCTCTCATAGACTTTTAGGGCTGATTACGCAGCTGTCTGGGCTGCCGAAGACAATTAATTAAACCGTCCGAGTTATGTTTAGGCTTTTATTTTTTGTCATGCTGAGAGAGTCTCTATGATTGCAAAGTTGTCCCGATTGGTTGGGGAAAGCAATGTTTTTGAATATATTTATTTCGGTTCCAAATAAATTTAAGCTTAAGAGCTTTAGGTTTACAACTCTCAATACATTTGCCACATATTAAACATTCTGAATTTGTCACTAATCCATTATTGTTTGTAACATAATCTCTAATGGGAATTCTTACTAAACAATCTGTCTCGCATTTGCCGCAAAGATTACATTTTTCAGAATCAACAACAGGTATTAATCTTGAAATTGAGGCCCCCGAGGCACATAAGGCACCCATAAAACATAAATTACGACAAGCCCAACGGCGTTCTAATAATAATCCAAGTAAAACAGCACCTAATGTGTCGTAAAGCCATATGTGTTTATAATGTATATTAAAATCCATATTCAAAAACCAAGGCTCAAATTTTATTCCTGAGATCGTTCCGGAATCTAAACGAATGAAAAAAAAGATAAATGCAGTTGTGAAGAAGGCACAAATGTTAAGGATTCTTGTCCAAATTATGGGTTTTTTCCACTTTATCTGGAATAAAGAACGTTGGCTGGTAATATCCTGAATTGTACCCATAAAGCATATCCATCCACAACCCAATCGTCCGAACAACGGGGAAATTAAAATTGCAACACTCCAAATGATTACAACCAGGGTAATTGTCCCCCAATAAATGGAGTGCCATATAAATGCAAAGTTTAATGCCCGAAATAGAGTCGGAGTCAATAAAAGAAATAGAATCCTAGTTATGAAATTGTAGGAGTACAGTTTTTTCATTTGTTATAGATATATGAAGGATTTTCAATTAATTCGTTGTTTTCAACAAAGGGTTAATTATGGACATTTTGAAGTCCAGATTGAAGGGCAGAAGTTGTCTTGTATAATTAATTTGTCTTGGTAAAATGATTCTCTATGATTATGAAGTTGTCCAGAAAGATATACAATTTTTTTTTGGTGAGTTATGTTTAGGCGTTTTTTATGTTGTAGTCCTGTAATCGTCTCGGCACGAATCGCTTAAACATAACGGCCCGGCGGTTTAATTAGGTGCCGTCTACGTTGCGGTGCCGTGTTTTTTGCCAGTCCCGGTAGGTGGACGATAAGTTTTGGGTCACGATGAAACTGTCTTGATGGTACCAAGTCCGGGTAAGGGATGTGAGTTTTGGGTCATGATGTAATAGTCCAGATGGCGAGCAAAAACCATAACAACTGAGCGTCTGCCGGCAGCCCTATTGACTTTGTCTCGGCAGCAGGATCAATCCGGGTGCAACAGATTTTAATAAGTTGAAATGGATTTACTCGCATTGACTTTTGGGGTTGATCAAAAAGCTGTCCGGGCTGCCGAAGGCAATTAATTAAACCGACCGTGTTATGTGTAGGGTTAATTTTAAAACTGTCTGGCTGTACGAGAACTGTTGTCCAGTCCTCAATCTCACCGAAATACCTGACAATACAGTAAATCAAAATGTAAAAATAATTACTTTCCTATTCATGACAATATACAAATACTTGTTGTTAAACATTCGTGCAATTATTTACAATGTTATATATAAACCGGTTACAATCCCGTAAGCGTACATTTTATCAGGGATTAAAGGAACTTTATAAAATGTAAAATCAGAATTGCCATTTATTTCTAAGAATACGGATTTAGTTATCTTAATGTTTATTCCCGACATAATGGAAACAGTATAATTAAATGGTTTATATATATTTATTCCATAAGCTAACTTCGGCCTAACAATACCTTTTGGATATATATATTCGATTTGTATAGGAATTTTATAATATGTTTTAGATGTATTATTCGATTTGAAAGTCGAATATAAAATTCCGGTCCTTAAATAAATTTTTTCATTTGCTCTTGGCAACCAGAAGTTTGCTAAAACACCTGCCTGAAAGTATTTTTGACTTTTAATATCCCCTTCTTGAATATAGTAATAAAAGTCATCTAATCCGCCACCCTTATTATAATTAACCCCTGCCACAAATTCTAAATTAACTTTTAGAAATGGTAATTTTTTTTCAAAAATAATGCAAGCTTCGTCTTTACAGACTCTATTATGGTAATCTTCTGCTAATTCGATTAGCCATCTTTGCTTGGGTTTATTCATTTTAGCAATCCTTGATTGAAATTCAGGCGCATCTTGCATATAAATATTTAATAATCCAATGTGGGTTGTTGATTTATATTCGATTAGGGTATTTTCCTTATAAGTTATCCCCTCTTCATATGGGAGTTCGGATAATCCTAATCCCGCTTTCTCTATGAAGAAATGATCTCCTCTTTGATCCCTATGAGAGTAGATATTTATTTTCCCTTTAATTAAGAACTCTAAAAATACTTTCTGTCCTTTTATCTCTTTCGATACATAATATTTATTTTCATTAAATTTGAATTCATTAATATCATCAGGAGAATAAATTACCTCTTTGTCAGTATTATTAAGTTTAAACCTACAAACCTTCCCCATTAATATGTCTCCTCGATAATCAATTTCTCCAATCAATGTATCACCATTTGCTTTAACAACATAACCGGGTCGGAAATCAGTTTGTGCATTTATTAAAACTGTGGTAAAAAAAAGTCCTGTAAATAATAATACTTCAAATTTCATATTAGTTGTTTTAAGGTATTTATAGATTGCATGCTGAAATATCAAATATAGATAATCGATTTTTGATTTTATTAGGTTAATCCCAATATAAGTTCAAATAAACATTGAGTCAGTCGTCTGTAAGCTGTTTTTGATTAACAAAAAAGCATGTTTATGGCAGTATAGAAAAGGTTAGTAGGTGGTAGTCCAAACTCTTGCTTGAGCCTTGGGAATCCTGAAATATGTCCAGATTTAAATTATCTTG
This sequence comes from Bacteroidales bacterium, assembly GCA_003141715.1. Classification (GTDB taxonomy): domain Bacteria; phylum Bacteroidota; class Bacteroidia; order Bacteroidales; family VadinHA17; genus LD21. The sequence goes on along the minus strand of PLNF01000003.1, from coordinate 1,079 downwards.
CTGTTATGTGTAGGGTAGTCTTCGAGACTCCATAGTAGACAGGTGCCCAACACCCTTACACATAACGGCCCGGCGGTTTAATGAGTTGCCGTCCGTGTCAGGGTTGGCATGCGTTTTTGGCAAAGTCCCGATAAGTGGGTGAGCATTTGGTGTCATGATGAAATTGTGCAGATGGCGAGCAAAAAACAAGGCACCAGCGCGTCAGCCGGCAGCCCTAATGACTTTGTCTCGGTAGCAGGGTCAGTCCGGGTGCCACAAAATTTGATAAGGGGTATAGATTTGACTCGCATAGATTTTCTCATGAATTGAGAAGCTGTCCGGGTTGCTGAAGCCAATTAACTAAACCGACCAAGTTAGCGTTTCGTTTTTTTTAAGTTTCAATCGTTATCTCAGGCTCAATAATTTGCTTTAATGTTTTCATTGTTTCAACGATACTAATATTCAATCTAGTGTCAATAGGTTGGCTTGAGACAACTATAGATTCTGAAGATGAATTGAGAAAAATGATCTTGAGAATGTAAGTAAAATTATCACTCAGGGTGCCACTTATTCCTACAATAGGAAGATGTTTTTGGAGTTCAAATTTTTTGACTGTTTGAAATTTATATTCAGTTATAGAATCACCAATCTTTTTCCTAATACTAGTCCTCGTAAATTCAATTTCACCAATAGTCTTCATTTTTTTCACTTTTGAACCTAGTTTATGGAAACTGTATATATAGAATCCGATGAGTGGGATAAAGATTATCAATAATAGTACCATGCTCATTTTAAGAGCCATAAGAAATATTCCAAAAATTAAGCCAATTATTGGAGATAAAACAGCATATAATATAATTTGTCGTCTTACCTTTTTCCCAACAATCTTTGGATCAAAATGGTCAATCTGATAAATTCTGAAACTGCTCATGTGTATGAAAATAAATACTAAAGTATATGTTGAATCAGGGTCGTCTGGTAATCAAGGAGTTGTCTCGGAGACTGTATTTATGAACGCTAACGGCCCGGCGGTTTAATTAGTTGCCGACCGTGTCAAGGTTGGCATGTGTTTTTGCATAGTCCCGATAAGTGGGCAGGAT
>PLNF01000031.1 GCA_003141715.1 Bacteroidales bacterium | reverse complement strand
CGACTTTTCGGAGTGGACTCAACATTGAACATTGAATAAAATTTGATAATCATGATAAAGGTTCTGGGAATAAAAATCATCGACAGGATAAAAGAAGCCGGTCTAACCCAGGGTATTTTGTCGAGGCATGCTAGTGTAATCACAACCCGATTGGGATTCCATGAAGTTACTGATGAGGTCTGCAGCCGTGAGGCATATATTGTACTTCATCTTAATGGTGATCCGGCTGATACAGATAAACTTGCATCAGAACTGAAAACACTGGAGGGGATTGAAATAAGGGAAATTACTTTCACCCCTGATAAAGAAACCCTGAATTTTGAATCTGTCAAAAACAGTGTAGAAATACTTGGCATTCTTGTCGAAAGAAGCCAGTCAGTTATATCATCGGTCCAGAAACTCCTTACTGCCTATGGTTGCAATATACGTACCCGTCTTGGTGTAAATGAAGTCTTCTTTGGAGAACCAGCAGGGCTGATTATACTCGAATTGAAGGGTGATGAAAAACAGCGCCTCCTTCTTGAAAAAGATCTGAAAGCATTGAAACAAGTGCATGTAAGGACAATGGTGTTTTAGCTGATAGCTGGTAGTTCGTAGCTCATAGGTTGTAGTTGATTGAAATTCTTAATTCGTAATTCTCAATTCATAATTTGGTGCCCGTCGCCTGGTGCCTGTCGCCTTCTTAAATGATAATGCTTTGAATCGCCCCATTCACCATATATCACTTCCGCATCAGCAAGGCTGACGCGGGCTTCGAGACAACTCTGACAATCTTCAGCTGAATCGTCTGTACAAGGCTTATTATCATATAGTTTATAGCTGTCGCGATATTTACCCGGAGTGATATTTGGCATAAGGATATTTGCGCCAATTTTAACTGCCTTTTCCCTGCCAATGGGATCAATGGCCTGAAGAGCTGTTGCAGCAACAATATTAATATCTCTCATCATAATCCTGATTATGGCAATCATTTTAAGAGTAAGATCAAATCTATCCTTCAGGGGCATAAGTTTTTCTGAATGTTTAATGAGCGGAGTATCGGCATGTTCAATATATGGCCCCATGCCACACATGTCGATGTCAAATTTTTTCATAAAGAGAAGGTCGCCGGCAAGATCGTCCATTGTCTGAAACGGTAAACCGATCATTACGCCTGTACCAGTCTGATATCCTATATCCTGAAGACTTTTGAGGCAGTTCAGCCTGTGATTGAAATCGTGTTTTGAATCATTCGGATGGATCTTGTTATAAAGCGTCTGGTTAGTCGATTCGACACGGAGAAGATAACGGTGGGCACCTGCGTCATACCATTTCCTGTACACATCAGGCTCCTGTTCACCCACAGATAATGTCACACCTAATTCTCCATCCGACAGTTCTTTGATTTTATGAAGAAGGTTCTTGATCCTGCCTGTAACAAACGAGCTTTCAAGCTCTCCCGATTGAAGGGCTATTGATCCGTAACGGTTATCATAAGCAAACTTGGCAGCCACGAGTATTTCTTCATCTGAGAGATTGTATCTCGTTAAATTTATATTTCCTTTTCTTATCCCGCAATAGAGACAATCTTTACTGCAGATATTGGAAAATTCGATTAATCCCCTGAACCATACCTTATTGCCAATGTATTTTTCTTTGATTTCGGCAGATTTTTTAAAAAGAAGAGTTCTGTCTTCACCTTCAGATTGCAGAAGTGAAATAATATCTTCCCTTGCAAAAATCTCCTTCTCCAGTATCTCTTTTATTGTCAATCCCATACATGTAATTATCTGCCTGCAAAGGTACTAAAATCAAATTCAACTTTTTTCTTTTATCTTCATGAACTCACCCCCTGCCTACTTCATAACTACCCTTTATACACATATCGACAATAACGAGATGTGTATAAAAGGTAGCTTTATTTGAGAAGGGGATCAAAACTATCGTTAGCGGCAAAAACATGCCTGAAGGATGGTGGCATTTTGAAGAGCAATGACAATTATCTTGTTCTGTACTATTTATTTTTATTATCTTGCCTGTAATATTTAAGATCAGAAATTGGTTGCAAGTCATTATATATCAGAAAAGTATTTATTTGTTGTGGCCCATAATGTCGGCTTCCTCAAGAGGTTTGCGGGGCTCTAGTTTTTTGCCTCCCGAATTATTGAATTCATAATTCATTCCTTCACCATTACAATACCTTATGATAAATGATAAACTTATAAATCCGGACAGCATAGTTGTCATCGGAGGATCAGACGACCTTTTTAAACCCGGAGGAAAGGTCCTTAAAAACATAATCGACGGTAAATACACAGGAAAACTTTACGTGGTTAATCCTAAACAAGATAAAATCCAGGGGATTAAATCTTACAGGGATTTAAATGATATTCCTGAAACCGATCTGGCGATACTTGCTATCTCTGCCACATTATGTTTATCGGCAGTTGAGATACTCGTGAGAGAGAAAAAAACCACGGCTTTTATCATAATTTCAGCTGGATTCAGTGAATCAGGAAGTGATGGACTTAAGCTTGAGAATCAAATTGTTGAACTCATCAATAAGGCAGATGGTTGTCTTATCGGACCAAATTGCATAGGTGTTGTTACCCAATCATACCAGGGTGTTTTTACATCTCCTGTCCCAAAACTTAGCAGCAGGGGATGCGATTTTGTTTCAGGATCAGGAGCTACTGCGGTTTTTATTTTTGAATCAGCAATGCCCAAAGGATTAAACTTTTCAAGTGTTTATTCAGTTGGGAACAGTTCTCAGACGGGGGTGGAGGAAGTTCTCGAATTCTGGGATAATACTTACGAACCTGATATCAGCTCCCCGATAAAACTGATCTATGTGGAGAGTATCCGGAATCCTGATAAACTGCTTCATCATGCCTCCTCTCTCATACGAAAAGGATGCAGGATTGCGGCAATAAAAGCCGGAACAACGGAAGCCGGAAGCAGGGCAGCTTCATCACATACCGGTGCAATGGCTTCATCCGATTCAGCAGTAGAAGCATTATTCCGGAAAGCCGGAATAGTAAGATGTTCAGGTCGCGAAGAGCTGACCACTGTGGCATCTGTATTTTTTCACAAAAAGCTTAAAGGCAGAAATATAGCTATCATTACCCATGCCGGCGGTCCAGCTGTAATGCTTACTGACGCATTATCGGCCGGGGGTATGAATATTCCAATGATAACCGGTGTTCATCATGATAATTTACTGGCTATGATGAACACAGGAGCTTCTGCTGTTAATCCTATTGATATGATAGCAACTGCGACCAATGATCAGTTGGACAGTGTAATAGAATATGTCGATAAACAACTTCCGCTGATTGATGGTATGAGCGTGATATTTGGAAGCAATGGATTGAATGACATGACAGAAATTTATGATCTGTTGCATAAGAAAATCCGAGACTGTAATAAACCACTTTATCCGATATTACCATCTGTGACAAGTTCTTCTAAAGAACTGGGATATTTCCTTAATAAAGGTCATGTCAATTTCCCTGATGAAGTAGTCCTGGGACGTGCTTTGACTAAAATATTCAATACTCCGTCACCGGCAGAAGAGAAGATTTTTCTTGAAAATATTGATGTGTCTCTGGTAAGACAGATAATAGATGAATCTCCCGATGGTTATCTGGAACCTGCAATCATTCAACGACTTCTTAATGCAGCGCATATACCTGTTGTGAAAGAAAAAGTTGTCAGTTCCAGAAAGGAGTTATTATCGGTAGCAAACAAAACCGGTTATCCTCTTGCACTTAAGGTTGTGGGCCCGGTTCATAAATCTGATGTTGGTGGGGTAACACTCAATATAAGATCGGTGAAACATCTTGAAGCTGAGTTCAGAAGAATGATGCAGATAAAAGGAGTAAGGGCTGTACTTATGCAACAAATGCTTTCAGGCACTGAACTTTTTATCGGAGCAAAATATGAACCCCGTTTTGGCCATATAATTCTCTGTGGTTTAGGAGGTATTTTCGTGGAGGTTCTTGGTGATGTGTCATCTGGACTTGCTCCTCTCACATTCAATGAAGCAGAATCGATGATCAGGAGTCTCAGGAGCTATAGTATCATTCGGGGAACCCGTGGAAAGCCTGGAATTAATGAATCAAAGTTTGCAGAGATCATTGTAAGGCTGTCAAGTTTATTACGGTATGCTATTGAAATAAAGGAGATGGATCTGAATCCGCTGATCGGAAGCCCTGACGGCATTACAGTTGTTGATGCCAGGATTAGAATTGAGAGATAATCTTAGTATTGTTTTAGCTACCTGTTAAATTTTATATTTATATTCGAAAATTCTTTTTACTTATAAAATCGTTAAAGATATGATTATCCATCAGTTATCAATTTTTCTTGAAAATAAATCAGGACGTCTTACAGAAGTGCTTGAAGTTCTTGGAGAGGAGAATATCAGGATAACTGCATTAAGCGTTGCTGATACTACGGAATTCGGGATATTACGTCTTATTGTTTCTGATCCTGAGAAGGCAAGAGAGCTTCTGAAAAAGCAAAATTTCACGGTGAACCTTACCGAAGTCATTTCCGTGATGGCTCCCAGTGAAGCAAAACACTATGCAAAGATATTGAAGATTCTTTCAGATCTGGATATCAGTGTGGAATATACTTACGCATTTTCAGTAGGTGATAAATCAATCATAATTCTTCGTTGCAGCAATACGGAGAACGCTATTAAAGCACTGAAAAGTCATGAAATGGAATTGCTGAAGGCTAGTGATTTATATAAAATTTAAGATATTGTTCCTGAACCCAGGCGAAACAAAAATTGATTAACTCTTTGTATTAAATCTTCTAATATGGAAATTTGGAACCGCCATTTCGAGTGTATGGATCGAAACGGAATTAAGCATGTTCAAAGTGAACGACTCAGAGAAACAGTTGAAAGAATATATTTCAATGTGCCGTATTACAGGAACAGAATGCAGGAAGCCGGCTTAGCGCCGGAAAGTATTCAGACAATTGATGATATAGCCAAATTACCTTTTACTACAAAACAGGACCTCAGAGACAATTATCCTTTTGGATTATTTGCCGTTCCCATGAGCGAGATTGTACGTGTCCATGCTTCGTCTGGCACTACCGGAAAACCCACAGTAGTCGGTTATACACGTAATGATATATCTACATGGTCGGAGGTAATGGCTCGAACTTTGACAAGTGCGGGCGCAAACAAAAATGATTTCATCCAGGTTGCTTATGGTTACGGTCTTTTTACAGGAGGTCTGGGACTTCATTATGGAGGGGAAAAGATAGGAGCGTCTGTAATACCCATATCGGGGGGTAACACTGTAAGACAAATACAGCTTATGCACGACTTTGGAAGCACTGTTCTTGCCTGCACTCCCTCATATGCACTGTTCCTCGCTGAAGCTATACAGGAGAGCGGGATTAAACGTGATGATTTAAAATTGAGAGTGGGTGTTTTCGGCGCTGAACCATGGACAGAGAACATGCGACGGGAGATTGAAGACAAGCTGAGGATCAAAGCTATAGACATATATGGACTTAGTGAAGTAATTGGTCCGGGGGTTGCTAGTGAATGTTTGATTCAGGAGGGATTGCACATAAACGAGGATCATTTCTACCCTGAAATAATAGATCCTGATACTCTTCAGGTTTTACCGGCAGGCGGTGCCGGCGAATTGGTTTTTACAACACTTACTAAGGAGGGTTTACCTCTTATCCGGTATCGGACACGCGACCTTACGAGGCTTACCTATGATACATGCAAATGCGGCAGGACAATGGTAAGAATGGAAAAATGTCTCGGACGCAGCGATGATATGCTTATTATACGCGGAGTCAATCTCTTTCCGTCGCAGGTAGAAACCGTTCTTCTTGAGATGAGCGAAATAAAACCACATTACCTTCTAATTGTCGACAGGGTAAATAATCTCGATACTCTTGAACTGAAAGTAGAAGTTGATGAGGCTTTCTTTCAGGATAAGATAAGTCAATTGGAATCACTGCAGCAGAAACTGCAGAATAATCTCGAGAATGCACTTGGACTTGGCATAAAGGTGACTCTCGTTGAACCAAAAATTATTGAAAGAAGCGAAGGAAAATCCAAACGTGTTATTGACAAACGGGAATTTTAATTCTTCTGAAACGATATGACTGTTATTCCTATATCTCCTGATATAATAAAAATGCTGGCCAAAGCTATCGGTATCCCCTCTCCAGGAGCTTCTTCGATACGTGAAATTGTTCACCTTGTAAATAAAATTGAAGAGAATACAGGCATAAAATTCATCAGGATGGAAATGGGTGTTCCAGGCCTTCCTGCTCCTGATATTGGAATAGAAGCAGAAATTGCTGCACTTAAAAACGGGGTTGCGTCAGTTTACCCCGACATCTCAGGTGTCGAATCCCTGAAAAAAGAAACTTCCAGGTTTATAAAGCTATTCCTTAATGTTGATATTGCTCCGGAAGGATGTATTCCGACAGTCGGTTCAATGATGGGCGCGATGGTCAGTTTCCTGGTAGCTAACCGAAATGACAAGACTAAGGAGGGAACTCTGTTTATTGACCCTGGTTTTCCTGTTCAGAAGCAGCAGGTTAAAATGCTCGGTCACGATTACTATTCTTTTGATATTTATAATTACAGGGGAAAGAAACTTAAAGAAAAACTTGAATCACATCTGGAATCGGGAAAGATATCTTCATTGTTATTTTCAAACCCGAACAATCCTTCATGGATCTGCCTGACAGAAGAAGAGCTGGCAATAATTGGCGAACTTTCAAGGAAGTACGATGTTATCGTTATTGAAGATCTGGCTTACTTTGGTATGGATTTCCGTAAAGATTATTCAAAGCCGGGTAAACCTCCTTTCCAGCCGACAGTTGCTCGCTATACAGATGAATATATTATGCTTATTTCGAGTTCCAAAATATTCAGCTATGCCGGTCAGAGAATAGGTATGATGGCTATATCTGATCAGCTTTTTGAAAGATCCTATCCCGACCTTTTAAGGTACTATTCAACCGATAAGTTTGGACATTCGGCTATCTTTGGTGCATTATATGGTTTGTCAGCGGGAGTATCCCACTCTGTTCAGTTTGGTTTAGCTGCCCTTCTGAAGGCAGTTAACGACGGAACTTATAAATACAGGGATGATGTATTGGAATATGGTGAAAAAGCGAAGGAAATGAAAAAGATGTTCATTTCGAATGGCTTCCAGATAGTTTATGACATGGACCTGGATGAACCTCTGGCCGATGGTTTCTATTTTACTATCGCTTACCCGGGCATGTCAGGGGACAGATTGATCGAACAACTTCTATGTTATGGAATAAGTGCGATTTCGCTTGTTACAACAGGAAGTGACAGACCTGATGGTTTGAGAGCATGTGTTTCACAGGTTCCACGCAAACAATTCGGTGATCTGGAGTTACGTTTAAAAAAATTCAGTGAAGATCATCCAATATAATAGAATTAATAAATTAGAATATGGCAAAGATAAGGGGCAGCATTGTAGTAAATGTTGAGAAATGTAAAGGATGCGAAGTATGTATGGTTACATGTCCGACAGGTACTATCGCGATGGCAAAAGAGGTGAATGGGAAGGGTTATAACTATGCATTTCCTGCAAATCCTGAGCTGTGTATCGGTTGTGCCAATTGCGCTATGGTTTGTCCTGACGGTGTAATAACAGTTTATAAAACAAAAATATAAGCATCAATGGAAAAGGAATTAAGATTGATGAAAGGAAATGAAGCAGTTGCTGAAGCTGCAATCCGTGCCGGAGTAGACGGCTACTTTGGGTATCCCATTACACCTCAGACTGAAATCATTGAGTACCTTATGGAAGCAAATCCTGCTGAGACAACTGGTATGGTGGTTCTTCAGGCTGAAAGTGAAATTGCTGCAATTAATATGGTTTATGGTGGTGCGGCCTGCGGTAAAAAAGTCATGACATCATCTTCTTCTCCAGGGATAAGCCTTAAACAGGAGGGTATCACCTATATTGCAGGAGCAGAACTCCCATGCCTTATAGTCAATGTTGTCAGGGGTGGCCCCGGACTGGGGACCATACAGCCTGCCCAGTCAGATTATTTTCAGGCAACAAAGGGAGGAGGACATGGTGATTATCATCTCATAGTATTAGCTCCTGCATCGGTCCAGGAGATGGCTGATTTTGTCGATCTGAGTTTCGAACTGGCTTTTAAATACAGGAATCCTGTTATGATGCTCTCCGATGGTGCTATCGGACAGATGATGGAAAAAGTTTACCTGAGTCCACAGAAAGAGCGATCCAAGACTATTCCTGAATGGGCTACAACAGGAAAACCTTCAACAAGGGAAAGAAATATTATTACATCACTCGACCTTGATCCGAATCGACAGGAATTGTTTAACAGAAAACTCCTGGCTAAATATGATGAGATCAGGGAAAAAGAAGTAAGGTTTGAGGAGTTTCAATGTGAAGATGCTGAATATATTCTGGTTGCGTACGGTACGAGCGCACGAGTGTGCCAGAAGTCAGTTCAGCTTGCAAGGGAACAGGGTATAAAAGCAGGTTTGCTGAGACCAATAACTCTATTCCCATTTCCGACAAAAAGGATCAATGAGCTAGCCGGCAAAGTAAAAGGAATGTTATCGGTCGAGATGAGTGCCGGACAGATGGTAGAGGATGTACTTCTGTCTGTCAATGGCAAAGTTCCTGTTTATCATTTTGGCAGAATGGGAGGCATTGTTACAACACCTGAAGAGGTGGTTGAAAGTCTGAAATCAAAACTTATAGGAGATTAATCAATGGTTGAATTTTCGGGAATAAAAGAGATAATAAAACCAGAAAATCTGGTATATAAGAAAACCAGGATAATGACAGAAAACATTCTGTCCTATTGTCCGGGTTGCGGGCATGGTACTGCTCACAGGATCCTTGCCGAAATAATTGATGAAGAAGGTCTTCAATCGGAAGCAATAGGGGTATCTCCGGTAGGATGTTCCGTTTTTATGTATAATTATCTTGATATTGACTGGCAAGAGGCTGCACATGGCCGTGCTCCTGCTGTTGCAACAGCTATTAAGCGTCTTTTACCGGATAAATTTGTATTTACTTACCAGGGCGATGGTGACCTTGCTGCTATTGGCACTGCTGAAACAATTCATTCATGCAACAGGGGAGAAAATATTCTGATAATCTTTATTAACAATGGTATTTACGGGATGACAGGAGGACAGATGGCACCGACCACTCTACCCGGCATGAAATCATCAACATCACCTTATGGCAGAGATGTTAAAACCATGGGTTATCCACTTAAAATAACTGATATTGTCGCAACTCTTCCCGGATCTTACTATGTTACGAGGCAGAGCGTTCATACAGCAGCAAATGTTAAAAAGACAAAGAAAGCAATTAGAAAAGCCGTTCATTATCAGAAACTTAATAAGGGTACTTGTCTGATTGAAATAGTCTCAAACTGTCCGTCAGGCTGGAAGATGACTCCTGTTCAGTCTAATAAATGGATGGAGGAAAATATGTTTCCGTATTATCCTCTGGGAGACCTGAAAACACCACAAGAATAGTCAATTCCAGTAAATAAAAAAATTCATAAGAAAATGACCGAGGAAATAATTATAGCCGGATTTGGGGGACAAGGTGTCCTTTCAATGGGTAAAATAATGGCATATTCAGGTGTGATGCAGGATATGGAAGTAAGCTGGATGCCATCCTACGGACCCGAGATGCGCGGTGGAACAGCAAATGTTATTGTAATAATCAGCAGCGAAAGGATCAGTTCACCAATTATAAAACATTTCGACACTGCAATCATCCTGAATCAGCAATCGCTTGATAAATTTGAGAGTTCAATCAAGCCAGGTGGTGTCCTTATTTATGATGGTAATGGTATTACAAGGCATCCCGAACGAAAGGATATCAATGTCTATCGTGTTGATGCAGCTGAAGAAGCTTCCAGGATGAACAGCCCGAAAACATTCAATACAATTGTTCTGGGCGGCTTCCTTAAAGTGAAACCGATAATTAAACTGGAGAATGTTATTAAGGGTTTAAAGAAATCCCTTCCTGAAAGATATCATAATCTTATTCCTATGAATGAGAAAGCTTTGATAAGGGGTGAAGAGATAATTAAGGAAGTACAGAAAGCACTCTAAAACCCCCTTTGTATTTCCCCCCAAGGGGGGAAAAATACTCTGTATTTAAGTGTAATTCAACTAGAACAAAAAGAATTTTCGCCCCTTTAGGGGAGATGTCATCCGCCAGTTGGCGGATGACAGAGGGGTTCATGTCCCAAGTCCTATTTTACTTTATAAGCTTTCCCTGACAAATACATCTTAAAATCATCAGGAGACTTAGGTGAAGCCATCTCAAAGGAAGCATTAACAGATTTAGTATCAATTGCCGTGTATCGTTTTATTTCTCATAAAAATGCATCTCCTTAATATATTTCCACACAGGTTCAGGGAGGAAGTAAGACATATCCTTCCCATTTTTAATTCCGTTACGAATGAAAGTGCCGGAGATTTCCATAAGCGGAGCATTAACGTGATGAACATCAGCGGCTAAAAGTATCTGATCGAGTAGGAGAGACGATGGTTTTGCTGTATCAGGACGAGGATAAACATAAATAGAGTATTTACTTACAAGTTCAGCAGCATTTTTCCATTTATGAAGTGTATATAGATTGTCTTCACCCATTACCAGACAAAACTCATTTTTCTGGTATTTCTCTTTCAGATATGTCAGGGTATCAATAGTATATGAAGGAACAGGCAGTTTGAATTCTATATCTGAAGCTTTGAGCCTATCATTATTCCCTATAGCCAGCTGTGAAATATAAAGACGATGATGATCGGCAAGCAGAGTCTCTTTCTTTTTTAAAGGATTATGCGGGCTTACCACGAACCATACCTGGTCAAGACCGGCAAATTCGGTCATGTATCCTGCAATGGCCATATGGCCATTGTGGACAGGGTTAAATGATCCGAAGTATAAACCGATTTTTGTCATCTTAGTATCCGGAATTATCTTCCAAGAAATGATGAAACTATTTTCAAAGTCTCTTCTTTTGCCTTATCCAACTGGTGATTCACAATGACCGTATCAAACTGATTAGCAAGTTTTAACTCATCTTTTGCTTTTTCAATCCTTATTCTGATTTTATCAACAGTATCTGTCCCTCTTTTTACAAGCCGGTTTTCAAGTTCCACAACTGAAGGAGGCATAATGAAGATTGCAATTGCGTTTGTACCAAATTTGTCTTTAAGGCTTATCCCGCCTTTGACATCAACATCAAATAAAACACTATTCCCATTTGCCCATATTCTCTCGAGTTCGCTTTTCAATGTACCATAGAAATGATCCTTATAAACTTCTTCCCATTCGACGAATTCATCGTTTTTAATCTTTTTTTTGAATTCCTGAACTGTTAGAAAAAAATAGTCTTCTCCGTCAGTTTCATTGCCTCTTATTGCCCTGGAAGTCGCAGAAACTGAAAACGAAAGATTTAATCCGCTATCGAGCAGATGTTTAACTATTGTTGTTTTCCCTGCACCTGAGGGAGCGGATATGATAACCAGTTTTCCTTCCATTACATCTCCTGATTATAAAACATTCAATGTCTGTTCTTTGATTTTTTCCAGCTCATCCTTCATCATCACCACCAGTTTTTGAATTGAAGCATCATTCGCTTTTGAACCTATAGTGTTGATCTCACGTCCAATCTCCTGGGCAATGAAGTTTAATATTTTTCCGTTTGGTGAAGGAGTGTTGATTGTTTCAATGAAATAATCACAGTGGGTTTTAAGCCTTACTTTTTCTTCGTTGATATCATATTTTTCAAGATAAAAGATGATTTCCTGTTCAAACCTGTTCTTATCTACTTTTTCTGAACCCAGATTTTCTTCCAGAAGGGACAGTAGCTTTTCCCTGATTTTCGTAATCCTTCCTGCTTCAAAAGTCTGGACAGTTTCAAGTAACAATAAAATATTTCCGATGCATTTTTTGAGATCCAGCATAATTGAGTTCCCCTCCTCAATTCTGTACAGGTCAAGCATTGTTATCGACTCAATTATCTGTTTTCTGACTATTTTCCATTCAGCCTCTGGCATCTCCGGCTTTTCAGTTTTCAGAGTGTCAGGCAGTTTCATTATAGCTGTAAATATCTGATCATCAAGGTCTATTTTTAGTTCAGCAGCTATCTCTTTAAACTGGTTATAATAATTTCTGACAGCTGATTTGTTAATAACAGTAACCACTTCATCATCGAGCATATCACAAAAAATTGAAAAATCAATTTTTCCTCTGTCAAGCCGCTGACTGATAAGATTTCTGATTTCAGGTTCCTTTTCCTTATACAGCCATGGAAGCTTGGTATTTAAATCAAGTTGTTTGGAATTGAGTGATTTTATTTCTATTGTTATTTTTTTCTGAGGTGTTTCAGCAATGGCTTTTCCATAGCCTGTCATGGATTTGATCATTTCCTGAATATTATATAAATAAAATTGAAGCGAGTGTAAGTTACATATTTCCCTGCTAAATTACTAATATTAGCATGCCAAGCGAATGATCAAAGTCACATTAATACCTTTCAAGTCTGACAGTGAAATGTCTCATTATTGGTGCTTCCCAGCTAATCTTAACACCCCTTTTTATCTGCTCTCTTCTTTCAAAAACATTTCTTACTACTGCAGCAACATAATTCATATGGTTATCAGTATAGACTCTTCTTGGCAAAGCAAGTCTGACAGTTTCAAGTTCTGGATACCTGTTTTGGCGGGTAATCGGATCCCTGTCTGCCATCAGTGCACCTATTTCGGCTCCTCTTACTCCGCCTTCGGTATAAAGTTCAAGTGCGAGTGTCTGGGCCGGGAATTCTTCAATAGGAATATGAGGAAGAAACTTTTTTGCATCAATAAATACAGCATGTCCGCCGAAAGGCTCGAGAACCGGAATTCCGTACTCCTTCATTCTGGTTCCCAATCTGGAAACCTGGTTTATACGCGATTCGAGATATAATAATTCAGTTCCCTCATATAGTCCCTGGGCAAGGGCATTCATGTCCCTTCCCGACATACCTCCATATGTAATAAAACCTTCATAGATAATATTATATGTTGAAGCCTGGCGAAAGAGTTCCTCTTCTCTGAAGCCTATAAAGCCTCCCATGTTCACAATTGCGTCCTTTTTTGAACTCATGGTCATGCCATCAGCGTAGGAGAACATTTCCCTGGCTATATCCCTGATATCTTTGTCGGCATAGCCATCTTCTCTCAACTTGATAAAATATGCATTCTCTGCAAATCGTGCAGAGTCAATTATAAATTTCACGCCATACTTACGTGAAAGCTTTCCTACCTCTCTCAGGTTGGCCATACTTACCGGTTGTCCGCCTGCTGTATTGTTGGTGACTGTAACGATTATGCAGGAGATATTACCGGACGGATTGGTTTTAAGAACATTCTCCAGTTTTTCAATATCGACATTACCTTTAAACGGATGCCAGGTTGTTGTGTCAACAGCAGCATCAATTGTACAATCGACTGCTATTGCCTTTCTGAATTCGATATGACCTTTTGTCGTATCAAAATGCGAGTTCCCGGGAACGAGGTCTCCCTCTTTCACAAGAACAGAGAAGAGGACATTTTCTGCAGCTCTTCCCTGATGAGTAGGCAGAAAAAAATTGAACCCGGTTATATCTTTAATCGCATCTTTAAGTTTATAATATGAGGAGGCCCCGGCATAGCTTTCATCGCCAAGCATCATAGCGGACCATTGTTTGTCGCTCATAGCTCCGGTACCGGAATCTGTAAGCAGATCAATGAATACCTGTTCTGATTTCAGGTTAAAAAGATTGAATGAAGCATCTTTAATCCAGCTTTCTCTCTGTTCTTTTGTACTCCGGTATATGTTTTCGACCATCTTGATTTTAAATGGTTCTGTGAATGGCAAGTCCATGATTTCAATAGATTATAAAAATGTTTAAAAAATTTGAGTGATAGTTATAATGCTGATAATAAGTCGTTTAGTTTGACTTATACTGCAGGATTACAGAAAAGAAATCTCTGTTTTTGATATTCTTGTATATATCAACCTGACAATTTTCCGTTAAAGAAATACGGGACATCAATTTTCAAAATTATTCCTGTAAAATTAAAAGTATTTTGTGATATATTCAACAAAGAACTCTGATCTGAAAAATGATTAATAAGGGACAGCCTCTATGACCTTTACTGCCTTAATAATTTTTATAGCACTTTCTGATATATCCTGAATTTCTTGACTACCTGGCATCCGATTCTTTCATATTCGCTTCTCATCTTAGTGTTATTTTCCAGAACCAAATGGCTGTCAATCATTTCCATCTTATGCTTAATACCCGACTGGAGAATTTTAACACCCATAAGTACTTCTAGACCTTTCCCTCTGTAAGCCTTTTTAACGCCGCCAAGCATCATCAGCAATTTTTTTGATCTCTTGGAATCTCTCAGGATCTTAAAAATCCCGAAAGGGAATATTTTCCCTTTTGCATCTCGTATTCCTTTACTTAAATCCGGCATACCAACTGCAAATCCTACCAATTTACCCTCTGTTTCAATGACTTTAATAAACTTAGGATCGAGTATGGGCAGGTAACGGGCAGCAAATTCTGTCTTCTCTTTATCATTAAGAGGAACAAACCCATAAATCTCCGCAAAAGTTTCATTCATAAGTTCCAGTACATCAATAATATATGGTTTTAACTCCTTTTTTGAATTAAATTCAATGATCTTATACTCTTTGTTATTATCTACCCGCGATAAAACTTTTTCATATATAGGAGGAAATTTTTCAGGTAATATACCCAGGTAGTTTACAAGATCGACCTTTTTTTCATACTCTTCGCTTTCCATCAGCTCAGGCATATATGGTGAATTGGTCGGAGCTGTCATAAACTGGGGATACTCAAATCCTTCTATCTGAAAACCCTGAGGGTCCTTGTCAGAAAATCCCAGTGGTCCTATAATCCTGGTCATCCCCTTCTGTCTTACCCAATCTTCAACCCTGGTTAACAGGGCATGAAAAACCTCCTTGTCATTAAAGCACTCCATAAAACAGAAACGTCCGTGCTGCTCATTATTAATAGCATTATATCTGTTATTTATGATCCCCATTATCCTTCCGACAGGTTTTTTATCTCTGTATGCCAATAAAAGGATTGCATCAGCATACTGGTATGATTTATTCTTCTTTTTATCGTATAACTCCCGTTCATCCATATAGATAGGAGGAAGCCAGTCTGGTTCATTCTTGTGAACTTTTTGCGGAAGATAAATAAAGTCGCGGCGGTCTTTTCTGGTAAGTACCTCTTTAATAACTAATTCCTCCATACAATGATTATTTAAGGTGCCAAGAAACAAAAAAACTTTAATAAGAACAATTCCTTAAGAATAAATTTTAAGTCAATGGTATCTTAGAATAAGGTCAATAATGACAAAGATTGCAAAAATGCTGCTCGCAATACCATTTGTAGTACCAAATGCAAGTGTTACTTTGCTCAAATTATCATGTCTGACTATGCTGTGTTGATAAATCAATAATATGGTAAATATAATTGCACCTGTCCAGAAAATCATTCCGCTATTCCCGACAAATCCGGCTGTAATTACAAGAATAAAGGTGATAAAATGAACAAAGATTGAAATAGCAAGGGCCTTCTTTCTTCCGGTAGCCGATGGCAGTGAGTGGAGTTGGTTTGACTTGTCAAAATCATCATCCTGAAGAGCATAGATGATATCAAATCCACTAACCCAGCTCAGAACAATAAATGAGTAGATTACAGGAAGAACACTGAATTTTCCTGTTACTGATATATAAGCACCTATGGGAGCAAGACTGAGCCCCAACCCTAGCACAAAATGACATAGTGAAGTAATTCTCTTAGTCAGACTATATCCAATAATAACGAGTAATGCGACAGGTGCAAGAAACAGAGTTAACCTGTTAATAAATCCTGCTGTGACAATAAAAAGAACAGCATTGATGATGACAAATATTAAAGCGGCCCTTGCACTGATTATGCCGGAGGGTATCTCTCTATTTCTTGTCCTTGGATTTATAGCGTCAAAATCTTTGTCAGCCAGTCTGTTGAATCCCATTGCAGTGTTCCTTGCAAAGATCATACAGAGAATTACAAGAAGTAGCAATCTAATGCTCAAGTCAAATTCTGGTTTTGATACGGCGAGTGAAAAACCGATAAGAGCAAAAGGCATTGCAAAAACAGTATGGCTGAACATTACAAGAGAGAAATAGTCTCTAATTGATCTGAAAAGTGCAATCATTGATCCAGAAGTTTCCTGTAAGTTTCATAACTATCGTCACCGTAAGTGACAAATATTACCTTTTGAGGGTAGCTGTTTTTATTCAGGAATCTTTTGGTTTCATTCACAGCAATCAAAGCAGCAAGGTCTTTTGGAAATCCATAGGCACCGATTGAAATCCCGGGGAATGCCAATGTCTTTATTTTTTTTTCTTTCGCGAGTGCAAGGCTGGTCTTATAGCATGATGCGAGTAAAGAATGTTCATCACGATAGCCTCCATACCAGACAGGACCCACAGTGTGAATAACATGTTTTGCTTTAAGCCGGTAACCATCAGTAATTTTTGAGTGGCCGGTTTCACATCCGTTAAGTTTCTCACATTCAGTAAGAAGGTCGGGCCCTGCTGCATTATGAATTGCCCCATCCACACCACCGCCTCCAAGGAGAGAGTTGTTGGCCGCATTCACGATGGCCTCAACATCGAGTGAAGTTATGTCTCCTTTGATCAGTTCGACCCTGTTTTTATTCATTATCTATCTTATCTGCGCATTTAGTTCATTTTCAAAAGCCTTAATGAGATTATTCATAATCTTGTCGATATTCTTATCCGTCATTGTTTTGAGATCATCGCGAAGTACGAAACTGACAGCATACGACTTTTTGTTTTTACCAAGAGTATCACTCTCATAAACATCGAAAAGATTAATATCGTGAAGTATGTTTTTTTCAGTCCGGAATGCAATATCTCTGATCTGGCCGAACTTAATACCCCTGTCCAGAAGCAATGCAAGATCGCGCTTTACCGATGGATATTTTGGGAGCTCGTGGAAAGAGATGGAGTGAGTTTTAATCAGTTTAATAAGTAAATCCCATTCAATATGACCCCAGTAAACATCCTGACCGATATCAAATTTTGAAAGATAGCTTTTCGATATACGTCCTGCTTCAGCAACTAATTTATTGTTAAATAGATAAGTGGAAGATTCTGCGAAATATTTTTTATCGGTTTCACCTGAAGATAAACTTTCCGGGTTAACTCCCAGCCTTGAAAGAATCATTTCAACTGATGATTTTATGTTGAAAAAGTCTGAAGGATTGGTCTTGCAGTTCCAGCTCTGACGTCCCGTATTTCCTGAAATAAAAAGATCGAAAGAGGCTTTTTCAATATAATTGGCTACTTTGGGATATGGCTTATCTGACTTATGATGAAAGTAACAATTCCCGAATTCGTAAAGTTTAAGATCGAGATTCTGCCTGTTAATGTTCCATATTACAGAGCTGAGGCCTCCAAAAAGCAGAGATTGTCTCATTGCATTAAGATCTGAACTAAGCGGATTCGCCAGCATCACAAGTTGATTCTTATCAAAATCGTCGTTATGTTCATACCAGGAAGCAGGGCAAATAGAGTTACACATTATTTCCGAGAAGCCATTGGCTGACAGAAGATCAGATATTATATTGACAATTTTTTCCTTATTAGGTTTTTCAGGATATGAAAGAGTAGAATTGACATGCATGTTAACCTCGACATTATTGTACCCATATATCCTGAGGATATCTTCAATAACATCGGCTTCCTGTTTAACATCAACACGATATGATGGAATTACAAGCTTAAGATTGACTCCGTCATCATGAGTTATTTCAATATCAAGAAGGGAAAGAATTTTCTTTACAGCATCAGGTTCAATCTTCTTGCCTATAAGCCTGTTAATATTGTTATAGTTAACATCAACCTGAACATTTTTGATACGGTTTGGGTAAACATCGACAATATCCGACGAAATCTTTCCACCTGCAATCTCTTTTATAAGCATTATTGCCCTCTTAAGAGCCCATATGTTGATATTCGGATCTGCCCCTCTTTCGAACCTGAATGATGCATCAGTTTTCAATCCGTGTCTCTTTGATGTCTTACGGATGGCAACAGGATTAAAATAGGCGCTTTCGAGGAAGATATTTTTTGTTGAGGCAGTTACACCGGATTTAATTCCGCCAAAGACTCCTGCGATGCACATTCCTTCCTTTGGATTGCAGATCATCAGATCGCGTGAGGAGAGGTTTCTTTCAACATTATCCAGGGTAATGAATTTACTTCTGTCAGGCAAGTTCCTTATGATGACTTTTTTCCCTTCAATTTTATCAGCATCGAATGCATGCAGGGGTTGACCGACTTCGTGTTGGACATAATTCGTGATGTCTACTACATTGTTTATCGGGTTAAGACCCACTGCTCTTAATTTATTCTTCATCCAATCGGGAGATTCCCCTATTGTTACACCGCTGATAGTTATGCCTGTGTACCTTGGACAATCAGTTGAGTTTTCAATAATAACCTCATACGGATTGTTGTTATTATCAGGTTTAAATGCTGATACTGAAGGTAGTACGGCTCTCTGATCCATTCCGGCATTCAGATTCAGGTATGCTGCAAGGTCTCTTGCAACTCCAAAATGTGATCCGCTATCGATCCTGTTAGGAGTAAGCCCAATCTCAAAAACATAATCTTTTTCAATTTTAAAATAACTGCTTGCGGGGGTTCCGGGTTTTAGATCTTTATCTAGGACCATTATGCCTTCATGAGAATTGCCAAGGCCCAGCTCATCTTCCGCACATATCATCCCTTCAGATAATTCTCCACGGATTTTGGATTTTTTGATCTCTAAACTCCCATCTCCTTTAAAAACTACTGTTCCGATAGTTGCGACCGGAACTTTCTGGCCTGCTGTTACATTAGGGGCGCCACAAATGATCTGAAGGGGCTGAGGACCGCCAATATCAACTGTGGTTACGGAAAGTTTATCGGCAGCAGGATGTTTCTTACAGGTCAGTACTTCACCAATTACTACCCCTTTAAGTCCCCCTTTTACAGAGACCCATTCTTCCATTCCTTCAATTTCAAGGCCAATAGCTGTTAAAATCTCTGCAACTTTTGCAGGCTCAAGATCAATCTTTAAATAATCTTTAATCCAGTTGTACGAAATCTTCATCTTAGAGTTGAGCTTATATAATTACCAGTAAGATTGCAAAAGTAAGGAATTTTAAAATATGATCTAGGATGAGGTTTTTAAAAATTGATGAAACGCCTCTGGCGTTTATTCTTCGGATTAACATCAGTTAAAAAATGAACCGCGGAGCGGTTCCACCAATAATAGGAGAGGAATTGTATTTACAATCTTAAACCGCGGAGCGGTTTCATAATAAAGCTCCATCAATGTCTCTAATTTGACTATATTTGTAACTCAAACAGGCAGTATATGGTTGTTGAAAAAGAAGATAAACTTATTCTTATAACGAATGATGATGGTTTGTATGCGGGGGGATTAAAGACACTTCTTGAAGTGATGGAGGAATTTGGAAAGGTCATTCTCATATCTACCATCGAAAGCATGTCGGGAATGTCTCAGGCTCTGACTGTTAAAACCCCATTGCGTGTCAAGTTGCTTGAAGAGAATGACAGGCACCGGATATATGCCTGCAACGGTACTCCGACAGATAGTGTGAAGATTGCTATTAATCAATTGGTTGAACAAACCCCTGACTGGGTAGTTTCCGGGATAAACCATGGATCCAACGCATCAGTCAGTGTTCTCTATTCAGGTACCATGGCAGCTGCTATTGAAGGTTGTCTTTATGGGATAAGTTCTGTCGGGTTCTCCCTGAATAATTTTTCACCTACGGCTGATTTCTCAATATGTAAAAAGTATATCCGGATCGTAATGAAGAAGCTTGCTTCAGAGCCTCTTCCTGTTGGTATTTGCCTGAATGTAAATATTCCGGCTGCTAAGAAGAGTGAAATAAAAGGAATAAAAATATGCCGGCAATCAAAAGGTAACTGGAGAGAGGAGTTTGAAAAAAGAAAAGATCCGATGGGAAAAACATATTACTGGCTGACTGGAGTTTTTCAGAATCATGAACCGGACGCAACCGATACGGACGAATGGGCTATTGCACACAATTTTGTTTCAGTAGTGCCCGTTACTGTCGATATGACTGCCCATTGGTATATTGATAAACTTAAAGTAAGGTTTAAAAGATGAAATTTTACGGAAAATACGACAAAGTTCTCACAGGTGTTATTTCAGGACTTGTATTTCCATTTATTGTTGGAATAACCATTTATCTGTTTTCTTCAGGTCATCAATCGCTTCATTCATATCTTGTCAGGATAGCGGATTCAAGTATTATTACACATTCAATTACTTTATGTGTATTCCCGAATATTCTTATTTTTATGATATTTAACCGGTTCGACATGCTGAGGGCTACCCGTGGAGTGCTGGCAATGACTATCGTCTGGGCTGTGATTGTTTTTGGAGTAAAGTTTTTAGTATGAGGTACTTTATCATTGCAGGAGAACAATCGGGTGACCTTCATGGCTCAAATCTTATCAGAGAGTTATTCGTTGCAGATAAAGGTGCGGAGATCTTCTGCTGGGGCGGCGACCTCATGGAATCTGCCGGAGCCGCTCTTTTGGTTCACTACAGGAAAATGGCTTTTATGGGTTTTATCGCTGTTATAAAAAACCTCGGCGCAATTTCTAAGAACATTAGACTGTGTAAGCAGCATATAACTGAATATAAGCCGGATGTTGTAATTTTTATCGATTATCCCGGTTTCAATCTCAGGATCGCCGAATTTGCAAAAAAAGCAGGATATAAGACTTTCTATTATATATCGCCTAAACTATGGGCATGGAATGAAGGCAGGGTGAAGAAGATCAAAAAGTTTATCGATCATATGTTCATCATCTTTCCTTTCGAGGTTGATTTTTATAAAAAACATGGTATAACTGTTGAATATCAGGGAAATCCACTCATCGATGAGACTGAAAAGCGAATCTCACAGTTTCCTGCAAAAGAAAGTATGTGCAAATATCTCGGGATTGAAGAAAAACCTGTAATTGCTTTGTTAGCCGGAAGCCGCAGGCATGAAATTGAGCTTATCCTTCCTGAAATGATGAAAACGATAAATCATTTCCCGGGATATCAATTTGTTCTTGCCGGAGTTAAGAACATTCCTGATGAACTGTATACTAAAATCATTGGTAATGCTTCGGTTAAAGTGATTAAGGAAAAAACCTACGAAATTCTGTACACTGCAGAAGCTGCACTCGTTACTTCAGGAACAGCAACTCTTGAGGCCGCACTGCATAATACTCCGCAGGTTGTCTGTTATAAGGGTGATTTTTTCTCAATGCTGATTGCATGGATGGTGGTCAAAGTGAAATATATCTCCTTAGTCAATCTCATCATGGGTTCTGAAGTTGTAAAGGAGTTAGTCCAGTATGACCTTACTGAGAACTCTCTTTTGAAAGAGCTTAAAGCCATTCTGCCGGGCGGCGACAAACGGGAAAAATTATTATCTGATTATAAGGTATTAAAGAGCAAACTGGGATCAGCAGGTGCATCAGGCAGGATAGCCAAGGAGATGGTTAGGGAGTTGAGGAAAGGGACTGAGGGACTGAGGGACTAAGAGACTAAGAGACTGAGGGACGAAGAGATGTAGAGCCAAATTATAAAGTCCTATGAGTACCTTGGTGATGATCTTTGAGTGCCTTTGTGGTAAAAAGAAGAAATACTATTTGTGGTGAGATTGAAAATATTATTTGTTTTATTATTAACTGTCTTTTGTACAGGCGTTTCGGCACAGGTAAAAATCAGACTTTTTGCTAATCAGTCTCCGGAATCTGCTGTGTTTTCAGTTACTGAAGGAACCTACGAATTAAATCTATTTAACGGCGAAATTCTTCCGGTATTTAAAAATGAACCTGTCATCATGACAAGGTATTATGGAAAACTTGCTGTTAAGAAAAGAAACACAAAAGGCTTTGTCTGTGATTCCCTGATCCTTAGAGGCAAAACCGGAAATGATTCATTTTCCCTTATGATGAATGGGAAATCACGTATAAGACAATACTATTCAGGTGATCTTCAGAGTTTCCCGGATCTGGGGACATTAGTATTTATAAATATTTCCGATGTTGAAAAATATATTTCAGGGGTAGTTAAGGCTGAGGGTGGAACCGGGAAAAACTTAGAGTATTTTAAAACCCAGGCTATTATTGCCCGGACATACATGTACAAATATTTCGATAAACATTTGGCAGACAGGTATAATGTATGTGATAATACACACTGCCAGGCTTTTAACGGTTTATCATCAGACTCTCTTCTTAATAAGGCAGCTCTGGAAACCAGGGGACTTGTTATTCTTAATAAGGATAGTACTCTTATCATATCTGCTTTCCATTCGAACTGCGGTGGTGAGACTTCATCTTCTGAAGATGTCTGGCTTTCGGGTCAGCCTTACCTTAAAAGTGTTGTGGATCCGTACTGCCTTACCTCAAGAAATGCTACATGGCAAAAGAGTTTTCCGATAAACGAATGGGCAAGTTATATCAGGAAATCGGGATATAATGGAAAGGTTGATGATCCATCGGTATTCAACTTTTTACAGGAATCCAGACTAGCTGATTACAAAACAGGATTTTTCTCAATGCCATTAAGGACGATAAGATCAGATCTGAACCTCAGGTCAACATTTTTTTCGGTATATGCAATCGGGGATTCCATTGTACTTAAAGGAAGAGGCTATGGACATGGTGTCGGTCTTTGTCAGGAGGGAGCTATGGAGATGGCAACAAAGGGATTCAATTACCGGGAGATTATCAATTTTTATTATTCAGGAGTTATTATTTTGGATATAAAAAATGCAGTAATTTTACCACCCAAATAAAATATATGTTTACGATTTTCAGAAAGGAGATAAGCGGTTTTTTCAGTAGCCTTACCGGGTATATAGTAATAGTTGTTTTCCTACTGATTAATAGTCTGTTCATGTGGGTTTTTCCCGGCGAATGGAATATACTCGATACCGGGTATGCCGGACTTGATACCCTGTTTTTCCTTTCCCCATGGCTTTTCATGTTTCTGGTACCAGCTGTAACAATGAGGATGATTGCAGAGGAAAAACGGCTCGGTACCATTGAACTGATTTATTCCAGACCAATCACCGAAAGAGGAATTGTTTACGGAAAATACTTTGCTTCAGTCTGTCTGGTTCTGCTCGCGCTTTTGCCGGGACTCATATACTATTTTTCAGTTTATCAGCTTGGAGAATCTCCCGGAAACCTTGACAAGGGAGGTACAATGGGATCATTTATCGGCCTGTTCTTTCTGGCATCAGTATATGCATCTGCCGGGATATTTGCTTCATCTCTTACAGATAATCAGGTAATTGCATTTATTCTGGCTGTACTGATTTGTTTTGTTCTCTTTATGGGATTTGATTCCTTTGCCTATCTGCCCGGTCTAAAAAAACTGGATGAATTTGTAATAAGGCTTGGGATCAACGAGCATTATAAATCTATTAGCAGGGGAGTTATTGATATTAAAGATGTTGTCTATTTCGTGGCAGTAGTTGTTCTTTTTAATGAAGCTACAAGATTTCACCTCTTATCACGTAAATGGATGAAAAAAAGTTAAGCCATGCCAGAAACAACAGGTGACAATCGAATTAAATTGAGAAGCTGGCTGAAATTCCTGACAGTAGTTGCAGGAATTATTCTTGTTCCATTGGCAAGCTCATTCTTGAGATTAAGGTATGACCTCACTGAAGACAAAAGATTCACTCTTTCTGAACCAACTCGTCACGTGCTAAGTCACTTAAAAAATGACATCTACATACAGGTGTATCTTGATGGAGAAATACCTATTCCATTAAAACGTTTAAAAAGATCTGTCGGAGAAATGCTTGATGAATTCAGAATCGCATCCGATAAGAAAATTGACTATGAGTTTATTAATCCTTCCGGCGGAAAGGATGCAAAACAGAGAGAAGCTTTATACAAGACCATAGCAAACAAAGGATTGAACCCTATTGATCTTCATACAGGCGACTCTGAGGGAGGAGCTTCACAGAAGATTATTTTTCCGGGAATGATAGTTAATTATAACGGTATTGAAGTACCTGTTAACTTTCTGAATAATTCCACATCTTCATATGAACAAAACATATTGCGTTCAGTTGAAGGTCTTGAATATGAGATGATTCAAACGATAGCCACCCTCAGTTCAGATACTATAAACAAGATTGCTTTTATTGAAGGCCAGGGCGAACTTCCGGAGATTGAAACAGCTGATATAACAATGAATCTTGCCAGGTTTTTTACTATCGATAGGGGTGTTATCGGAGGTAAACCAGGTATCCTTGACAAATACTCAGCAGTTGTAATTGCAGGTCCTGAGAAAGCGTTCAATGAGTCAGATAAACTGGTGCTCGATCAGTACATCATGAATGGCGGTAAGGTTATGTGGCTGGTCGATGAGGTGGCAGTAAATTCTGATAGTCTTGTGTTTGGTGAAACAGTTGGACTCTACCGTCCGTTAAATATTGAAGATCAGTTGTTCAGGTATGGAGTAAGAATCAACCCTGCAATCGTTCAGGATATTGAATGTGTCCCGATCAGGCTTATGGTTATGAATGGCGGTACCCGGCAACAGGTAGTTCCGGCTCCATGGGTTTATTACCCTTTGCTTAAGCCATCTGCAAATCACCCTATCACAAGAAACCTGAACAGAGTGGAGGGAGAGTTCGTAAATTATATCGACACGGTTGGACTTGACCCCGCAATCAGGAAAAAGATACTTCTGTCAACCTCTGACTTAAGCCGTACAATTTCTCCTCCCGTTATGATAAGCCTGAAAGAAGCGGAGTTGACTCCTGTTGAGAAAGATTTTAATAAGCCAAACCTTCCGGTAGCGGTTTTGCTGGAAGGCATATTCTCGTCAGCTTTTAAAAACAGGACAGTCAGTAATCTGACCGAAGATAAAAACCTAAAAATCAGGACTGAAAGCAAAGAAACCAGGATGATAGTTATCGCTGATGCAGATATTATAAGAAATGAAGTAAAAAGGTCAGGATTGAATGAAACACCGCTTCCTTTGGGACAGGATAAATATACAGGACAGGTATATGGCAACAGGGACTTCCTTATAAATTGCCTTAATTGGCTGGTCGATAAAAATGGAATCATGGAACTGAGATCAAGAGAACTCAAATTAAGGTTGCTTAATCATAAGATAATAAAAGCTGACCGGCTCAAATGGCAGTTGATCAATATAGCCGGCCCTGTAATAATAGTTATTCTTGGAGGATTACTATATAGCTATTTCAGAACAAAGAAATACACAAGTCATTTATAATGAATAAGATTTTGATCAGGGTTGTTTTTTTGTTCATGGTTATCGGACTCTTCCTTCTTATCTTATTCAGGAGTAGATCACCTTTTGGAAAAACCAATAGCTCGTTTGCTTCTGAACCAAGGGAAGAGATTACAAAAATCGAATTTTCAGAAAGCAGGCAAAGATTGACTCTTGAGAAAAAGGGCGAGAGCTGGCTAATAAACGGTAAGGTTGAAGCAAGAAAAAGCGGCATCCTTTTTATTCTCAGGATTTTGAAAGAGATGAAAATTAAATCCCCTGTATCTCCTGAATTGTTTGAAAGTGAAATATCAGGGAAAAATATTATTCCTGTTAAGGTGAAAGTCTATGAAAAAAGGAGACTCCTGAAGACTTTTTTTGTTTTCAAAACAGGGTCAAACACCTACGGGAACATAATGAAGATAATGCAGGCTTCAAAACCTTTTGTTGTCTATGTCCCGGGTTATGAGGGAGATATTGGTTCCGGATTTACACTTAATGAATTATTCTGGCAGCCATATACAGTTTTTAATCTTTTACCTTCAGAAATAGCTTCAGTAAAGCTTGAAAACATGTCTGACAGTGCATCCTCTTTTTCGATTATTAATAAAGATCATCATTATTTTCTTTCCAGTGCTTCCGGCAGGCTCACCGGATGGGATTCTTCGCTGGTTGTTCGTTATATTTCCTATTTTGCATGGGTCCCTTTTGAATCGTGGGCTTTTAATATAGGAGAAGCAGAGAAGAAATCAATTGAAGCTCAGAAACCTCTGTACAGGTTTACAGTTGTCACTACTACAGGCAGAAAGAGTGTTCTTTCTTTGTGGGGAATGCTGACCGGTAAAAGTGGTACGAATGAAATTGACAGTGACAGGCTATTGGGCAAAACTGAGGAAAAGGATGAGCTTTTCATAATGCGGTATTTCGATATCGATCCCCTGATTAAGAAGAGATCATATTTCTTTCCACAATAATTTTTTGTTTGAGGTAATAGTTTTTTTTTGTAATATTGGTAATTGAGAATTGAGCAAA
>PLNF01000017.1 GCA_003141715.1 Bacteroidales bacterium | reverse complement strand
CATTTGTAATTACCGCTTACAAAGGCATTAATATATCTATTAATATCCCTCCAATGAGTAGGATTGTTCCATTCATCTGAGCCAACTTTTGGTGTACCTAAAACATACATGCCTAAATCGATCTTTAATACGAATGAATAAAAATAATAATGATAAGAATAGTCGTTTAAAAGACTTTGACGAAATGATTCACGTGAAAATACTGTATTACTTTCACTACCTGCGGTTTCTTCTATTAAAAGTCCATAATAAGGTAAATCTTCCCTATGGAAATCAACATAAGCGTGAAAAGGTGTGACTACATATCTATTAATTCTTGCTTTGAATTCACGCGCCCTAAATCCGTGTCCCATACATTCATGTTGTATTGTCGACAACCAGTTGGTAAAAATAAAATTCAGCCCATCAATAAGAACTCTGCCTAAATAAGCCTGTTTACTCAAGCATTCATAATAACCATTTGTTAAATTTTGTTTACATGTTAATTCATCTAAACCTCTTCCAAATAAATGTGAGACAGATAAAAAATCTTGTGCTGAACCAGTCATGTCATATAAACCATCATATACAAACAGGTAATTGTCTTTTGTAGAAAGAACCACTTTATTGCGATCCTCCTTTTTATCTATGTTTAAAAGAGTATCCGGAGTTTGTCCTGAAGCGGATATGTAAGAAAATAAAAACAAGAAAAATACGAGATCACTTTTAAATGATTTCATAAATGCAAACACTAAATGTTGATCTCTAGCTTTATTATCACATTTATGACACATAATGATTGAATTACCCTATCTTCTTCGGTGAATTTTTTGTTTGTCGTTAACTAAAGTGCAGGGAACCATTAAATTAACACTAACGGCCCGGCGGTTTAATTGAGTTGCCGTCCGCGTCGAGGTGCCGCGTTTTTTGACATCCCGATAGCTATCGGGACCGGTAGGTGGAAGATAAGTCTTGGGTCATGATAAGTTGTCTTGACGGTACCAAGTCCTGATAAACGGAAGTGAGCTTTTGTGTCATGATAGAATAGTCCAGATGGCGAGCAAAAAACAAGGCACCAACGCGTCGGCTTGCAACCCTATTNNCTCGGCAGCAGGAACAGTCCGGGAGGCACAAGATTTAATAAGTATGTTAAATTCTTCTCTCATAGACTTTTGGATGCGAAGATAAAATAGTCCGGGTTGCAAAAGGCAATTAATTAAACCGTCCGAGTTATATGTAGGGTTAATTTTAAAACTGTCCAGATGTGTGAAAGCTTTGTCGTCAAGTCTTTTATCTCGTCTACGGGTAGGTCCGGACTGTAAACCGCTTCCCGCAAACCTGAATTTAAATTTTATCTAGGTCTTAAAAGTTTGCGGGATGTGGTTTACAGAGGAAGGGCCGGTTCTAATTAAATGTTGGAATCAATAATTGTAGAAGGTTAAAGTTAATGACGTTTATCTTATAGAAAGGCTAAATCACTCATATCTTAGTGCAAGCACTGGATTTATGCGTGATGCTTTATAAGAATGAATAAATACCGTCAAAAGAACCACAATGGTTGAAACAACAAATGGTATCGCAAATACCCACCACCTAATTTGTACTTTATATGAATAGCTATTTAACCACTTTGTCATAACATAAAAAGTTACAGGAATTGAAAACAGGGAGGCTAATAATACAAGAATAAAATTTACTCGAAGGAATGAAAAGATGATTGATTGTTCAGAACTTCCAAATATTTTTTTAATCCCAATTTCTTTTGTTCTGGTTTTTGAGACGAATAAAGTAAGACCAAATAATCCGGACAGAGCTATTAGCAAAGTAAAGAATGCAGAAATGGAAACTATGGTACTTAGATTTTTCTCTGAAGAATAGATATTTCTGATATGTTCTTCTATAGTCGAATATTCGAAGGACCTGTCAGGGGCGATCTTTTTCCATTCTGCTTTAAGAAGAGGCAAAAAATTATTCAGAGTACCAGGTTTATAATGCACTTCTACCTGATGGAAATCACGTTCGTTTAAACCAATACTCACAGGAGGAATTTTTGATTTGATGGAATAAATATTAAAGTCTTTTACAATACCTATTATTGTTCGGCTTCCAAAAGGTTTCCCAATAGGATCAATTATACCTAACTGTTTAACTGCTTGCTCATTCAGAATTGTAGCTTTCACATCACTGCCGAACTCTTCAGAGAAGTCCCTGCCCTTTATTAAATCAATGCCCATTGTATTTAGAAAGTCATAATCAACAAACATTCCTTGCACTGGCACTTTCAGGATTTTATCCTGAAAATGCTTTACCAAAAAACCACTGTATGATTTGATGGGAAGAGCTTCAATAGTTCCGGAGGCCGCAACCACATAAGGATTAGATTTTATGCTGTTTAAAAAGACTGAGTAACCTCTAAAATCATTCCCAAGATCAATAAGAAGAATATTTTTCATATAAAAGCCGGGATCTGTCCTTAAGGCATATTGATATTGCGAACGAATGATGAGAGTGCTTGACACAAATGAACAAAATATAACCAATTGAAGGACAATAAGGAACGAACGGAAAAACTGTTTTCTTTTTTTAAAATGTGTGGTGTTCTTAAAAATATCTATAACCTTTAATCTGGATAAATAGTATGATGTATATATGCCAGATGCAATACCTATAGATATTGTCAAAGCCAGGTATAGAGAGACATAGATAATAATATTGTAACTTATTATTTTAAGATCTGTTTGAAACAATCTCCCAGCATAAGGGAGGGCCAACCACATAATAATCAATGCGATAGGCAATACAAATAATGTTAGAAGTATTGATTCGCCAAACAATTGATTTCTTATACTTCGATCTTCGGCACCTGATGTTTTTCTAATACCAATTTCCTTAGCTCTTCCGGTTGATACTGCTGTTGAAAGGATAATATAATTTATTGTTGAAACTAGAAGAATAAGAAATGCAATTACAGAAAACATTCTAATGGTGTTTATATTACCATTGTTTTCGGAATACAATATATCATTCGACCCGAGATAAACAGCAGATAAATTTTGAAGAGAGTAATGTTTGTCTGGAACTTTTCTAACATATTTTTCCTCTAAAAATCTAAATTGCTGCTCCAGCGAAGAAACATTGCAATCTTTTGAAAGTAATACCCACGTTATCGTGAAGTCTAGTCCCCAATCCTTATCTGAGTTGCCTCCTTCGTTATATTTATTGGCTGTTTCAATTGCCCATTTAATATTAACAAAGCATTGGGCTCTGAGACTAGAGTTCTTTTGGATATTTTCAAATATGCCAGTGACAACAAAAAGATGATCTTCATCATTTACTTTAGCAATAATTTCCTTTCCGACTGGATCTTCCGTATTGAAAATTTTTTCAGCCAAATCACGGGAAAATACAATGGAGTTTGGATTTTCCAGAAGATTGTGATTCGATGCGTTGTCGATCAAAGGAAGTGTGAAAATGTCGAATACTTCCGAGGCTGTAGAAATGGCATCAGGGACATCGATAAACTCGTTTTTGAGTTTTAACTTGAAGCCTGTCATTTTGCTTATACTGATTGCTTTTTCAACTTGAGGGAATTCTTCTTTTAGTGTTGGTGCCAGAATGTAAGGCGTATTCGGTATTGTTTTCTTAAAGTTCACATAATAATTAAGAACTCTAAAAACCCTTTTCCGGTTTTTATGACAAGTATCGTAACTAAGTTCATTTACGACGAAAAGTAAAATAATGAAGGAAGTGGCCAAAGCAATTGAAAGCCCAAAAACATTTATGCTTGCAAATACTTTATTTTGTTTTAAAAACCGCATTGCGGTTTTGATGTAATTTTTAAACATTGAATATGATTTTAAAGTTAACACTAAGCCTTTGTTTTTAAAAGGCCAGAAATGAAAGAATTAAAGTGTGTTTGTTTAACTTAAAATCAGAATATCCTCTGACGATAACGATTGTTGATGATAATAAAACTCCTGAAAGACAGGTTTTATCAGTAATGCGACTTTGTGCAGGGAACCTATTCTTTGATTAATTAATCTATTGTCCGCGAATAATTTGAGCTGTTCAGAAAGATGTATAAAATTCGTTTCATCTAACTTTGACATAAAACCTTGAAGAGAAGAAAGTTGTGGAACATCTTTTGACGGAATAGCAACTGAATGCTGGGTCGTCATTTGATATCTAAATACTCCTGATAAATCTGGATTATTTGAATTTTGATGAAACGAAGCAAGAAAGAAAAAACATAGAATAAAAATAATTGTAGTTCCTAAATATTCTATTCTATTTTCTGATTGTCTAATCATATACCAAATGTAAATAAACTATTTAATTAAAGCTATATGATAAATAAAGATTGATTTAAGAGTTTTCACGGCAATGTTGAAATCATAATGGAACATAAAAGCCAGTATATTGTAGGTTCGAGGTGGCAAAAAAGCATGTGTTTGGCAGCATCGTAGGCAGTCGCGGTGGCAAGCTGCCAAACTCTTGCTTGCGCGTTGGATGTCATGGTATTACGACGAAACCTTACATATAACGGCCCGGCGGTTTAATTGAGTTGGCGTCTGCGTCGCGGTGCCGCGTTTTTTGCCAGTCCCGGTAAACGGACGAGAAGCCAAGTGTCACGATGAAACTGTTAAAAAGTACCAAGTCCCGATAAGTGGACGAGCAGTCTCGTGTCATGATGAAATAGTCAAGATGGTGAGCAAAAAACAAGGCACCAGAGCGTCGGCCGGCAGCCCTATTGACTTTGTCTCGGCAGCAGGATCAGTCCGGGTGCCACGAGATTTAATAAGTGGGTTGGTGTTTACTCTTATAGACTTTGGGGGCCGATTGAGAAATAGTCCGGGCTGCCGAAGCCAATTAATTAAACCGACCGAGTTATATGTAGGGTTAATTTTAAAACTATCAAGATGTACGAGAACTCTGTCGTCCAGTCCGTAATCAAGTCATACAGGCAGGGATGGGCTGTAAACCTCTTCCCGCAAACTTTGGTGTTTTAATTTCATTTGTTTATGCGGTTTGCGGGATGTGGTTTACAGTGAAGGGTAGGCCCCTCTGAAAAAGTCAGTCGCTTTGCATCTGACTGTACCATATTAATTATTTTTGGTCGGAATAAAGCGTTTGTTGAAAAGTCATGTATGTTAATTGGGATCTTACCTACCATATGCGGTTAGGTTGTCAGGCCTTTACACCATCCCACTTTATACGGTCATCAATTCTTTCGTATGCTTGTTCGTATATTTTTTGTGTTTCGTAAATTCTTGCTAACGTTGGCAATATTGCCAGTAAGGGATTGTGGGCGATTTCCAGTCAAAGTACACGAGAAGTTGATGCGGGCGATGAGCATTGCAAACCGATGTTACCCTTTTTGGCAATATCGCATGTTGGGCTGTCGTTGTTAATTTCATTATTTTTCGACATCTGCAATCACACTTATACTTATTCCACCTGATGCTGTTTCCCACTTGCCTTGACTTGTCTTTCTGTAGTAGGTTTTATCTATTAATCCAGCACAAAAATAAAGATATCCATTTCCTAAGTTCTTAACATGTTCAAGCGTAATAAGGAAATCACCTTCAATAACTATATTTCTAGACTGCAAATCCATTTGAATTTCATCCTTAACGGTTTCTTTTGGCATTTTTATATAAATTGGTTCTCTGAGAATATTTTCAAAATCCATTTTTCCGTGAACTTTGTAAATATTTAATCTATAAAATATTGTATCATATGAACAATACGAAATATTTATATTTACTTTTTTTATAAATGCAGTTTTCTTTACTTGCATTAGTATGCCACATTCATAGCCCAGTATGTTATTCTTAAATCCTGCTGCAATCTTTTTAAATTTTGTTGTCACACCTAAGGTTCGTTGTTCAAATATTTTTGGTCTTATAACTACTTCTGCTAATTCGTATGCTTTCTCTTTAAGAAGTACTTCATTATCAATGGTTTTTCTAAGGTCAGCAATTTTAATTAAAAAGGGTTTATACCCAATTATTGAAAATAGAATTGTATCATTATCATACTTAGAATCCACAAAAAAATTGAACCTTCCATTTAAATCGGTAACTGTTCCAACATTTTTACCAACAATCCCTATATTAGCAAATTCTACAGGTTGTTTGATATCAGCATTAATCACAATCCCTGTAATATCCTGTCCAAAAATTGTATTGCAACTTATTAAAAATATTAAAATCAGAAATTTATTCATAATATCCTTTTTTATTAAAGGTTTTAGTGTATTTATACAATGCCGCCCAACGTTTAGTATAAGAATAGTAGCCGACTGCGTGGCACTTTTCTATCAAGTTACACGAAAGTTGTAGCGGGCTACACCCCTAGAATTTACTACTGTCACGGCTATTATTTTTATACATTGTTGGCTGTTGGGCGTTTCTATAACTTAATCTTCCAATAATTTTGTTAGCATTTTTCTTAAAATCCCATAGC
>PLNF01000114.1 GCA_003141715.1 Bacteroidales bacterium | reverse complement strand
CAGAAATCCACAAGGACCAACTTGTTTTTTGTCTGATGGCTGAAATTTTTATCAGTTAAGGTCAGAATGTTAGCGTTATCAGCAACAAATGGAATATTTTTCATTCTGGCACGAGCCATCAGATATAATCCACCAAAAACTGTAATTATAATACTCGTTATGATAAATGTTGTTTGCATGTGATTCTGTTATTATTTGTTGCTGTTTAAATTTTAATCATACGGTTACTACTACAGAAAATTCTTTGTTCAAAATTGCTTTTACCTGGTCTTTAGTCTGGATACTGGAAGTAGCTTTAACCACTTTACCATTTTTATAATAAATTGTAAATGGAATTCCCATAAAACCACGAACTTCAGGTAAGTTTCGGATGACATCTGATATAGGATTGTCAAACTCCATATCATAAAACTTTACATGCTTATATTCAGCTTCAAGTTCCTCGGCTATTCCATAAACAGGAATACACATGGGGCCCATGCGTCCACAAATTACCATTACATTTTCATTTTCACTGATTGCTTTATTATGATCAGCAATTGATTCGAGATGTTTTAAATTAGTGTACAACATGACTTTTTATATTTAAGTTTATGGTACAAAAGTACGGTGCATTGTCCATGAAATTGGCAAATTACGGAAGCAGTACAACAAGTTAACAGTTGATTAAGGACAAGTTTTTTATTGATTTAAGTTAACTTTGTACCTTTTTAAGGATCAATAAGACATGAAAACCATACTCGAAAATGATAGCGATTTTATTTGTGATATCAAGGCACCATGTTTTCAGATGCTTCTACCGGAAGAGGCTGAAGTTGTGAGAGCAAGCAAAACTCAGGTGCTTTTCCGTAAAGACGATAATCTCACCAAACAAGGAGCATTTGCCTCTTATGTATTGTTTATTATCGATGGTTTTGCAAAACAATATCTTGAGGGTGATGGTATAAAGAACTACAACCTGAGGATAATCAAACCAGGTGAATTTGTAGGACTTTCGGCTGTGTTTTCTGAAAATACTTTCAATTATTCCTCTGTCGCCTTGACTGATTGCCATATATTCCTGGTTGAAAAAGAAGCTATTGCTAAAGTGGTTAAACAAAACGGAATGTTCGCATTCAATATTATTAAAAGGTACTGTGAGCAAAATACTAACCTTCTTAACACTGTTCGGAACCTTATGTATAAACAGATGAATGGCCGTATGGCAGATACCTTATTATACCTTGATAGCTTAAAAAGTGAAAAACCGGAAATATTTCAGCTTCTTTCCCGGAAGGATCTCGCAGATTTTGCAGGAATTTCGACTGAAAGTACAGTGAAACTCCTTAAAATATTTGAAAAGGATGGATTTATTGAGTTGAATGAAAAGGATATAAAAATAGTAAAACAAGCTGCACTTCTTGAAATAAGTCGAAGGGGATGAAATACAAAGAATTTAAAGTCGAGCCTGTTTTTCAACTGTGACTGGAATGCCATTTTTTATTTCCATCAGACCTGGAGTGCCCATACGTTTCCCTTTATCATCAAACTGAATTGGTCCGGTGACGCCTTCAAAATGTATTTTTGAAAGGGCTTTTTGAATGTTCTCACGATCAAGTCCGGCATTTCTTATGGCTTCAATAAGTAAACTCATGCCATCAAATGAATATGCTGCAACGGCACCCGCCAATTTACCATAGGTTTTCTGAAACTCATTCCGGAAGGCTAAACCCTTAGATCCCGACAAGTTACCGGAAGAAACTAATACAACATTCTCATAATATTTCAGGTCCATATCTGAAAATTCATCCTCATCCAGAAGAGATAATGTACCAAATACAGGTTGATTCATTTTCCTTTGTTTCAGTTGATTAATTAATTTCATCGAAGCTGAAGGTTTTCCAAACAGAATAATACCTCTGACATCTGCTTTACTGATCTGATCAATTAAATCATTATAATTCTGATTGGAATTATCATAGAATAGCTGCAACGGATCTTCTTTGGCTGCTAGTTTTGTTCTTTTAATGAAGCTTTCCAGAGCCAGTTTCGAATCATAATCATTATCTGAAACAACGGCTATTTTAGTAATTTTTCTTTTAGTATAAATTTCTTCGATAAGTGCATCAGCCTGTTGATTGTCGTTTGGCACACAGCTGAAATACCACGGTACAAAAGCCTGAGCCAGAGTAGGATCACTTGCCCATGCTGATAAAAAAACTATACGGGCTTTGGTAGTAACCTGTTCAATTAGGTGACCATTTCTCCCGTCAGAAGAACCCATTATTGCAGCCACATTTTCTTCGAAGATAAGACTGACCGCTTGTTTGGAACCTGTTCCCCAGGGGCCTTCCATTGATCGCACAACCAACTGGAAAGGCTTGCCATTATAACCTCCCTTTTCATTGGCTTTCCGTATTGCCATCTCAGCGCCGTATTTAGCAGCCAGGGATTTATTATCAGGTATTAACAGTCCGATTTTAACTGTCTTTCCTGGCCCGTCAGTATTTTGAACGGCTTTTACATCTCCGGCAATGAATCCCAGAAAGACTAATATAAAGAACGTATGGAAGAATAATTTCTGTAATCTCATCGAATGAGCTCATTTTTACCCCCTTTCATTTTCCCCCAGGGGGGAAAGGTTTCACTGCTTCTTCCCCCTTGGGGGAAGGTTGGGAAGGGGGTAACTGATTAAAGTGAATAAGAAATAAATAACAAAAAGTACAAATTGCTAAAAATTGTTAAAAATTATACTGGTGAAGGTTTTGGTGACAAAATTTCTCTCCCGACTGCCACGGCTATTTTTTTCAGATCACACATCAGCTTTGCAAATTCATCGAGGTTGAGCGATTGGTAACCGTCACAAATTGCCTCTTCAGGTTTATAATGTACTTCCATTATTAGTCCGTCTGCGCCAACAGCTACAGCTGCCTTTGCCATTGCAGGTACCATCCACCTGAGACCAGTTCCATGACTTGGATCAACTATTACAGGAAGATGACTGAGCCGTTTTAGCATCGGAACGGCGCTGAGGTCGAGTGTATTTCTGGTGGATGTTTCAAAAGTACGGATACCCCGTTCACAAAGAATCACCTGTTCGTTACCCTGTTTAAGGATATATTCGGCTGCCATTAGATACTCTTCAATAGTTGCCATCATACCCCGTTTCAGTAAAACCGGTTTCCTGCACATTCCCGCCTCCTTCAGAAGAGGATAGTTTTGCATATTACGCGATCCAATCTGAATCATATCGGCATATGAAGCCACAAGTTCAACCTGTCGTGTATCCATCACCTCGGTGACAACGGGTAAACCTGTCTCCGCTCTTATAATACCAAGTAGTTTCAACCCTTCTTCTCCCAGGCCCTGAAAGTTGTACGGTGAAGAGCGGGGTTTGAAAGCTCCACCTCTTAAGATAGATGCCCCGCCAGCTTTTACCGACCTGGCAGTTTCAAAGAGTTGTTCCTGACTCTCAATGGCACATGGCCCTGCAATAACTATAATTTCAGCACCGCCTACCTGAACTCCGTTAATATTCACAATTGTATCATCCGGCTTTGTCTTGCGACTCACTCTGGACGGAATGGAAGATTCACCGTTTATGGGTCTATTGCATGGATTTGTTTCCATCGTCTATTCCCTTTCAGATTAATAATTTTCAGTTTTACTATTTACTTTGTTTTTAGGATCCATTGGCGGAGCTGGAGTAAATTCGAACTTGCCATGACGGACTTTAGCTATCCATATATCAGCAATATTATTCCATGACTGATCAAAAACTTTTTTGCCGGTTACGCCCTGGTACCCCTGAAAAGTCTTCAGATCGGTGAGAACATCGCGGATTAAAACCCTGTTCAGCCCTACCTTATTTATAGATTCAATGATCATATTCATACCGTCATAAGCATGTGCTGCGAATACATCCGGTTCCAGACCGAATCTCTTGAAATAATTGGTCTGAAATGCTTTTAATTTTGGATTATCGGAGTTTGGGTTATACTGACATGTAGTCATTATGCCATCAGCCAGGTTGCCTGCAATTTTAAGAAACTCCGGAGAAACCATCCTGTCTGAGCCATAAATTGGCTGTTCTAATCCCATTGCACGCATCTGCTGTAAAATAAGACCCGATTCTTTTGCATTTCCCCAGATGAGAATAGCATCGGGCGAAGTGGCTAATATTCTCTCCAGCTGTGTTTTGAAATCTGTTTCCCCGTCGTTAAACCGCTCTTCAATGACCATTGGATGACCGACACGCGTTGCCGTCTCAGAGAATATCTTGATCCCCACCCTTCCATACCGGTTGTTGGCCCTGATCACTGCTACACGGGAATGACCATCCTTCTTATATATCTGATTAACTAGTCCATAACTGCTCTGCCGGTCATCGCTAATGACGCGTATCACCCATGGTATTGCTGTTTCTGTGAAAGTAGGATCCGGATCACCTGGACAGACCATTGGTATCTCCAGTTTAAGAGTTGCCCTTATAGCAACGTGAGAGACTATATCATCGATAGACCCCAGCCAGGCCCAGACCTTTTCATCATCCATTTTTACTATTTCGTTGGCTGCAGCTCCCCATAATCCGACATCATTGTGTATCATTAATTTAAAAGGAATACCACGATATCCTCCCTTTTTATTAGCCTCTTCAATAGCAAGAGTAGCTCCCTGTAGCATCTGTGTACCCAGTGATACAATCATTGAACCTTCCAATGGCCCCAAAAATCCTATCCTTACCTCTTTAAGATTCGTGGGAGGCGGAATCTCACGACCTGCCCCATAAAACAGCTGGGGTTCGACAAAAAAGTATTTATAAGCTTTCGTAAACCTGTCATAAGGTAAAATTTCATTAGGCGCTTTGCCATAATTTGAGTTTTTATCCTGTCCATCTAATTTTAAAATGGGACACCATAAAATAAGGATAAAAGTTGCTATTACCCAATGGTTTGCTTTCATGATCTTTTTATTAGTTTGATTTACAAATTGCATAT
Source organism: Bacteroidales bacterium (assembly GCA_003141715.1). GTDB lineage: Bacteria > Bacteroidota > Bacteroidia > Bacteroidales > VadinHA17 > LD21. The sequence goes on along the minus strand of PLNF01000114.1, from coordinate 4,279 downwards.
ACTTCAATTTCAACAAGGAGTGTTTCCCAGCATAACCGAGCCTGAATTCCGGTACTGGCCGGCAGTGGATCAAGATTCAGCCAGCTATAGAAAGAGGTTCGGATTTTGTTAAATTCAGCATAATCCCTTTCAATATCCCTCAGATAATTTGTTGTTCTTACTACATCGTGCCATGACATTCCTTCTGCAGCCAGAAGATTGGTAATATTGAGGTAAGTTCTCCAGAGCTGTGCTTTAAAATCACCAATGTGCTCGGCTTTGCCTTCTTCATTCACGCTCGCCGTTCCTGATATGAGTAAAACTTTATGACCACCAAAATCAAGGCGCAGTGCCCGTGAAAAGGAGGACGGTTTCTTATAGTTGTAAGCTTCGTTGATAACATGTGGAGCATGCACTACATGTTTTTCAATCGGAGGCCTTTTCATATGCAGAGAAGGAAGTACATATCCGTTAATTTTATTTTCATCGGATAAAATTCCGAGTTTTCTCATTTCCACCCTCTCTCCATCAGAAAGTTTTGACAGATCTATCATTAATTGCTTTTCTTCCATTATTTCAGCTATTTACATTATTTCAACCCTTTCAACTTTTATCCGCCGAAGCCTTGGCGAAGGCAGACTTTCAACTCTTCAACTCTTCAACTTTATTTCAGCAGCTCTCCACGACTCACACCCTTTTCTGTAGCAACCCACAGGTAATCCTTGTCAGCATCAACGCCGATAATAAAATTATGTCCGATTGAAGGTGACAATGGAATCTCATGTGTAGTTTTGTTACTTGTGCTGTCATCATTGCGACCATAATTTTTAATGATGGCCTTTCCGTCATTATTATTATCATTTTTCTTATATGTAACCCAGCTTTTACCGTCTGTACTGCTTAATCCGTTATCACTGCAGATGAATACCACGGGACCCTTTGCCCTTATAAAATTTATAAAATTGCTGGCCAGACCGCTGTTTGTATCGAAATATCCCTTCCAGTGAGTTCCATCATAACTGCTTAAACCAAAGTAAGTTGATACCCACAGGATGCCATCCGACCAGGAAGTTGCGGTTGTTATATCATGAACTACACCATCATCGGGAAGCAGATCAATTTCCATTTCGCCATCAGGATCGGTATAGTCTTTGAATTGTTTTGTTTTGAGGGTGTATTCAATAACTCCACCTCCCCATGCTGCTATAAATATCTTTCCATCACCTGCTGAAACACCGTATGTCCAGGGTTCATGCATGGGAGCGTTCTTTTCAGTAAATATTTCCCATTCCTTTGTATAAGTATCATAATGGCCGGCACCTCCACCTGTGGCGGTCCATACATCTTTCCCGTCGCAAATAACACAGTAAACCAGATCATTTGGAAGACCACTGTCAAACTGGGAGAAATTTTCAAATTTGCCAGCAGAAAACCGGCTTAATCCTCCAAGAGTTCCTATCCATACGTCTCCTGTTTCCTTGCTAACATCGATTGCAAGCACTCCGTTATGAGCCAAACCGTCTTTTGTTGTGTAGGTTTTCCATTTTCCATCTTCATAAACTGCAAGACCATCATGTGTTCCTGCCCATACGCGTTTCCCGTCTATACGAACGGCATATACATGATCGGAAGGCAAACCGTCCTTTGTTGTGAAAGTCTTCCAATGGCCATAAACAGGCATTTGTTTTGCATCTGGTTTTATATCAGTTTTGCCTGAATTTTTCCCGGCCGCCCCGGTATTATCAGAAGTTGAATATTTTGTCTGAGGGACAGGATTCAAACTTGAAACTGGCTTCTTAATCAGGATAAATCCCAGAGAACATGCACTTAAAAAGATTACAGCAATTGTAGTCCAGATTAAGTAATTTCTTTGTGTTGTCTTTCTCATGATTTTCGGTCTAATTAGGGTTATTTTTACCATGGTGTTTTTTTGAGTCTTTATTTTCGTATTTAGGGGACCTGAGCGATTTCAGATAGGCAACCAGATCATTCAGTTGATTTTTTGACATATCGCCTGCCAGTCCATGTTTATCATCCTTGCCATATTTTGTCCATATCTCCTCTAAAGTTGCAGCGCGCCCATCATGTAAATAGGGTGGAGAAGCATATATATTATCGAGATGAGGAGTATCAAACAATATAGAATCATCAGTTTTGGAAAGTGTACTAACATATGCCAGTTTTTTGTCAGTATAATATGGAGCGGGGTGACATGTGATGCAACGATTATTTTCAGGAATAACTTTACCATAATTATCCACTGAACGTTCAAAAATAGCTTTACCCCTCAGCTGTGCCTCCGTAAGTTCACCGTTCGGATTGTACATTAGATTAGGCGGGTTATGAATACCTGTAATTATAAAGGCAACAAGAGCATCAAGATCTTTATAGCTGAAGGTTTCTGTTCTTGTAAGATAAGTGGAAAAACGCATTCCGTCCTGTTTATAAACAGTCAGATTGGTTCCTGACCATTTATATGGAGGAGTATCGCCAATATCTCTCAATGACATTGTATTTGTAACGTTGCGTCCCATGTCCTTGCCTGACATATTATAAACCAGTCCATCCTCATGCATATCAGGATGGCAGGTATAACAGCAATATTGATCCTGAAATGTGTGTCCTGCATTGTTAAAAAGTCTGCGTCCCTGACGAGCCACAGTAATCCTTCTCGGCCCGCCCAGATCAATAGACGAAATTGTCTCAAGAGTTTCAGTATTTATTACAGCTATTTTGTCTTCAAGTGTTTCAGCCACATACAGCTTTTTCCCGTCAGGTGAAAGAGCCAGACCTTTAGGATTGGCACCTGTGGGAATATGTTTGATAATATAACGGCTGCTGATTCCAAGATTATCTGAATATGTTTTCAGCATTTCAGGTGAAGCTTTTGAAATTAAGGCCCTCACAGAGTCTATGTCAATGACTGAAATACGATTGACACCTGAACTTGATTCAAAAGCTTTTTTGCCGTCAGGTGTAATAACAATGCCAAAAGGATCCGAATAATAGGCATTAGGTTCATCGAGTAATAACTGAATTATCCTTCCGTTATTCTTCCGGTCAATTATCCCGAATCCATGTGTCATCATCCAGCCCTGTTCAACCTGGATAGACGGGATAAGGTTTTTGGGCCTGATCAATGTCACAAATCCCAGGTCTCCTGTGGGAGTAAAAGCAACATTTTCCATCATGTAAGCCGATTCCATATTTTTATATTCACTGACTCTTTGTGTACTATCATTTATTACGGTGAGTTTGGTGACAACCGGTTCTCCATAAGGAACAATATTTGCACGCCGGCTCGTTACATAGAGCACTTTCCCGTTGGGAGATAATTTGATTCCTGTCGGATTATTTCCCGTAGTCAGCCGTTTTATTTCTTCCCCTTTACTGAGGTCAATGACAGATACATCTGATGAATATGAATTGACAACATACAGGAATTTACCATCTGCACTTAAAGCAAGTCCTGCAGGGCCATTGCCTGTTTTAAGTGTGTCCACTACTTTTGAAGCTGTCAAGTCTATAACAGATACATTATCTGACCATTGATTACTTACATAAGCCCTCTTTCCATCGCTGCTGAGAATTACTGAATGTGGTTGATTCCCAATACTTATCTTATTCAATACTTTTTCTGTTTCAGCGTCTACCACCAACAGGGCTTTGCCTTCCTGGGCCACAACGTACAGGCGTTCGCCATCTGCAGAAACTGCAAGGTTAAATGGTGAGAGATAGTCAGCATTTATCAGCTTTGAAATAATACCGGTCTTTTGAGTATAGAGATGGCATGAGGTACATAAAAGAGGGTGATCAGTGGTGGCTGTTTTGGAATCAACATGTGCCCTGGCCAGTTTATGTCCGGGGAAAAAAATAAGCAAACCCAATACAAGAATAATTCCGAAAATCCGGATTAATTTTTGTGATCTTTTCATAATTATTCAGTGTCAATCAATTTCTCTTTAATCTTTTTTATAAGAACCGGAACGCTTATCGGAGATTTTTTTACTGCCAGAGGTATTCTGTTTTCGGGAACAAGCTCCTGATCTTCGTGACAGCCAACGCATCCCCTTCGTTCATTAGGTCGTAACCATATCCAGTCACAACTCTGTATAACATGTCCATTTTTATCCAGAGAACGGATCTGAAAAGGTGTATCAGCTAATATTCTTAAATAAAGAGATCCGTCTTTCGCTGCCTGAACAATCCCGAGTGAGGAATCTATTCCCATAATTTCAATGTTACTTGTCTTTGGCAATGATATAGATTTGACAGACAATTGAGTGTCGTTCAGATTGAC